>CAVVLV010000002.1:0-335368 GCA_963749235.1 uncultured Thermoplasmata archaeon | reverse complement strand
GGATGAGCACCGGGCCCGTCGCGATAAACTGAACGCGGAGGCCCGTACCACCGCCGACGAACGCGGTCGGATCCTGGACGAGCTCCACGGCCGAAGCGCGGAGGCGCAGGACCACCGCCGACACCGCGACCAGTTGAACGCGGACGTCCGCGAAGCGAAGCGGCTGAGGGAGGAGTGGAACCGGAAGCTCCAGGAGCTCGGCGACAAGGTCCAGGAGCTGAAGCGGGCCCGCGTCCCCCGACCCGGCGCGGTCCCGGTCTGGCGATTGCGGAAGGAGCTCAAGGAACTCGAGTTCCGCCACATGACGACCGCCCTCACGGGCGAGCAGGAAAAGCGCCTCATCGAGGAGATGAAGCGGCTCGAGGCCGGGATCCGGGAGCAGGACGACCAGCTCCGCCAGGACCCCGAGGTGGAGGCGACCCTGAAGGCGTTCACGGAAGCGCGGGACGAGGCCGAGAAGCACCACGCGGCCGTCGGCCAGCTCGCCGAGGACGCCCAGAAGGAGCACGAGTCGATGGTCGCCCTGTACGAGACCGTCGACGAGCTGCGCCGCCAGGCCGACGAGATCCAAGCGAAGCTCATCGAGGTCAAGACCGCGGCGGACGAGGCCCACCGAGCCCACATCGCGGCCATCGAGGAGGTCCGCGACATCGAGAAGATGCTCTACGCGGCCCGCGGCGGCCGAGCCCCCCAGAGCTGGGCGGACGCGGAGCCCCCACGGGAGGAGGACTTCCTCGCCCGGCTCAAGAAGGGCGAGAAGGTCTCCACCGAGGACTTGATGGAACTGCAGAAGACCGGCCGAGGGTGACGGTCCGCCGGGTCGTTGCGCTCGGCCGGTAACCTATATACAAGAGGGGGCGGTCCCGCCCTCGGAATGCGTCAGGTCAAGCTGGACCAGGATGAGCTCCGCCAGATCAAGGAGCTCTACGAAGGCGTCATGTCGCACGCCTGCCACGGCCTGTTCTTCAAGGAGGGGTCCGTCCTCGGCGCCCCCATGGCCGAGCTGGCCCTCAAGGACCGGGCCCATTATTTCGAGCGCGCGGGCCAGGAGCTGAAGGAGCGGGGCTGGGTCACGGACGTCCGGTTTTCCGAGACGGAAGTGGTCGTCCACGGCTCGATCGAGGTCGCTCCCAGCGACATTCCCACCTGCCACCGCCTCCGGGGCATCCTTCGCGAGTTCTACGAACGTTTTAAGGGGGGGCGAGTTAAATGCACAGAGGAGATGTGTGCCAGGTACCGGCCAACCCGAGTGTCGTTTCCACGTAGAGGAACTCTAAGGAGGAACTCGAATCGATGATGGCCACCGGGAACGTCGGCACCGTGATCAAGGAGCTGAAGGCCCGCATCGCGGGGACGGCGACTGCGCTCGTCTCGCGGGACGGTCTGGTCCTCTACGCGGACGTGCCGGCGGGAGTCTACACCGAGACGTTCGCCATCATGTGCGCGACCATCTTGGGGGCAGCCGCCACGGCCAACACCGAGCTCAACCGCTCTCCCCCCGAGCGGATCCTCATCGAGGGGAACGATTCCAAGACGATCATCGTCGGGAGCGGCAAGAAGGCCCTCCTGGTCGCGGTCGTTGACAAGAACGCCGACGTGGCCAAGGTCATGGACGAGGTCGCGAAGGTCGCCGAGCTCCTGAAGGCGAACTAGCGTCCCCACGCTCCCCGGTCCGTTTACTTCGTTCCCGGGCGGGCGCCCGCCGTGACCCGGGTGAGGCGGTGGTCGCCGCCGGTGCACACGCGGAACAGGTAGCCCAGGATGGCGGCCGTGAGTCGGGCCCATGCGATGGGAGATCGCTGGCCGCTCAGGAGCCGACGGATCCGGTACCGTCCCCACAGCTCGCCCTGCTTCTCGGTGAGCTGCTTGCGTCCGTAACCGTTCCAGAACGCCTGGTAGAGGAACCGGATGAACGTCGTCCGGATGTGGTGGTAGACCACGGCATTGGGCTCGTACCGGATGTCGACCCCGGCCTCCACCGCCCGGAGATTGAGGTCGATGTCCTCGGCCGTCACGAACCGGGGGTCGAACCCCCCGAGCCGAAGGAAGAGGTCCCGTCGGTACGCGAGGTTGCACGATGGATACGTCACGTCGTACCCACTCACGAACAGCTCGACCCGCTCCAAGTGGCCGAAGTTGGGCCGACCCACGGTCACCGTCCGACCGGCGACCACGGGCGAGCCGGCGAGGGCGCCACGCAGGGTGCGGATCCACTGGGAATCTGCGAAGCAGTCTCCGTCAATGAAGGCGACGTACTCGCCGTGGGCCGCCGCTACGCCCGTGTTCCGGCCGACCCCGCGCGAGCCGGACCGCTCGATCACCCGAAGAAGCTTCGGATACCGGCGCTCGTACTCCCGCGCGATCTCGAGCGTTCGGTCCCGGCTCGCCGCCTCGACCAGCACGATCTCGACCGGGGGCTCCTGCCCGACAAGACTGTCGAGCAGTTGGGCGAGGTGGAGCTCCTCGTTCCGGACCGTGATTACGACGGAGATGAGCGAGGGAGTCGGGGCGCTACTTCCCAATGTCCATCACGACAACGTCCTTGACCGCCCGCATGCTCTTGAAGGGGAGCACGAGCCGGCCCGACGCGTCGCTCTGGAAAAGTCGCTGCTCGACATCCTCGCTCGGGGTCACGAGAACGTGGGCGATCCCGCCCGTCATGGTGTCGACGACGAAGTTGTCGATGAGTCCGAGGATCTGGCCGTCGTTCGTCATCACGGTCTTGCCGCGGAGCTCGGTAAGGAACTTACGCATGGGTGAGGGCCTCGGGCGAGGATGGCGGAGGGCACTATTTAATCGTTCACGGCGAGCGGAAGCCTCCTTCGGCGGTGAACGACCGCTCCGCGGCCCCCGTCGGCGCGTCGCGCGCGTCGTCTTTGGCCGCCGGCGTCGCGCGTCCGTGCCCGGCGGCCGGCAACGCTTATATCACGCACCCGGGTCGGAGGCGACCCGCCTATGGCCCGTTCTCACGTCAAGGGAAACCCGGAGTTGCTCCGGGCGATCCGGGATCTTCGTCGCGCGGCCCGCTCGCACGACGCCCCGGTGTGGGCCTCGGTCGCGGACGACCTGGAGCGCGCCCGCCATCCGTCCCGGCCCGTGAGCGTGGGACATCTCGAACGCGTCGCTGCAGCCGAGGAGACCGTGGTCGTTCCCGGCAAGGTCCTCTCCGACGGTACGCTGTCGAAGCGCCTCACCGTGGCAGCCTTCTCCTACTCCGTCCAGGCGAAGACCAAGATCCACGCCGCGGGCGGCGTCGCCCTGTCGCTCCACGACCTCGTGAAATCGAAGCCCGATGGGGCGGGGGTACGGGTCATTGGCTGACGCCCCCGAAGCCCCGAAGCCCACCGTCGTGGACGCGTCCGGGTTGGTCCTGGGTCGCGCGGCCAGCCTCATCGCGAAACGACTCCTGAACGGGGAGTCGATCGTCGTGGTCAACGCCGAGCAGGCGGTCGTCACCGGAAATCGCCCCAACGTTCTCGCTTTCTACACCGCCGCCCGCGCCCGCGGCTCGGTGCGCAGCGGCCCGCACTTCCCGCGCTACCCCGACCGGATCTTCCGGCGGACCGTCCGCGGCATGGTGCCCCACCTGAAGACCCGCGGCAAGATCGCGATGGACCGCCTCGAGGTCCACATCGGCGTCCCCGCGCCGTACCAGGGGGCCCCTACCGAGACGCTCGAGGGCGCCCGGGCCCGTCCGGCCCTTCGGCCGCCCCTGACCCTCGCGGAGATCACCCGGCTCTTGGGAGCCCACGTATGAAAGCCCCGGTGATCGTGCTGGCGACCGGCAAGCGGAAGACCGCGGTGGCCCGGGCCACCGTCCGCAAGGGGATCGGCAAGGTACGGGTCAACGACCGGCCCCTCGAGCTCGTCGAGCCCGAGATGGTCCGGCAGAAGATCCAGGAGCCCCTCCTCATGGTCGGCGACCGAACGAAGACCCTCGATATCGCGGTCTACGTCCGCGGCGGTGGCATCGTCGGGCAGGCTTCGGCCGCCCGTACGGCCGTGGCCCGCGGTCTCCTCTCCTGGCTGAAGGACGATCAGCTGAGGGAGATGTTCCGTCATTACGACCGTTCGCTCATCGTCAGCGACCCCCGCCGAAAGCTCCCGAAGCGGCCCGGCGGCCGCGGGGCCCGAAAGCGCCGGCAGAAGTCGTACCGCTGAGGACGGAGGAAGACCCATGACGATGATGATACCGGTCCGCTGTTTCACCTGCGGGGCGGTCGTCGGCCAGCACTGGGACGAGTACCGCGAGCGGACGGCCCGGGGAGAGGACGCTGGCCTGGTCCTGGATGCGCTGGGCCTCGAGCGGTACTGCTGCCGCCGGATGCTGCTCACCCACGTCGACCTGCTCGACGAAGTCGGCCCTTACGGCTAGGCCGACCCATCGCAGCGCCGCCCCGCGGGGGCGAGATCCAGGACGTGGGCTACTTCGACCGGCTGGGTGCACGGGATCCGGTTAGGCGTCGTCGCGCCCCCCAGCGAGCGGCTGGGGGCAAGAATCCAATGGAAGGGGTTCGGGCGAAGGGGACGGACGGCCTACTTGTCGTCGTCCTCGTCGTCGTCCTTCTCTTCTTCCTTCTCCTTCGTCTTGCCGCCGCGGCCCGGCCGGCTCGGCGGGGCCGCCGCGCGCTTCGCGCGGAGTCGGAGCCAGAAGACGATGAGCACGATCACCACGATCGCGGCGGCCACGATCCCGACATCGATCAGGAGCTGGGTCGTCGGGTTCGGGTTGACGGTCACCGACTGCTGGGCCAGGTTCGTCCCGGACACGTAGTTGCCGACGTACTCATTGCTCGCCGTCACGTTGGCATACAGCAGGAAGTTCCCGGTCGAACTGGGGGTCCAGCTGACCTGAGCCCGGTAGGTCGTGTTGAAGTTCATCGTCGGGATCTTCCCCGAGGCGAACGAGACGGTGTTCACGACCCCGCCCGTGTAGTTGTAGAACGAGGTCGTGCCGCCGATGAACGTTCGGCTTCCCGTCCCGCTGGGCGAGAGCAGGTACCATGAGACGGAGACGTTCTTTGCGACTGCGGAGGCCCCGCCGCCGACCGAGATGTTCACCCAGAAGGTGTAGGACGTACCTTCGGTGAACGTCGTCGGAGCGGTCAGGTTGTTCGCCGCCATGATCACGTTCAGCGTCGAATTGACCGACACGAGCAGGGATTGCGTCGTGTAGGCGTGGTTCCCGTTCAGGTCCCAAACGGTCAGGTTGATCGTGTAGCTCGTGTTCTGCGGGTCGAGCCAGAGACCGGGGAGGGTCCCGTTCGGTCGGACCACCGTGTAGTTGAACCCGGTGTGGACCGAAGTGTTCGCCGAGTTCGTAACCAGCCAGTAGTACTTCGAGACCGACCCGTTGTGGGGGTCCGTCGCATTCGACGCGTTCAGGATGACCCGGGCGGTCCCGTTCGAGGCCACCTGGATCCCCGAGCCCGAGATCGACTTGCCGGCCGAGTTCTGGAGGCGGAAGGCGGGCGTCGGCTTCTCGGTATCGTTCACCAGGATCGTGAACTTCGCGGTCGCGCTCTGGCCGGTGCCCGACCAGACGGTCAAGGTGACGTTGTACTGCCAGCCCTTCAGCGGAACGCCGGTGCCGTTCACGGTCACGCCGTTCGCGTAGTAGATCCCCGCTCCCAAGAACTGGAGCGTCACGTTGCCGAGCGGCTGCGCCCGGGAGCTCGCCGAGAGGTTGACGGTGTACTGTACCCCTTCGCGGTGAACGTCCACACGCTGATCGAGATCACGTTCTTGATCGGCGCGGTCGGCGAGAGCGTCGCCACGCTCTTGGTCGCATTGAAGTGGAGGAGCGTCGACCAATTGACCTTCGCATAGGGCCCGGCGGCGTTGTAGGAGCTCGAGGACCAGTTCCCGAGGATGGAGGCGGAGACAGTCCCCTGGCCAACCCACACGAAGAAATTCGTCTCGTTCGTGATCCCGCCCGAGCTCGTTACATTGAGCGTGCCTGCGTACGGGGTGGCGCCGCTCGCGGTCGAGTACGTGTGGTTGACCGTGGCGTTCGGCGTGGTCAACGGCGGGCTCGCGTCCCCGAAGTTCCAGACGAACTTGGTCCCGTTGGTGCCGGCGGGGTAGGTCGAGTTGAGGGCGCTGAAGGTGACGTTCTGCCCGGCGCCCACGATCACCGTGTAGTTGTTGTGGGTCGCGTTCAGCACGTTCCGCGAGGAGAACGTGAAGCTCTTCACCGAGATGTTGACGTTCGCCGTTAGGTTCGCGACCTTGACGAGCGTCACGCTCGCCGACCCGACCGCGGTGGTCGAGGGGAGCGAGGCGAGCGTGAACGACGTCCACGTGTGGCCGGTCCCGTCGGGGTAGAGCGACGTCTGCGGGGGCGCGCTCGTGCTCGCGGCGAGGACGTAGTCCTGCGGCAGGAGGAAGGTGTAATTGTAGACCTCCGAGGAGGAGCTCGGGTGGCGGAAGCCGAACGAGAGCGTGTACGTGCTCGAGTTCCGGGCGACTGTGCCGTTGATCGCGTAGCTGGAGCTCCACGCATAGGAGATCCCTCCCGCGGTCGTGAGCGTGCACGTGGTCGTGCAGCTCGAGGAGAAGTTCTGGAGCGCGGGCGCAACCTTCGGGGCCAGGAACCCGGTCCCGTTGACCTGGAGGCCGGCCTGGACGGCCGGGAAGAACGGTCCGTTCGAGCTGACCCAGGCCGCGACGCTCGCGTTGTCGGTCGCGGGGAAGGTCGGCGTGCCGGTGTAGGTCAGGCCGAGCTGGGCCCAAAGCTGACGAACGCTGGCGTTGCCGAGGCCCGAGACGACCGAGTCATTTCCGAGCTGGGCTTGGGTCGTGACGGTCACGGACCCCGTCCCCGAGGTGGGGAAGAGGGATCCCAGGTTGACCGTCGTGTTGAACACGGCGAGCGAGCTCGTGGCCGCGGGGGCCACGGTGACGTCCTGGACGACCTGTCCCGGCCCGGCGACGGTGAGGGGGTACCAGGCCGTGGCGTAGCCGGCGGTCGCGAGGATCACATCAAAGCTGCCGACGTAGGTTCCGATGGAGTAGTATCCGGTATCGGTCGGGGCCGAGAAGATATTGTGCGTGGCCGTATCGTAGAGGGTGACATTCCCGATCCCCACTACGGGGGCTCCCGAAGCGATCCGCTCGCGACCCGAAACCAAGAAGTTCTGGATGTTCGGGCTGAACGCATTAGTTCCCGGAACGATCGTCCGGGTGCTGATGTTGTAGTACGTGGTCGGGCCCGGCTGCGTCGTCTTCACGATCCAGGTCCCGACGGGTACCTTCAGCGCGTAGCTGCCGTTCGTCAGGGTCGTGTTGTTGACCAGGGTGACGCCATTGTACTGGGGCGCCAGGAGCGAGACCGTCCCACCGGCCACGGGGCTGCCGCCGGCCGTGACGATCCCCTTCAGGATCGCCGTGTAGGCGACGACCGACACATTGCCGATGGTCGTCTCGTAGGTGGTGGTCGTCAGGTCGGTGTTGTTGTAGTAGCTGAACTGGGGGGCGGCGGTCTGGGGGAGGACGCCGCACGGCTTGCACGACGGTAACGTGACGTTGGTCTGGGCAGGGACGTAGACGCCCCACCAGCCGGGCTGGAGGGTCGAGGCGGTCCCGGTGCTGGAGAACGAGAAGCTGCCGCCGGTGCCGGTCACGGTGGTCGTGTAGACCGCGCCGGTCGCCCGCGAGACCAGGTCGACCTGTACCCCTGCCGGAACCGGGGGCGTGTTTACCCCGGGCTGGTCGACGATTCCAGTCAGCGTGTACTTGGGCGACGAGGCTCCTGCGAGCCCGACCACGGAGGCCAGCGTTCCCGCCAGCACGACCATAGCCAGGACCCACAGCGCGGCGTGGGACCAGTGCCGGACCACCTGCTTCACGACTCCCGTTTTCTCCGCCCCCTTATCGGGGGCGCGGCGCCGAACTTGGCCCTGCTACATATAGCTTGCTCGCCGATATTCGGCGCGCCGTTCCCGGCCCCGGTAGGACCTACCGGTAGATGCCCGGGACCGTCTCGTTCCGCGGGGCGGAGCGGTCGCGCATCAGGCGCTTCTCATACTCCTCGTAGGAGCGGAGCGATTCGGCGTCGCATGAGGCCCGGACCTGGTGGAGCGCGGCCTCAAAATGGGCCTTGGTGACCTTGGACGCCCGCACATTCTCGCGCAGCGCGGTGAGGCCGGCCTCCCGGCAGAGGGCGGCGAGGTCGCTCCCGACGAACCCCTCGGTGCGGCCGGCGATCGCGGCGAGGTCGACGTCGTCCGCCAGCGGCATCCGCTTCGAGTGGACCTTCAGGATCTCGATCCGCCCGGCGACATTGGGGGGCTCGACGTAGAGGAGTCGGTCGAATCGCCCGGTCCGCAGCAGGGCTTCGTCCAGGATGTCGGGCCGGTTGGTCGCCGCGATCACGAGCACGCGTTCGAGGCTCTCCAAGCCGTCGATCGACGTGAGCAGTTGGTTCACGATCCGCTCCGTGACCCCACTGGAGCTCTGCAGCCCGCGGCGGGGTGCGATCGAGTCGATCTCGTCGATGAAGACGATGGAGGGGGAGGCCTGACGGGCCTTCTTGAAGATCATCCGGATCGCCTTTTCGCTCTCGCCGACCCACTTGCTCATGACTTCGGGCCCTTTGACCGAGATGAAGTTCGCCTGGCTCTCGGTTGCGGCCGCCTTGGCGAGCAGGGTCTTACCGACCCCCGGTGGACCGTAGAGCAGGATCCCGCGGGGCGGCTCGATCCCGATGTGACGGTACGCCTGGGGATTCTTGAACGGAAGCTCCACCGATTCTTCCAGGATCCGGCGCACCCGCTCGACCCCGCCGACCTCCTCCCAACGGGTCGTCGGGATCTCGACGGTGACGTCCCGAAGGCTGGACGGCTCGATCGACTTGAGCGCCTCGCGGAAGTCGGTCTCCGTGACCTTCATCCGCTCGAGCAGCGAGAGAGGGATCGGCTGATCAAAATCGATCTCGGGCAGGTAGCGGCGGAGGGCACGCATCGCCGCCTCTCGGCCGAGGGAGGAGAGGTCCGCGCCCACGAAGCCGTGACTCTGGGCCGCCAGGTCCTTCAGGAGCTTCTCGCGCTCCTTCTCGGTGCCCTCGATCGGCATGCCGCGCGTATGGATCTGGAGGATCTCGAGCCGCCCCTCCTGGGTCGGCACCCCGATCTCGATCTCGCGGTCGAACCGGCCCGGCCGGCGGAGGGCGGGGTCGATCGCCTCCTCGCGGTTGGTCGCCGCGATGACGATCACGTTCCCGCGACCGGAGAGACCGTCCATGAGGGTCAGAAGCTGGGCGACGACCCGTCGCTCCACTTCGCCCACGACTTCGTCGCGCCGGGGGGCGATCGAGTCGAGCTCGTCGATGAAGATGACGGAGGGGGCGTTCTTCTCGGCCTCCTCGAACTTCTCGCGGAGCTCCTTCTCGCTTTCTCCGTAGTACTTCGAGATGATCTCCGGGCCCTGGATCCCGATGAAGTGAGCCCCCGCCTCGTTCGCCACCGCTTTGGCGATCAGGGTCTTGCCGGTGCCGGGGGGCCCGTAGAGGAGCACGCCCTTCGGCGGAGTGATCGCGAGTCGGTCGAAGAGCTCCGGATGCTTCAAGGGGAGCTCGATCATCTCCCGCACTCGCCCCAGTTTCTCCTTGAGCCCCCCGATGTCCTCGTAGGAGATGCGGGGAGCGGCGACCTCGGTCTCGCTAACCGTCTCTTCCTTGATCGTGATGAGCGTCGCGGGAGCGACCTGGACGAACCCCTTGGGCTGGGTCGCCACGACCATGAAGGGCAGGGATCCGCCCATCAGGAACACGCCCGGAATGACGAACACATCCCCCCGGACGAACGGGCGTCGGGCGAGGGCTTTCGCAACAAAGCTCTCCAAGCCGGGGCCGAGGTCCATCCGGGCCGAGCCGGCGTAGATGGGAGCGATGGTGACGGAGTCCGCGTTCGGGCAGTCGATCCGCTGGACCGAGATGCGATCGCCGATGCTGACGCCGGCGTTCCGCCGCACCACGGCTTCGATCCGGACGAGGCCCTTCCCTTCGTCATCGGGCTGGGCACGGCTAACCACGGCGGGCGTGGCCTTCCGGCCACGGATCTCGACCACATCTCCGAGCCCCACCTTGAGGCGCTGCCGGGTCTGGACGTCCAGTCGGGCGGTCCCGAGACCAATGTCTTGCTGGAAGGCCTCCGCGACCCGAAGCGTGATGGTCTCGCCCATCGACAGGCGTTTGGACCCGGTGCGACCTAAATAGGTTGTCTTCGGATGGGCGGGCGCCCGGCCGGCGTTCGGTGCCTCCGAAACATCGCCTTACGAACGGAAGCGAGATATGGAGGGGGTTACGTCGAGCGCCCTATGCCCCACGTACCGGCCACGTCCTCCGTCCTCGCCCGTCTCCTGACGGCGGCGGGGTATCGGGTCGAGACGCGGAACGAGACGGTGGTGGCCGTTCGGATCCGGGACCGACGGTCCGTCGTGATCGCCCCGTCCTCCCGATCGCCGGTCGAGGTGGAGGGCCTGTTTCCTCCGGACTCGATCCACCGGATCCTGGTGTACGACGAGGACCCCGGCCCGGCCGCCCGCGCGGTCGCGGCCGACCGCGGGATTGAGATCTTCGACCCCTCGACCCTGGGACCTGCCCTCGGAGAGATCCTCCTGCCCGCGATCGTCGGGGGGGAGGAGGACGGTCCCGGCCCGCCCCTGGACGCGCCGTTCGCCCTGCTCCCGGAGGGCGCGCGCATCGTGCGACCTCGCATCGGCCGCGCGGAGGCCGAGCTCCTTGCCGGCGTGGATGGGCCGCGCTTCACGTTGCGCCTGGTCCCATACTACGTCGCGCCGTATCGGGTCCGTCCCGCCTCTCCGTACGGGGCCCGGAGCTCGACGCTCGACCGGATGGTCGCGGTCCATGCAGTGTCCCGTCAGGCGGAGGTCTGGGAGGACGGAGATCGGGAGCTGGTCGCGACCCTCGACCTCCCCCACCAATTCATCGCGCCCGAGCTCGCCGCCGCCGAGGCAGCGGGGATCGCCATGGAGGCGATCCGGCGCCACCACGTCATTCACGTCGATCACACGGAGCAACACGGCGGCGCCCTCGTGATCGAGACCCGACGAGTGCCCCCGTCCACCGACGATGTTCGCCTCGGCCCACTCCAGCTCGTCTACCTGCCCCACTGGTACGCGGAGGGGCACGAGGGACGGGTCGTACTCGACGCCGTCACCGGTCGAAAGACCGTCGCGGTGCCTCCGATGGGCTGACGGGACGGTTCAGCGTCAAATAGGCCCCCCCGCTCGTGGGCCCGATGCTGCTCGACCAGTACCCGCGTCGGGCCCTACCTCAACTTCACGTACCTGGTGGCGGACCGGGAGGGAGGGGAGGGGGTCGTGATCGACCCTTCCTACGGGATCGACCCGGTCCTGAAGGCGATCGACGCGAAGCACGTGAAGGTCCGATACATCCTCAACACGCACAGCCACCAGGACCACGTGGCGGGCAATCAGGACGTGAAGGAGCGGACGGGGGCGACGGTCGTCGCCCACAAGGTCGCCCCCTTGGGCCAGGATGTATCGGTGGAGGACGGAGACCGGTTCACGGCCGGTCCGCTCCGGTTCGAGGTCGTCCATACCCCGGGCCACACCAAGGACAGCGTCCTCTACATCTTCGAGGGGAATGTCGCCACGGGCGACACGCTTTTTGTGGGCGAGTGCGGACGGACCGACCTCCCCGGAGGCGACCCCGCGGAGATGTACGACAGCCTCCTCCGTCGGGTGGTGGCCCTGGACGACGCCTTGGTCGTCCTGCCGGGGCACGACTACGGGCCCACGCCGACCTCGACCATCGCCCAGGAGAAGCGCGAGAACTACACCCTCCGGCCCCGGACCCGGGAAGCCTTCCTCGCCTTCCTCCGGGAGTGAGTCGTGACTCCGCTTCCCCCGCCCGCGGAACGGAGCCTCCAGGCGGTCGGTGCGCGTCGGCCCCGCCCGGGGGTGCCCACGACCACGGAATTGATCCAATCCCTCCGCGCGGTCGCGAAGGACCAGCTCACCTTGATCGCGATCTTCGATGCCCGATCGATCGCGGGAGAGCGCCACCTGCTCTCGGCCTGGGCCCATCTGGGACGTTCGCGGACCCGAGGCGAGACGCGCCTCCGCGACCGGGGGGCCGAGTTCGCACTCTACGTCGCGGGCGACGACCAGCTTCCCCGGGCCCTCGCAAAGGTCGGAGTCACGGACGCGTCCGAGGAACTGGTCGTCGTCGCCGAGCGGCCGCTGGATCCGGTGGTGTTGATCCCGCGGTTCGGGCTCGAACCCTACCCGCGTGCGTTTCCAAGGGCGGTCGATGAGGTCCTGCTCGATCGACTGGGCATCACGTCCGCCGAGCGGGCCGTCGTGCCGCCGTCGGGGTGGGAGGGGCTCGTCCTCGAACGGGTGGCCCTGGTCGATCTGACGGCTCCCGCCGGGCATGGTTCGACGGCAAAGCATTAGTCACGGAAGGCGGTCCGCGGCCCCGTCCACGGGAGTCCGTGCAGGTGTAATCTAGTGGTAGGATGTCAGCCCTCCAAGCTGACCGCCCGGGTTCAAATCGGCGGACCGGATCGATCCGCCGCGAAACTCCCGGCACCTGCACTCCCGACCCCCGTGGGCCCCTTAAGAAGAGGGTTTATTCCCGAGAGGCCCGGTCGCGTCGTTGCTGAGGTAGCCTAGCCCGGTAAGGCGCCAGCCTTGAAAGCTGGTGGCGGTTTCGCCACGGGAGTTCAAATCTCCCCCTCAGCGTTCCCCGGGCGCCACGCCGACGAGCACGCCCCGGGCGGCGCGGGTGGCCTTCTGCGGACGGACCCAAGTGGCCCGGAGCCCCGCGTCCTCGAGGAGCCGACGAAGGCGAGGGTACGGCACCAGCCTAAGCTCCTCCACCTCGCGGACATGCCGGAACCCACTACCCTCCTCACCGATCAGGTAGTCGAACACGATCCGGGAGATCGCTCCCCGTCGCTCCGCGAAGCCGCCGCGTACGATCTTGGTCCCGTCGTCTTGGTAGACGTCGAGGCTGACATGGCCGGGACGGAACTCGGGCGGCGCGATCCAGGGCTCCATCAGCACGACCCCCCCGGGGACCAGGTGGTGGGCGAAGGAGCGGAAGGCCCGCCTCAGATCGGCCTCCGTCCGGAGGTACCCGATCGCGCTGAACAAACAACTCACGACATCGAACGTTTCGCCGAGGTCGAACGACCGCATGTCACCCCGAACGAGACGGATCCCCGGCAGACGGCGGCGCGCCTCGCGCAGCATCGGTGCGCTCAGGTCCACGCCGACCACGTCGAACTGGCGCCGGAGGAGTTCGAGGTGACGCCCGGTACCGCAGGCGACGTCCAGCCATCGACGGCCGGACGATCGACCGTATCGACGGGCCAGCTTCACGAGGTGGGCGGTCTGCGACCGGTAGTCCTTCCACGTGTAGATCCGATCGTAGAAGACGGCCAGGTCCCGGTACATCGGGCTCGGTTCGGTCATCGGCGTGGAAACCCGGCGGGCCGCTCCCCGTGTTCCATCCACCCCCGGTCCCGATTATAAGCGCGGCCCCGCTCGCCGGGCGGACCATGCCGGCGGCGAGCGTCTCGACCCCCCTCTTGGAACAGTACGAGGGCGTGAAGGCGCGGTACCCGGGCCACCTCGTCCTCTTCCGCGTCGGCGACTTCTACGAGACGTTCGGAGACGACGCGCGCCTGCTCGCCCGGGAGGTGGACGTCGTGCTCACGGCGCGCTCGGCGGACGCGCAAGGGGTCCGGACCCCGATGGCCGGGGTCCCGCATCACGCGGTCGATACGTACCTCGGCCGCCTGGTGCGAAAGGGGTACAAGGTCGCGATCTGCGACCAGGTGGAGGACGCCCGCTTCGCCAAGGGGCTCGTGCGTCGGGAAGTGACCCGGGTCGTCACCCCCGGAACCGTCGTCGAGGACCGGATCTTGGGTGGCCCCGATCACAACTTCCTCGCCGCGGTCGTGGTCCGGGACACGGGCGGTGAGTACGCCGCGGTCGACATCACCACGGGGGAGTGGTACCATGGACTGGCCGACGGACCCGGGCCGGAAGGGGTCGTCTCGATCCTGGCCCCGTTCCAGCCTCGCGAGATCCTGTGGGTCGGGGAGGGCTCCTCCGCCGGGTCGCTTTCCCGCGCCCTCGGTCGGGAGTATCCGGCCGCACGGCTCGAGCCCGCGCCCTCGCCGGCCGCGGCCGCCGAACTGCCCGAATCGCTCCGGGAGGGGTTCGTGGGGGCCGAGGCGCTGCTGGAGGCGGACCGTCGTCTCGCCGCCTACCTTCGAGCGACGGAGCCGCGACTCCTCCCGCATCTCACGCTCGTCGCCCGGGGTCCCGGTCTTCGTCGACTCGCCCTCGATGCGAAAACGCTCCGCCATCTCGAGATCCGCCGCCCGATGAATCCGGACGACCCGAGCGGGCCGACGCTGCTCGAGACCTGGGACGAGACGGTGACTGCACCCGGCCGAAGGACCCTCTCCTTCTGGCTCGCGAATCCGCTCGCGGACATCCCGGCGATCGAGGCCCGGCAGGAGGCGGTCGCCGGGCTGATCGCACGGGGCGCGGCACTGGAGGAACTCCGCGCGATGCTCCACGGCGTCGCCGACCTCGCCCGCATCGCCTCGCGCGTTGCGGGCCGACGGGTCCGTCCTACCGAGTTGGGCGTGCTGCGGAGCGGACTTCGCGTGGTCGAACGGGTACCGTCCTGGCTCGCCGAGGCCCCGCTCGGGCACCGCCTGGCCGCCTTGAGCGAGGAGACCCGCCCTCCGACCGAGCTCGTGGCCCTCTTGACCGCCGCGCTTCCGGACGAGCTACCGAACCGCGAGGACGCCGGCCCGCTCTTCCGACCGGGTCACGCGCCGGAGGTCGACCGGTGGCGCGACTCGGAGCGCGCGGCCCTGAAGGAGCTAACCGAGCTCGAGCGCTCGGAACAGGACGCGTCGGGGATCAAGACGCTCAAGATCGCCTACAACCAGGTCTTCGGGTACTACTTCGAGGTCACGCGTCCGCACCTCCCCCGAGTCCCCTCCCACTTCCGCCGTCGCCAGACGGTCGCCCAGGCCGAGCGGTTCACCTCCGACCGGCTCGAGGAACTCGAGCACCGGATCCTCGACGCGCGGGAACAGGCGGGCGCGGCCGAGGCCACCAACTGGGAGGAGTTCCTGGGCCAGGTCGACCACTGGGTCCCGGCGATCCACCGCGTCGCCCGGGCGGTCGGCGAGCTGGACGCGCTGGCGACGTTCGCCCACCTGGCCCAGACCCGCGGCTACGTCCGACCCGTCGTCGAGGACTCGACGGCGTTGGTGATCCGCGAGGGGCGGCACCCGGTGCTCGAACGCGCTTCGGGGACGGCCTTCGTTCCGAACGACACCGAACTCGACCCGGAGCACGGACGGATGGTCGTCCTGACGGGACCGAACATGTCGGGAAAGTCGACCTACATGCGCCAGGTCGGACTACTGGTCGTACTTGCCCAGGCCGGTTCCTACGTTCCCGTCAAGTACGCGAGGGTGGGCCTCGTGAGCCGCCTATTCACGCGGATGGGATTTACGGACGAGATCGGGCGCGGCAAGTCGAGCTTCATGGTCGAGATGAGTGAGGTCGCCGAAATCCTCCGTTCCGCTGACGATCGTTCGCTGGTACTCCTGGACGAGGTCGGCCGGGGAACCAGCACCTTCGACGGGCTCGCGCTGGCGTGGGCGACGCTGCGCTACCTCCACGACCGGTCGGGGGCCCGATGTCTCCTCGCCACCCACTACCACCAGCTCACGGAGATGGTCGCGGAGCTCGCGGGGGCCCGGAACGCCCACCTCGCTGTGCGGGAGGGGCCGGGACGGGATCGTCTTCCTCCACCGCATTGTCCCGGGGAGCACCGACCGGAGCTACGGGATCCACGTCGCCCGCCTGGCGGGGCTGCCCCCCGAGGTACTCGGCACCGCCGAGCGCCTGCTCCACGACCTGGAGGCCGAGGGGATCCCGGCCACCGACCGCCCGAAACGGGGGTCCCGAAAGACGCCGCGCTACACCCAGGCGATGCTCCTCGCGGAGGAGAGCTCCCCGTCCTCAGCGCTGGTCGCGGAGCTCGGCGCGATCGAGACCGACCAGCTGTCGCCGGACGAGGCCCATCGGCGTTTGAAGGAGCTCGCCGGTCGGGCGAAGCGGGCGCGATCGGGGAGCGAGCCGCCTCCATGACGCCGTCGGGTCCGACCGCCCGAGCGCCCATTCGCCGCTTGGACCCGGCGACCGTCGAACGCATCGCGGCGGGCGAGGTCGTGGATCGGCCGGCCTCCGTCGTCAAGGAGCTCGTCGAGAACGCCCTGGATGCGGGCGCGACGACCGTGACGGTCACGATCGAGGACGGCGGTCTCTCCCGGATCGAGGTGGCGGACGACGGGGTCGGCATCCCGTCCTCGGAGCTCGCTCTCGCGCTCGAACGCCATGCTACGAGCAAGATCTCCCCCGAAGGACCGGTGGACCGGATCATCTCCCTCGGGTTCCGGGGCGAGGCCTTGGCCGCGATCGGGACCGTGAGCCGGCTCACCCTCATCTCACGACCCCCCGAACAGGAGTCCGCCACCGGCCTCTCGCTCGAGGGGGGCGAGCTCGGTCGACGGGCCCCGCGGGCGCGCGCGCCCGGGACGACCGTTGAGGTCGACGATCTCTTCTTCAACACGCCCGCTCGGCGCAAGTTCCTACGGAGCCCCGCGGCGGAGCAGCTCGAGGTCGTCGCGACGGTCGAACGCTTGTACCTGGCGCACCCCCACGCGACCTATCGGGTCCGCTCGGGGGAGCGCGAACTGGCCATCTATCCTGAGACCGGCTCCGTCCGCGACGCCGCCGCGCGGGTGCTGGGGCCGGCGATGCTCCGAGAGTCGTTCGCGGTCGACGGACCGGTGCCGGGAGGACGCGTGACGGGCGTTCTCGGCCGGCCGGCGGTGGCCGCGGCCACGTCACGGGGGCTCTACCTCTCCGTGAACGGTCGCACGATCGCCTCCCGGCCCCTCGCCCAAGCCGTCCGCACGGCGTTCGTCGACTACCTCCCCCGGACCCGGTTCCCGGTCGGGGTTCTCGCGCTCGAGCTGGAACCGGATCGGGTGGACGTGAACGTCCATCCGACCAAGCGGGAGGTTCGCTTCCAACGGGAGCGCGAGCTCGTGGACGAGATACGGCGTCGGGTCCGAGAAGCCCTCCTCTCGCATCCGGCGATCTCGGACGCCCCCGTTTCCACGTCTCCGGCCATCTCGGCGCCCCCTCCCGCTCCGTCTCCTCGCCCCTCCCCGTCCCGCCAGAGAACCCTCCTCACGGAAGCCCGCCCCGTTCGCACGCCCGCCTCGGTCCCGACGGGGACCCCGCGCCTACGACTGCTGGGCTGCCTCGACGCGTTGTACTGGGTCGCCGAGAGCGAGGATGGCGCGGTCCTGATCGATCAGCACGCGGCGAGCGAGCGGGTCGTGTACGAGGCGCTTCGGCGGGACGGGGCGCTCGCCCGTCAGACCCTGGTCGAGCCGATCGTGATCCAGCTCACCGGCGCCGAGCGAGCCGCGTTGGCCGCCCACCGGGAGTCCGTTCGGGCCGCCGGGTTCGAGGTCGAGGCGTTCGGTCCGGCGACGCACCGCATCCGGTCCGTTCCCGTCTACCGGGGAAGGTCGCTGCAGGCGGAGGGGCTGCGCGAGCTGCTCGACGAACTGGCGGCCGGGGGCCGGCCGACCTTGCCCGATTCGTTGGAGGAGCGGCGGGCCGCCTCGCTCGCGTGCCACGCCGCCCTCCGGGCCGGGGATCCGGTGGAGCCCGAAGAGTTCGCCCGAGTCCTGAACGCGCTCTCGGCGCTCCCCGAGTCGTCCTACGCCTGCCCCCACGGCCGGCCGATCTTCATCCGCCTGCCGCGGAGCCGGCTCGACCGATGGTTCCTGCGGTCGGGGGCGTGACGCCCCAACGCGTCCCGCGCCCGACCGAGCGGTCGGTCGCCGAGGCGGGCGCGCGGTACCTCGAGGGAGAAGGATACCGGACCTGGATCGACCCGGACGGGTCGGACTACTTCGACCTCGTGGCGCGTCGCGGCCGCGAAGTCGGTCTGGTGGAGGCGAAGGCGGCCGAGTCCCGCAACGTGCTGGCGCAGGCCCTCACCCGACGCGTCTGGGGAGATTGGGTCGCGGTGCTCCTGGGCTCTTTCCGCGCCGCCGAGCGATTGGAACTCCGCACCCGAGGCTCCCGGGGCGAGCCCGTTGGGATCTGGACCCTCAAGGACGGGCACGTCCACGTCCTCCGACCGGCGCGGAACTGGGTACGGCCCGGCGATCCCGACCCGTACCTCGAGCTCAAGGGGCGGTTCGGCCGGATCCTCGATGCGCTCGAACGAGGCGATCTGCCCCCCGGGATCCCGTGGGACGGGGTCGCCGGGTCGGTGCGGCGCGCTTCGCACGGTCGGAAGTTCCGGGAGTGGCGGTTGGACGAGGGCGGGACGGCCGAACGGTGATCACGCCGCGAGGAGGGCGCGATCGGCCGAAACCGTGGCCGCGACCCGCTCGGGGTCGAATCTCTGGGCGAACCGCGCGCCCGCGTCGGCGAGGCTCCGGCGTTCGGCGGGGTCGGCGAGCAGCTCCGCCAGCACCGCAGCGAGCTCCGCGGGGTCCTCGGACGGGGCGACGCGCACGGCCGACCCGGGGTCGAGCGGGAACCGCACCGAAGGGCTCGTGAGCAGCGCGCAGGGGGCGCGGAGGGCGAGGACCGCGCCCGCGTCGAACCCCGTCACCGAGGGGGCCACGATCGTGACATCCGCCGCGGCGAAGGCCCGTTCGAAGGCCGCGAAATCCCGGTCCGCCACGGTCGTGAGCCCCGGTTCGGTGGGCGCGGTGCCGCCCACGAGAACGAGGCGGACGCCGGCGAAGAGGGAGCGTACCCGGCGGAACGCGTCGACCATGCGGGCCCCCCCCGACACCGCGGGATCCTCGGAGGAGAGGGGAGCGGCGACGACCGGGACGTCGAGGGGAAGGCGCAACGCCTTGCGGGCGGCCTCCCGCGAGGGGGGCTCGCCACCGCGCACGGGCGGCGGCGCCCACTCGAGGCGCCGGCGGTCCACCCGTACTCGCGCTCCAGGAGCGCGGGAAGCTCCGGGGAGTCGTAGAAGAGACGGGCCGCTTCGGCGAGGGCTTCGCCCTCCAGGCGGCGCACCGCGCGGCGGTCCCGCCAGGTCTCGACCCGGCCCACCAGCCCCGTCGGGTGCTGATGCATGGGCTCCCCGTCATAGGCCGTCAGCTCGACGCGTCGGACGATCCCCGCGATCGGCGGCACCCCGCCGCGGCGCCGTGCGCCCCACAGGGGCCCGAGCCCGAACGGGTCCCGCACGACCAGTTCCGCATCGGGACGGATCCGGCGGCCCGCCGCGAGGGCGAGCGCAGCCCCCTCGACCGCGGCCCCGGGACGGCGGATCGGCAGTTCGATCGCGAGGGTCTCCACCCCCTCGGGAGCGGGGGCGGTCGTCGGCCCCGTGGGGTGGAGCACGCGCACATGATCGCCCCAGGTCGCCATGCCGGCAGCGAGAGCCCAGGCCGGTGCGGCGGGGTCGTACGGGTCCCAGGGGCACGGGCCGACGGCGATCACGTCGACCGTGCGTCCCGGCATATCGGGGTCGTTCGGGGTGGGGGACCCGAAAAACGTTACGTCCGACTCGCGGGCTACGCCAGGAGCCCGAGACGGGCCCCGAACGACCGTCCGGACCACGCCATCGGCGGCTCGACCCCCATCCCGTCGAGGATAGTGGGCGCGATGTCGATCAGCCGCACCGCTCCCACGTTCGCGCCGGGTTGGATCCCTTCTCCTGCGCCGATGAAGATCCCGTCCATGCGGTGGGTGCCGGTGCCACAGAAGTAGTCGGGGCGTACCCGGATGAGGGAGTCGGGATAGGCGAAATCCATCCGGGGCTCGGTTCGCATCCCGTCCACCCGGATGAGGAGCGAGGGGGCGTGGTCGAACTTCCGCCCCTGGTACAGGTCCGAGGGGCCGAAGACCTCGATCCGGGCGTCCGCGTAGGCTTCAAGCCGGTTCCGGAGGCGGGCGAGGACGGCCTCCCGCTCGGGGGCCGGGAGGGCCGGATTCACATAGATCCCCTCGGGGATGGGGTAGGAGTACGCCACCGTCCGTTCCCAGTCGATCTGTTGGGTTGCCCGTTCGAACGAGGCGTCGCCGAGCAGGCGGTTCGCGAGGTGAGCGCCCCGGCCCTCGCTCAGGAATCCCGCGATGCGCGGGGAGACGCGCTGGACGAGGGGCCAATGCTGCACGCGAGGCAGGACCTTGGCGAACAGGCGGCGGCTCCAAGTGTCGGGGGCGTTCTTGAAGACGAGGAACCCCTCCTCGATGAGCCAGCGGTTCGTCAGGAAATCGCTCTCGATCTTGCCGTGGCCGTGGTCGGAGATCACGAACGTGACCGCCGGTCCGCCCGAAGCTCGGAACGCCCGGTCGATCGCGGCACACGCCGTGTCCACGCTTCGGAAGAAGGCTCGGAGGTCGGCGGGGATCTGGTCCACGGGCCGGTCGAGCTCGGACCAGAGCTGGTGCTGGACCCGGTCCGTCTCGCGGAAGAGGGCGAAGAGGAAATCCGGGTGGTGGCGGGCCGCCAGCGCGGCGGCGGCCCGTCCCCGTTGTTCGATCGACCGGGTCGCTTCGGCGACCCAGGCATCCCGCTCCGCCTCCTTGAAGACCGGGAGCTCGGACGGATACGCGCCGCCGATCTCCCCCTCGACCTCGGCCCTGAGGCCGCTCGGGAAGGTCGGGGAGGTCGCGGAGAACATCCCGGGGAGGATGAACCCGTGGACCGGATAGCCGGTGTGGAGGGGGAAGTTCACGACCCCGACCCGTCGGCCGAGCCGGGAAAGTCGGTCCCAGATCGCCTCGGAGGGACGGAAGGAGTGGACCAGCCGGGACTGGCCGGGGGCCCCGTCGGGCTCGGTGAACCCGAAGATCCCGAGCTCGCCCGGGTCGAGGCCAGTAGCGAAGGAGTACCAGGCCGGGATCGTCTTCGCGGGATAGACCGAGGTCAAGGGGGCCTTGACACCCTGCCCGGCGAGGGTTCGGAGGAAGGGAAGGTCGCCGGCCTCCATGAGCGGGTCGAGGAGGTCGAAGGTCGCCCCGTCCAAGCCCAAGATGAGGAACCGCCGAGCGGAAGGAGCCATGTGGTTATCCCGAGAGTAAGCTGGCCGATTGACGGGTGGGTCCCTATTTAGGCCTTCGTCCCAGGAAAGGGACGGCGCGCGTCGAGGGCCGAACTAGAGGACCCGGACGGCCTCGAGGTTGTACGGGGCCCGCGAATCCAGGTTGAAGCGCTTGTGCAGGCTCCCGGCAAGGTCGATGATCTTCGATTCCTCCCCGTGGTTGAGGATGATGCGTTGGGGGCGCGGGTCGAGCGAGGCGACGTAGTTCATCAACTGGACCCGGTCGGAGTGGCCCGAGAACCCCTCGATGGTGGCGATGTCGATGCGGACCGGCACGTTGACCTGGCGGGGGCCGTCCAGGAACGTCGCCTCCGATAAGCCGCGCTGGAGCCGCCGGCCGAAGGTTCCCTCGGCTTGGTAGCCGACGAACAGGAGACCGTTCTTCTCGTCCGGCGCCCACGCCCGGAAGTACTCCATCACGGGTCCCCCGCTCATCATGCCGGAGGTGGCGAGGATGATGCACGGCTCCTTCGAGTCCAGGAGGCTCATCCGCATCTGCTGCGAGTCCACGCGGTGGAAGATGTCGGAGAGGAACGGGTTGTCGCCCTGCTGGAAGATCTGCGTGCGAAGCTGGCTGTTCAGGAATTCCGGGTAGGCGGTGTGGATCGCGGTCGCCTCGAAGATCATGCCGTCCAGGTAGACCGGCACCTTGGGGATCTTGCCCTCGCGCATCCGCTCCTCCAGGACGAGCATGACCTCCTGCGAGCGGCCGACCGCGAAGACCGGGACGATGAGCTTGCCGCCGCGGCTGACGATCCGGGTCGTGAGGGCGCTGAAGTCGTCGGTCGCCTGCTGGCGGCTCGGTTGGATGTCGCGGTACCCGCCGTACGTCGATTCGAGAACGAGGGTCTCGAGCCGGGGAACCGGTTCGTGGCGGGGTTGAACAACCAGCTCCGCTCGAACTTGATGTCCCCGGAGTACGCCAGGTTGTGGTCGCCCTCGCCGAGATGGAAGTGGCAGATGGAGGAGCCCAAGATGTGGCCGGCGTTGTGCATCGTGAGCCGGATGTCGGGGGCGACGTCCGTCGTCTCCCCCCAGCGCAGCGGGATGGTCCGCGTGACCAGGTCCCGGACGTGGGAGGAGTCGTACAGCCCCTTCCTCGCCTCCTGGTTGACGACCTTGATCGCGTCCAAGAGCATGAGCGTCATCAGGTCCCGGGTGGGGGCGGTGCAGTAGATCGGGCCCTTGTACCCGTACTTGAGGAGCACCGGCACGAGCCCGCAGTGATCGAGATGGGCGTGGGTGACGACGACGGCGTCGAGCGAGTCGAGCGGAAGGAGCTCGGGCGCGTTGAAGTAGGGGGTCCGGTCCGACCCGGGGTCGATCCCGCAGTCGATGAGGATCTTCGAGTTCTGTGTGGTGAGCAGGTGGGCGCTCCGCCCGACCTCGCGGTAGCCGCCCAGGGCCGTGTTGCGGGCCCACAGCTTCTCCGGCAGGGGGTCGCGCGCGATCCGGATGCCGACCTTCTTCAAGAAGGAGCGGCGGTCGTCGAACGAGTTACGTAGGTGGATCCGCACCTCCTCGACCGTTTTCGAGGGGATCGGGGGGGTACGTCCAGACGGTGGGCACCCAGCCGATCCGCCGCTTCAAGTCGTTCAGGACCGCGCCCCCGCGGCCGATGGCGGCCCCGGGGTTCGCCGCCTCGATGGTGACCTCGCCGGTCTCGGGCTCGAAGAAGAGCTGGCTGATCTCCGCCTCGACCGGGATCAGCTCACGGATCTGCTTCTCGGCCTCCTTCGGGTCGATGAGGGTCGCGGGGTCGCTCCGGACGAGCACCCGGCGGTGCAGGCGCTGCGCGATCTGCCGGAGGAGGTCCCCGCCGGACAGGAAGGCGTCCAGCTGCTTCGTGTACAGTACGACATGCGGGCCCTCCAGCTCGATGTCGGTGACTTCAATGCCTTCGGGCAGGACCTGTTTAAGGGTCTCCCGCGTCTCGCTGATTAGCGAATCGAAACTCATTCACTCTGGAAGAGGTTGGGCGGAAAGAGTTGGCCCGGAAAGGCGGTAACGACTAGGGCAACACCGGAGGCAACGCAATCTTGAGTGCCTTCAGGCGTTTATTAACTTCGTCCTCGGAGAACTCGTGGTACTCCTTGGCCGAAATGACGTGCACCAGGTAGCCATCCCCGCTCGCGCTGTCCCGCTTCATCGCCGCCGTCAGGCCCCGGAGGGCCAGGTCGACCGCCTCGGAAGTCGTGATCTCGCGGGTGTACCCCTCCTCCAGGATACCGTAGGTAAAGGTGGATCCCGAGCCGACGGAGACGAACCGGTCCTCGATACAGCCGCCCGCCGGGTCGACCGAGAAGACGTGGTTGCCCTTCCCGTCGACGCCGCCCAAGATGAGCCAGGCGTAGTAGGGATAGTACCGGTTGCCGGATAGGATGTTGGCGAGCAGGGTCGCCGCGCCCTCGGCGGAGAGGGGGGCGTTCCGCCGGAGTCGGTAGAGCGAAACCTCGGCCTTGAGATATCGCGTAAGGACCTGGGCGTCCCCGACGAGGCCCGCGATCGTGATGCCGATGTTCTGGTCGATCTTGAACAACTTCTGGGTCTGCTTGTTCGAGATCATCGTTCCGGCGGTCGCACGGCGCTCGGTCGCCAGGACGACCCCGTCCTTGCAGACGATCCCGATCGTGGTCGTGCCCTTCAGGAGCCGCGTCTCATCGATGGCAGTGATCTGACCTTGCATTGTTGGACTCCGTCTAGGACAGAGAGTACGAGGGCGGACCTGAGGGCGATATATAAGGGCTCACGCGGCGATTACGTTCCGGCCACCGAGGAACCCCGGGCGACCTCGTGCATCCACTTCCCCGCCCGGGGCGACCCGACGCGTCACGCATTAAAGGACGGTTCGTCTGCCGCCGGCAGAACATGCAGAAGCACGACGTCGTCGTCGTCGGGGCGGGGCTCGCGGGACAACGCGCGGCGCTCGCCGCGGTCGAGGCCGGTCGTGACGTCGCGATGGTGTCGAAGCTGCATCCCCTGCGTTCCCACTCGGGGGCCGCGCAGGGGGGCATCAACGCGGCGGTCGGAAAGGACGACTCGGTCGACAAGCACATCTACGACACGGTGAAGGGGTCGGACTATCTCGGCGACCAGGACGCGATCGAGTTCTTCTGCCAGCGGGCGGGACCGACCGTCGTCGAGATGGAGCACTTCGGCACCATCTTCAGCCGCGCCCCGGACGGCTCGCTCGCGCGACGTGCGTTCGGCGGGGCCGGTTTCCCCGAACGATCTACGCGGCGGACCGCACCGGCCTCGCCCTCCTCCAGGGGCTCTGGGAGCACCTCGGGACCGCCCACTATACGTTGTACGAGGAGTGGGACCTCACCAACCTCATCGTCCGGGACGGTCGGGTCCAGGGGATCGTCGCGTTCGATCGGCGGCGCGGGGACTTCGCGGCGATCGCCGCACGTTCCGTCGTACTCGCCACGGGGCCGTTCGGTCGGGTCTACGGTCGTACGACCAACGCCCACAGTTGCACCGGAGACGGCGTGGCCGCGGCGTACACCATCGGCGGGGCGTTGAAGGACATGGAATTCGTCCAGTTCCACCCCACCGCGCTCATGGAGAGCGCGATCCTCATCACGGAAGGGGCCCGGGGCGAAGGCGGGATCCTGAAGAACGGGTCCGATGAACGCTTCATGAGCCGGTACGCCCCCCACGTCCTCGAGCTGGCGTCCCGGGACGTCGTCTCGCGGTCGATCGTGACCGAGGTGCTGGAAGGGCGCGGATTTCCGGACGGCTCCTGTCACCTCGAACTGATGCATCTCGGCAAGGAAAAGATCGAGAGCCGACTCCAGGAGATCTGCGATGTCACCCGGAACTTCGCGGGGATCGACCCCGTCGTCGAACCGATCCCGATCTTCCCGGCGCAGCACTACATGATGGGGGGGATCGGGACCGACATCCACGGGGCGACCAACCTCCCCGGACTCTTCGCAGCGGGCGAGGCCGCGTGCGTTTCCATCCACGGCGCCAACCGTCTCGGAGGGAACTCCCTCCTCGAGACGCTGGTCTTCGGGAAGGAGGCCGGCCTGGCGGCGGCGGCGTACGCCGCCTCGGCGCCGGCCCCGCAGCTCCGCGAGACCGACCTCGACGTGGTGACCGCGCCGCTGCGGGCCTGGTCCAGCCGGACGGACGGCGAGGACCCGGCGACCCTTCGCACGGCGATGCAGGCGACCATGGACCGCTACGTCGGCATCTACCGGAACGAGGCGGACCTCTTGGAGGGCCTTCGACAGATCCGGGCTCTGAAGGAACGCTTCGCCCGGATACGCGTGGTCGACCAATCCAAGGTCTACAACCTCAACCTCTCGGACGCGCTCGAGGCGGGGCACATGCTCCAGCTCGCAGAGATCATCCTCGTGGGCGCGATCGCGCGGACCGAGAGCCGCGGCGCGCACTCCCGACGGGACTATCCGAAGCGGGACGACACGAATTGGATGAAGCACACGATCGCGACCCGCGGGGCGGAGGGACCCCAGCTCTCCTACGCACCGGTGGCCTACACGCGCTGGGATCCGAAGGAACGGGTGTACTGATGACCGAAGCGACGGTGAAAGCGACCTTCGACATCTACCGCTTCGAGCCCGGCCGGGACGCGAAACCGCGCTACCAGCGGTTCGTGCTCGACCTTCCGCCCCACACGCCCGTCCTGACCGCCCTCCTCCACATCCGCGACGGTTCCGACCCCTCGCTCTCGCTCCGCTACTCCTGTCGGAGCGCGATCTGCGGATCGTGCGCGATGCAGATCAACTCCAAGAGCCGCCTCGCCTGCCAGACCCCCATCGGACCGGAGCTCGAGCGCGACGGCCGGATCGTGGTCGAGCCGATGCGCAACCAGCCGGTCCTCCGCGATCTGGTGGTCGAGCAGGAATCGTTCTGGCGCCAGTACGACAAGATCGAGCCGCACCTCATTCTCGACCCACGGAAGCCGATGCCGGAGGGTCGGGAGAACCCGATGACCACCGAGGAGGTCGATCGGTTCAAGGAGACGCCCCGATGCATCGCCTGCGCCGCATGCTACTCCGCGTGCCCGGCCGTCGAGGCGGACGCCGGGTTCCCCGGCCCGATGGCGCTCGCCAAGCTCTACCGGTTCGTGGTCGACCCGCGCGATCAGGGCCGACAGGACCGTCTGGTCCGGATCCAGACCGAGGGTCTGTGGCTTTGCTTGCGGTGCCACCTGTGTACCGAGGCTTGTCCCAAAGATGTTCGCCCCTCGGAGCGGATCCGGGACCTGAAGGAGATGGCGGTCGCGGCCCAGGGCGGAACCGAACCCGGCAGCCGCCATGCGATCGGGTTCAAGGACAACATCCGAGAGCGCGGCCTCCTCCACGAGTCGAAGCTCGTCCGCCAGACCTCGGGCCTCCTCGGGCTCGCGGGCCAGGCCACTCAGGGGATGCGGATGATCCGCAAGAAACCCGAGGTCCTCAAGCGCCCGCACCGGATCGAGGGGATGGACGAGGTCGAGAAGATCTACGAGGCGCTCGACGACGCCCCGGAGGGAAAATCGTGAAGCTCGCGTACTACCCCGGATGCGTGGCCCAGGAGTCCGGTCGCGAACTCGACATGGCGACCCGCTGGGTCTGTCGGGCGCTCAACATCGAGCTCGTCGATTTCCCATCGTTCTCCTGTTGCGGCTCGGGGTTCATGGACGAGGCGAACGAGGTGCTGAACGTCGCGCTGAACGCGCGGAACCTCGCCATCGCCGAACGGGCCGGCCTCGACCTCCTCACCGTCTGCTCGACCTGCACGGGCATGCTCTCTCTCGCCAACCTTCGTCTCCAAGACCCGAAGGTCAAGGCCCGGGTCGACGGGGCCCTGAAACCCCTCGGAATCGAGTATCGCGGCTCGACGAAGGTGAAGCATCTCCTCCGCGTCCTGGTCGAGGACGTCGGCCTGGACGCGATCCGGGCCAAGGTCGTCCGGCCCTTGGGCGGACTCAAGATCGGCGCCTTCTACGGCTGCCACCTCCTGCGGCCCGCCGACGAGCTCAACTGGGAGAGCGCGGAAGAGCCCCATGCCTTCGAGGACCTTCTCACCGCGGTCGGCGCCACCCCGGTCTACTATCGGGGCCGCGTGATGTGCTGTGGGTTCCCCGTCCAATTCGTCAAACCCGAGACCGGGAGCCGGATCGCGGGCCGACAGATCGACGACGCGAAGGCGCACGGCGCCGACGCGATGGCGACCCCGTGCCCCCTCTGCCATACCTCACTCGACGCGTACCAGAACCAGGCGGAGAAGGCCGTGGGGCACGACCTGGACATGCCCGTCTTTCACCTCCCCCAGGTCGTCGGCCTCGCCTTCGGCGCGACGGCCGAGGAATTGGGGCTCTCCCGTCACCTCGTGCCCACCGAGCCGGCGATCGCGAAGATCCGACCTCCGGCACGAGCTTAGATCGACGGTCCCGGACGATCCCGGCGGCGTCGTACCGCGGGGAACGCGCACCCACCCGGTTTCCAGAGAGGGCTCCGGGGGGCGCGGAGGGAACCGGGCCGGCCCCCTCGGGCGGGCGCCCCTTTATCTCGCGTTTCGGGTCGGGGGGACGTGGCCGACGGGGAGCCCGCGATGGTCCGACCGACCGTGGCCGAGGCGGACGCACTGATCGGGGTCCGCCACCCCGTGCTGTCGCACGGCTTTGTCGCCCTCGTCGACTACATGGGGAACGACGCGGCGATCGTGCAGGCCGCCCGGGTCTCCTACGGTCGGGGCACGAAGAGCGTCCGCGACGACCGCGCGCTCATTCGCTACCTCATGCGCCACCGCCATACCACCCCGTTCGAGATGGTCGAGTACAAGTTCCTCGTTCGACTCCCGATCTATGTCGCCCGGCAGTTCGTTCGCCACCGGACCGCCTCGATCAACGAGTACTCGGCACGGTACTCCATCGTTCCCGACGAGTACGAGGTCCCCCCCGCCGAAGAGGTCCGCCAGCAGTCGACCCGGAACCATCAGGGACGCGGCGACGCGCTGCCCAAGGAGATCGTCGACAAGTTCCGGACCGACCTGGAGCGGGTCGCCCAGGAATCGTACCGGGACTACACGGCGGCGCTGAACGCCGGGGTCGCTCGGGAGACCGCCCGCCTCCTCCTCCCGGTCGCCTACTACACCCAGTGGTACTGGAAGGCGAACCTCCACAACCTGTTCCATTTTCTGTCGCTCCGCTTGGACCCCCACGCCCAGGAGGAGATCCGACTCTTCGCCGTCGAGATGGCGAAGATCGGACGGGTCGTGGCGCCGATCGCCTTCGAGGCCTTCGAAGAGTTCCAGCTCGCGAGCCTGAACTTGAGCCGGCGCGAGCAGCGGGCCGTGCGGCACCTCCTCGACGGCCAGACGCCCGAGGCCGCCTGCGCGGCGGCGGGCCTCCCCCTCGTCCGCGAGGACGGCCAGCGGATGAAGACCGGCGAAGGCGTCGAGTTCCTGGAGAAGCTCGAGGACATCCGTTCCCCGGACTGATCCGCCCCTCCCGGTCCGTCCCCGAAGGATCCGGGGCGGGCACAGCCGTATAGCGGGGCCGGGACTGCCCCGGTCATGGCCGCGCGAACCGTCCGCGGAGTCTTCCTCGACAACCGGTTCGTCTCTCCCCGGGGGCACGCCACGTTCGACCTCAAGGACCCGGCGGACGGGTCCCGGGTCGGCACCGTGGTCCTGGGCACGGCCGAGGATGCGAAGGCGGCGATGGACTCCGCCGCCCGGGCTCAGCCGTCGTGGGAGCGGATGGGGGCGGCGGCTCGGGGAAAGATCCTGCTGCGTTCGGCCGAACGACTGCGCGCCCGCGCCGACGAGCTCGCCCCCCTCATCACCCGCGAGATGGGGAAGGTCCTCTTCGAGGCGCGGTCCGAGGTGGAGGGCGCCATCGACAATCTCGAGTACTATCCGTCGTTCGCGCGCACGCTCAACGGGGACGAGGTCGCCGGCCTCCCGTACGGAGAGACGCTCCGACTCGCGTGGGTGCCCCGCGGCGTCGTGGTCGCGATCACTCCGTGGAACTTCCCGGCGGCCACGGTCACCCGGAAGCTCGCGCCGGCGCTGCTCGGAGGGAATACCGTCGTGCTCAAGCCGTCGAGCAACACCCCCCTCTCGTCCCTGCTCATCGCGGAGGTCCTCCGGGATGCGGGTCTCCCGCCCGGCGTCGTGAACGTGGTCCCCGGTCCCGGCGGCCAGCTCGGGCCCGCCCTGCTCGCGCACCCCGCGTGTTCCACGGTCACTCTCACCGGATCGACCGCGAGCGGGATCGAGGTGCTCCGGCTCGCCGCCCCTCGCGTGGTCAAGTGCCTGCTCGAGCTCGGCGGAAAGGCGCCCGTCCTGGTCGCCGCCGATGCGGACCTGGATTGGGCGGCCCGGGCCACCGTCTGGGCTCGGTTCTGGAACGCGGGCCAGGCGTGCATCGCGGCCGAGAAATGCTTCGTGGAGGCCCCGATCGCCGCCCGATTCCTCGCGAAGGTCGCGGCCCTCGTCCGGGCGATCCGGATGGGACCGGGCTGGTCGACCGGGGTCGACATGGGTCCGTTGTACTCGGCCTCAGCGCGGGACTCCGTCGCCCGCGCGGTCGACGCGGCGCTCGACCACGGGGCGAAGCGGGTCGTCGGGGCCTCGGTCCCCCGGAAAGGGGTGCTCTCCAAGGGCGCGTTCTACTCGCCCACCCTGCTCCGGAACGTCGACGATGCGAACCCGGTGGCGATCGAGGAGGTCTTCGGTCCGGTCCTTCCGGTGCTCGAGTTCGACGACTGGTCGGAAGCGATCCGGCGAGCGAACGACAACCGGTACGGGCTCTCCTCCTACGTTTTCACGCGCGACCTCGACCGGGCCGAGCAGGCGATCCGCGACCTGCGGTACGGGGAGACCTACGTGAACCGGGTCGGGCCGGAGAGCCCCCAGGGATACCACGCCGGATTCCGGCAGAGCGGCCTCGGCGGCGAGGGAACGGTCTGGGGGGTCCGCGACTACCTTCAGTTGAAGTCGATCTACGTCGACTGGAAGCAGCCGCACACGGCCGACTACTTCCTGCCGTACCCCGACTGACCCCCGACGAGCCCCACGTGCAGATCCATGACGTTCGTTCCGGTCGGTCCGGTCCGGACCAGGGTCCCCAGGCGCGCCAACGCATCGTAGGAGGCGTGGTCGCGCAGCGCGGAGGTCAGGTCGACGCCCTTCCGCCGCGCCCGGGCGACCGTGGCCCCGTCGACCCAACCCCCTGCCGCGTCCGTTGGACCGTCGATCCCGTCCGTACCCATCGAGAGGACCAGACTCCCGGCGCGGCCGTCGATCCGACGCGCGGCCGCGAGGGCGAACTCCTGGTTCCTCCCCCCTCGGCCGGGCCGGGGACCCAGCTGCACGGTCGTCTCGCCGCCGGCCAGGAGCGCGCGCGGACGGAGTCCGTTCATTCGGAGGAGCTCCCCCGCGAACCGTCGCGCTGCGAAGCCGGTATCCCCGACCACCGGGGAGGGAACCACCCGAGCGGAGAACCCCCGAGTGCGGGCGGCCGTGGCCGCTGCGCGGAGAGCGGTCCGGTTCGTGGCAACGAGTCGGAAGAGGGCCCCACGGAATCGAGGGTCGACCGGCTTCGGAGTCTCTGGAGCCCGTCCCCGTGCGCCCTCGATCAGATGGCGGATTACTCGAGAGGGGAGGCGGGGCCGTAGGGAGTACCTGATCTACGACCCGGAGCGCGACTCGAAACGTCGTGGGGTCGGGGACGGTTGGACCGGAAGCGATGTTCTCGGGGGAGTCCCCCACCACGTCACTGATCGCCAGGGTCGCGAAAGAGCCCGCACCCCCGGGCGGCGCGAGATGGCCTCCCTTGATCGCGGATACGTGTCGTCGGACCGCATTCATCGCCTGGATCCGGGCCCCTGAGCCGAGGAGCAGTTCGGTCGTGCGCGCGATGTCGGTCAGCGTGACACGGGGTACGGGAACCTCGACCACCGCCGAACCGCCCCCCGAGATGAGGAACAGCAGGCGATCGGCCGGGTCGGCCGACCTGACTTCGCGCAGCAGGGACCTTCCCGCGGCGAGGCTGCTTGGCCCCGGCACCGGGTGGTTGCCCCAAACGACGCGCACTCCGGTCCGCGGCGCGGGGTATCCGCGGGGGACCGCCACCAGGCCCTCGACGTCCCGGCCCGCCACGCGGACCACCGCATCCGCCATCGCCGAGGCCGCCTTCCCCAATCCGACCACGCGCAGTCGACCCCCTCGGCCGGGGTCGAACCGTCGGCCCGCGACGGTGACTCCGCGCCGCGTACGGCGCACGGTGGCGCGGACGGCCCGACCCGGGTCGACGGCGCGGATGCCCGCTTGCAGGATGGCCCGGGCGTCAGAAGCGAGGGGCATCGCCCCCCTCGAGGGTGAACCCGGGCTGAGGCACGGACGCGGGAGTGCCGGGCGGGAAGCGGGAGGGGAGCACCGGCCCCAACGCCTCCTGCTCCGACATTGAACCTTCACCCACGGCCAGGAGAGCCGCGAGACGGCGAGCCACGCCTCCCGCGCGCATCACACCGAAACCGTTGAAGCCGACCATCGCAAAGAGGCCGGGAGCGTCGGGCACCGGCCCCACGAGGGGGCGCCGGTCGGGCGTGGAAGTGCAGACGCCGGACCACGCCCGGACCAGTTCCGCGCTCGCCCATCCGGGGAATCGGGATTCGAAGCTCTCGGCCAAGTGGCCGATGAAGCGGTCGTCTCCCCCGCTGGGGGTTCGGTCGGGGTCGACCTCCACGAGCTCAGTGCCGTCCCCCGCGAGGATCCTCCCGTTCGATTCGGGTCGAACGTACACGTCCGAGTCCAGGTCGTGGACGGAAGGGAAGTTCTCGGGACCTCCCGGTTCCGGACGCAGGGTGGCGGCCTGGGTCCGGTACGGGGCGAGCGGCTGGGGGCATCCGAAGGCCGCGAACAGCCGCTTCGACCAGGCGCCCGCGGCCACGACCACGCGGGGGGCCCGGATCGTCCGATTCCCGATCGTGAGGACCCAACAGTCCGCGTCGCGCGCGAGCCCGTGGAAGGGGGTCCCCATCTCCACCTCGGTCCCCCGCTTCCGCGCGCTCTCCGCGTAGATCTCTGTGATCGTGCTCGGCGTGACGACGGCGTCGTCGGGGCTCCACATCGCGCCCTGAAGGTCCGAAAGCTGGACCCAGGGAACGCGCGCCTCGATCTCGCTCCGATCGATCGGGCGGGCGTTGACCCCCCAGGATCGGAGTCGGGACTGCACGCCGGCCAGGACGGGGGCCGCGTCCTCCCGCGCGGTCCAGCGAATGAACCCGTTGACCGAGAACGCGGAGGGGTCCCACCGGGCCGCGAGCTCGGCATACTCGGCGCGGGCGTCCCGGGTCACCGCCACGTCCCACTCGTTCCACAACTGTTCGGTGACGATCCCGGCCGCCCGACCGGTGGCGCCCGCCGAGATGGTCCGGGGGTCGTACAACAGGGTCGGCCCGACCGAGCGCGCCCCGAGATGGTAGGCGAGCGCGCACCCGGCGATGCCCCCCCCGAGGACGATCACCTCGACGCGTTCGTCGGCCACACCGGCGGGAGGCGGCCCGGGTTAATACTGGGGCCGGGCGCGGGAGTAGGCGTCCCGCAGGGCATTCGTGTCGACGTGGGTGTAGATCTGGGTCGTCGCCACCGAGGCGTGGCCCAGGAGCTTCTGGATGTAGCGGATGTCGCACCCCCGCGAGAGGAGCGCCGTCGCCAGCGTGTGCCGCAGCATGTGTGGCGTCACCCGCCTCGGGATGTTCGCCGTTTGGGCGGCCTTGCGGACGATCCGCTCGACGGTGACGGGTCCAACCGGGAAGAGACGGAGGCTTCCGACACCGGCGAGCGTCCGCTCGGTCAGGTACCGGTCGAGCGCCGCCCGGGTCCGGTCCTCGATGATGACCTCGCGGTCTTTGTCGCCTTTGCCGCTGCGAACGTGCAGGATGTTCCGCTCGAACTCGATGTCCTCGAGCTGGAGGTGGCAGAGTTCGCTGACGCGGAGTCCGGCGAATCCCAGGACGTGGACGATCGCACTGTCCCGCGGCGAGCCCTTGACCGCGTCGAACAAGCGGTGCATCTCGTCCTCCGTGAGGTAGCGGGGCAGACGCTCCGGGCGCCGAGGGGGTTCGAGCCCGTCGGCGATCGAGAGGCCGAAGTTCCGGAACAGGCTCGTCAATCCCCGCACGGTCGTGTAGACCGAGTTCTTCGAGTAGTGGCGCTCCAGCACGAGGTACTCCCGGAACCGTTCGAGGTCCTTCAGGGTCACTTCCTCCAGCGGCTTCTGGGCGTATCCCAGGAACGTTCGAGCGATGTGCCCGTACTGCTTCACGGTACAGGGACTTCGTTCCTGGGCCTGCAGGATCCGCTGGAAGCGGCCCACGAGCTCGTCGACCCGAAACACCACCGGCGCGGCTCCGTCGCTCGGTTCCCCGGGGCGGCCTCGGCGGGGGGGAACCGGCGTCCGAGCGCCGGGAACAGAGGTCATTGGAGGTCGCTGGCCGTCATTTCCCTAATAATCGTATGCGCGCAGTGGAACGCGCGCGCGCTCCCGGGGCTAAATATCCGGCCGAGGTCTCCCTGCCGTGCGCTGCTCCCGGTGCGACCACCCGGCGGTCATCGACCAGCCGTATCGAGGGGCGCACGCCTGCGCGGGCCACTTCGTCGCGTCGGTCGACGAGCGGATCCGGACCGAGTTCCACCGCCAGCTTCCCAAGTTCGCGGGCGGCACGCTGGCGGTCGCCCTTTCGGGGGGGAAGGATTCCGCGGTCGCCCTCCGGGCCACGCAGCGTTACTTCGCCCGTCGATCCACGGTCCGCATCGTGGCCCTGACGGTCAACGAAGGTATCGCCGGTTACCGGAGCGGGACGATCGAGAGCGCCCGCCGCCTGACCGAGCAGCTCGGGGTCGAGCACCAGATCGTCTCGATGGAGGAGGAGTTGGGGACGACCACCGACCGTACCGCCCGCGAACGGCCGGAGGCGGTCCCCTGCTCCTACTGCGGGGTCTGGCGCCGCCGGCTCCTGAACGGGGCGGCCCGGGACCTGGGGGCGGATGCGCTCGTCCTCGGCTTCAACCTCGATGACCTCGCCCAGACAGTTCTGATGAACCTCGCCCGGGGAGAGATCGATCGCCTCATCCGGATGGCCCCACACCGCGCCCGACGGCCGGGACTGGTCCCCCGGATCGCCCCGCTGGCGGAAGTGCCCGAGCGTGAGGTATTCCTCTACGCCCACCTGCACCAGCTGCCGTTCGACCACGGAGAATGTCCGCACGCTTCCCGGGCCGCCCGTAATGTGTTCCGGGAGATTCTTTGGCAACTGGAGGAGTCGATCCCCGGGACCCGCCAGTCCCTCCTTCGTACCCGGGAACGCCTGCTCGAGCATCTGGATTTCGAGGAAGAGGGTGCGCCGGCCCAATGCGCCCGTTGTGGCGAACCGTCCAGCGGTCCCCTCTGCCGGTCCTGCGAGCTCCGGGAGGGGATGCGACTTCCCATGATCGCCCCGGGGGTCCCGTGAGCGGCGACACGACGGAATCCGAGAGCGATCCGAGGTCGTCGGTGCAGACCCGCGTGCTGGTCGTCGGGGCGGGCATCATGGGGAGCGGCATCGCGGCGCAGGCCGCGCTCGCCGGCTACCCGGTCACCCTCGTGGATGTGAACGAAGAGTTGGCCCGCCGCGGCACGGCGAACGCGACGCGGGCGATGGACCACGCGGTCCGGAAAGGGACGATCACGTCCGTCGATCGGGACGCCGCCCTGACCCGGATCGATGTCGGGATCGGGATGCGCCGCGCCGAGTCGGCGCAGATCGTCGTGGAGGCGGCGCCCGAGGACCTGGAATTGAAGCGCCGGCTCTTCGCCGAGCTCGAGACCGTCACCTCGCCCACGGCGCTGCTCGCCTCCAACACGTCGTCGCTTCCCATCACGGCGATCGGCCAGCACTTGAAGGACGCGGGTCGCCTGGTCGGGGTCCACTTCTTCAACCCGGTCCTGCAGATGTCGCTCGTCGAGATCATCCCGGGCCACACGACCCGGCCCGAGATCGTGGAGCGGGCCCGCACTTTCGCCGTCGCGCTCCGCAAGACGGTCGTCCTCTCGAAGGACTCGCCGGGGTTCGTCACGACCCGCGCTCTCGCGGTGCTGGCGAACGAAGCGGCGTGGATGCTCTCCGAGGGGGTTGCGACGAAGGAGGACATCGACGCGGCCTACAAGCTCGGCTTCCACCACCCCATGGGCCCGTTCGAGCTCATGGACCTGGTCGGCATCGACACGACCGTCGCGATCCTGGACGTCCTCTGGGATGGGTTTCGCGATAGTCGATACCGCGCCTGCCCGCTCCTCCGCACCATGGTCTCGGCCCACTTGTTGGGACGGAAGAGCGGAGAGGGATTCTACCGGTATCCGCCGGGAGGGAAGTCGTGAGCGCCACCGACGCAGCGATCGACCTGTTCATCCTCGTCCTCGTCGCGCTCATCCCGGCGCTCTTCTACCTCGCCTACGTGCGCCGGACCGAGCGATACGCGCGGGAGTCGTGGGGGCCGCTCCTGCGCGCCTTCGCCTACGGCGCGATCTTCGCCACCATCGCGGCCGCCTTTGTGGAGGGGATCGTCGTGTCGGTGGGGACGGCCGCGAGCCAGCAGTTCCCGCAGCCCGAGTTCGTGTTCCTGAACGGCAACTCCACCCTGGGGGTCTTCTTTCTCGTGCTCGTGCTCGCCCCGTTCATCGAGGAGGGCCTCAAGGGGGCCGGGGTCACTTCGTTCGGCAACCAGTTCCGCACCCTCGCGGACGGCCCGGTCTTCGGCGCCTCCGTCGGGCTCGGATTCGGATTCTTCGAAACGTTCCTCTACGGGCTGGGGGCGTACTTCGTCGGGGGCCTCGAGGCCGGGATCGTCTTGATCCTCGTCCGGAGCGTCTCGAGCGTGCTCCTCCACGGGAGCTCGACCGGGATGTTCGGCTACGGTTACGCCCGCAGCCGGTTCAACGTGCCGGAGCCGGCACCGGGTCCTACTATCTCCTCGCCGTCTTGATGCACGCCAGCTTCAACGCGCTCGCCTCCCTGGCCGCGATCCTCGCCTTTGTCGGGGTCAGTGGGATCGCCGTCGATACGGCCTCGTACCTGGGCCTCTTTGCCGCCATTGCCTTCGCGTTCATCGCGATCGAACACGTCCGTTCGGTCATCGCGACCGCGGACTATCCGGCGCTCCTCCAGAGCCCGCCCGTGCCGAGTTCGAGCCGGCCGAAGAAGCCGGCGTGAGCCCTTATTTCGGGGGCGGAGCCGCGGGGTCGCGCTTCCAGTCGGACTCCCGGATCGCCCGGTACGTGGCCTCCGCCTCGTCCGTCGGCGGTGCGTCGCCACCTTGGCCGACATCGCGGATGCGGCCCTTCCGCAGTAGCCAGTAGTGGATCCGCCAGGTCTTTCCCCGGGAGACGGTCGCATCCTCCTCCTCGCTGGTCAGCAGACCCTCTTCCTCCAGCTGGTAGAAGCGGTCCCGATCGTCGCTGGAGAGCTTGTTATCGAGGACGGTCGCGTCGGCGCCGAAGTAGCCCAAGACCATCCGGGCAGTCGGCCGGGCCTCGGCCGGCAGCACCTTTCCCTTGACGACCAGGGTCCGCTCGATCGCCCGGGTGAGCTCGGCCTCGGTGATGGACGGCATGGGTCCGCGCCAGCACCGGCGTGGCGAAGGATAAGCTCAGCGCGGTACCGGTAATACGTCGGAGGTCCGACACGGTTTAGTGGCACTCGGGGGTCGCGCCGCCGTGCCGGACCCTCCGTCGTTCGCTCCGACCCCCGAATCGCTCGGCGCCGCCCGAAGAGCGTTGGGCCTCGGACTGTGTCCCGAATGCTTCGGTCGCCTGTTCGGCCGGTTGGGCCATGGCCTCTCGAACCCCGAGCGGGCGACGCGCCTCGCCGCCCTCCTCGAGCCCCCCCTCCCCCCGCCGACCGTCCCGTGCCCGGGGTGCGGGGACGTCTTTGCCCGCCTCCCCAACTGGGTCGACCGGGCCGTGCGGGCCGTCGACGGATTCGAGTGGCATCGATTCACCTGCGGATCCCGATGGGAGCCGGAAGTGCTCGCCCGGGAGGAGCACCGCTGGCTCGAGACCGGGACGGAATGGGGCGAGAGCGCGCGCTCCGCCTTCAACCGTGAGTGGGGAAAGGCGATCGAGGAGCGGACCGGCGCGGCGGGCGGCCCCGACCGGCCCGACCTCGTGTTCCTCGCAGACCTCGCCGTCGGCCGGGTCGAGTTCACGGTCCTACCGTTGTACGTGCAGGGCCGCTACCGCAAGCTGGACCGGACGCTCCCGCAAACCCACTGGCCGTGCCGACGCTGCCAGGGGCGCGGGTGCGACACCTGCCAGGGCACCGGCAAGACCTACCCGACCAGCGTGGAGGAGCTCACCGGCGCCCCGCTCGTCCGGGCGTCGGGCGCCGAGGGGACCCGTTTCCATGGCATGGGACGAGAAGATATCGACGCCCGCATGCTCGGACGCGGCCGCCCCTTCGTGCTCGAGCTCGTCCGACCTCGTCACCGGGCCCTCGACCTCGGAGCGATGGCCCTGGAGATCCGCTCCGGATCCGAGGGTCGGGTCGAGGTCGACTCCCTTACGCCCGCCGAAGCCCCCGACGTCCTCCGGGTGAAGGAGGCGGCCCCGGAGAAGAGCTACCGGGTCGGCGTCGTGGGGGTCGTGCCGGTCGCAAAAGTTAATGAGGCACTGCTCCTCGCTCAGGGTCGAGCGATTGCCCAGCGGACCCCGACTCGCGTCGCCCACCGGCGGTCCGACCGCGTCCGCGCGCGTCGGATCGTCGCGGCTCGCGTCGTCGACTCTTCCGAAGGGGGCTTCACGCTCGAGATTCGGACCGAAGCGGGTACGTACGTCAAGGAGTGGGTGGAAGGAGATGACGGACGCACGGACCCGAGCCTCTCCGGCCTCGTCGGAGTCCCGCTGAAGGTCGGCTATCTCGACGTACTCGAAGTGCACGATTCGGAAGGGTGAGAACATGGTCAAGGCATCGAAGGGGTTCCGTTCCCGAAGCCGCGGCTGGTCGACGAAGCATGTCCGCGAGAAGGGGATGCCCCCGGTCACCCGCTTCCTCCGCGAGTTCGCGATCGGCGACCGCGTCACGCTCCGGCTGGAGTCCTCCGACGTGCACGGCATGCCCCATCCGCGGTACCAGGGGCGGACCTGCACGGTCGTGAAGAAGACCGGACGCGCCTACTTGATCGAGTTCGTAGACGGTGGCAAGGTCAAACGCCTGGTCGCCAACCCGGTCCATCTCTGGCCGGTGAAGGACCCCCCGAGGGCCGATGCCTGAGCCGGTCCCGCTCGCGCGGGTCAAGGACCTCCTCGCCGAGGAGGCCGCGCACCGCACCCTCCCGCGGGAGGCCGCGCTCGCGCTCCAGCACGCCGAGCTGTTCGTCCGCCTCCCGACGGAGGCGACCGAGAAGCTGATCGCGGAACTGAGGACGCTCCCGTTCGTCGACGCCACGGTCGCGGTCAAGCTGGCCGACACCCTCCCCCAGTATCCCGAGGAGATCCGCCTGCTCTTCTCCAAGGAACGTGTCGCCCTCGAGGAAGCCCAGGTCGCCCGACTGCTGGAGATCATTGCGCAGCACCGATGACCGGGAGGGGACCCCTTGGAGAGCTACGCGCACATCCTCGATTACCTGCCGAACGGTCGGCAGACCGAACGCGGCTTCCATCGTGAACCGCTCGCCCTCGCTGTCGGCGAGGACGAGCTGAAACTCTTCGAGCTCGTCCCCAAACCCGGTGCCGTCCTCGTCGCGGGGACTCGCGTGCCGCTCGTGCCCATCGGAAGCGTCCCTCCGCCCATCGACCACGTCCGGCGGCGTCTCGCGTACGACGAGCTCACGGTCGCGGCCCGGGCCGAGCTGCCGGCGGCGCTCGAGCGGATCGTGAAGGCGAACGTGCCGCGCTACCTCCGCTTCTTCAACGAGGCGCCCGCCGTCTCGCGGCGGTTCCACCTCCTGGAGCTCCTCCCCGGGATCGGCAAGAAGACGATGCAGCAGATCGTGGACGAGCGGAAGCGCGCCCCCTTCGCGAGCTTCGAGGAGATGGAGACCCGGTTGCATCTGAAGAACCCCGAGCTCCTGATCGTCGGGCGCATCGAGAAGGAACTGAGCGGTGTCGAGGACAAGTACCGCCTCTTTGTCGCGCCGTAAGGACGGGGAGGACCGGGATCCCTTCCCGGTTCCGGAACGTCCGGAGGAGATCCGCGAGGCGCTCGAGCGCCTCGGAGTCCGCCCCTCGAAGGGATGGGGTCAGTCGTTCCTGACGGACCCGTTCGTCGCCGATGCCGAGGCCGCCCTAGTCGAGGTCCCTCCCGGGCGGCCGGTGCTGGAGATCGGAGGCGGACTCGGGATCCTGACCGCCGCCCTGGTTCGTCGGGGAGTGCGGCCCCTCACCGTCGTGGAACGGGACCCGAGGCTCGCGGAGCACCTCCGCACCGTGTTCGGGAGCCGGATCGAGGTGCGGGACGGGGATGCCCTCACGCTACCGCTCCCCCCCGCGGACGTCGTGATCGGCAACCTCCCCTACTCCGTCGCGACCCCTCTACTGCTCGCGCAATTCGCCCGCCGCATCCCTCGCGTCGTCTTCCTGGTGCAGGACGAGGTCGCGCAACGGCTCGCGGCCCACCCCGGCTCCCGGGTCTACGGACGGCTCTCGATCATCGCGCAACTGTACGGGACGGTCGAGCTGTATCGCACCGTCCCGCCCCGGTCGTTCACCCCAATCCCGGAGGTCACGAGCCGGATCGGGGTCCACCTCGCCCGCGCGGGCGATCTGCCGGTCCCGTCCGTTCCGGAGTTCGAGTCTCTGGTCCGCACGCTGTTCTCCGCCCGGCGGAAGCAGTTGGGAAATCTCTTGCCCCGGGTGGTCCCGTCGGCGGACGCCGCCCCGCCCCTCGCGGCCGCCGCCGGGTGGCCGAAGGATTGGTCGCGCCTCCGACCCGAGAATCTCTCCCCGGAGGCCTACTTCGCGCTCGCGCGGGCTCATCACGATGGCCGACCCTCCGCCTAGTGCCCGGTCGGTCCCCCTCACAAGACGCGCGGTGCGCCGCGTCGACGGCTCGCACGGGCCACCTGCCACATTCCGAGGACGAGTCGGATCTGCCGGAAGAACCCGACCGGGGTCGCCCAACTGGGGTACTCGGCGACCCTGCGGAACCCCATCCGTTCGTAGACGGGGTACCCCATCGAAGTGGCCGAGAGGTAGGCGACGTCGGCCCCGAGGCGACGCCCCTCCTCCACCGCTTGCCACGTCAGCGCGGTCCCGTACCCGTGGCCCCGCGCGGCCCGCGTCGTGCCTACCGAAAGGATCCCGGCCACCCCTTCCGACACGATGACGGACGAACAGGCGACCGGCCCACCTCCCGCGTAGCCGACCAGGAATCGGTTCTGCGTTCCCCGCTCGCGGTCGTCGGCCAGCACCGTCGGAAGGACCATGTCGAAGATCCAGCGTGGGATCCCGAACGCGGCGCACCACGCCGTGCCAAAGTCCTCGAGCGTGGCGGGGGAGTCGACGGTCCGTATCGACAATCCGGGGACCGGTGAGGGAGGGGCCGGCATCGGGTCGAGGATCATGCCCGGTTCGGAGGCGATCGGGGTGAGACGGTGGACCGCGGCCACCCGATGGACCTCCTCCACCTGAGACCCGGCGGCGATCACCCGCCACGGGCGGTTCGGACCGAAGTACGCCGTCGCCTCCTCGAAGATGGTGTCCAAGGAGCCGGTCGGCTCCTCGAGGAACCAGATGTTGGCCTGCGACGCGGCGATCCCGCTCCGCAACAGCGTCCCGCCGTCGGAAGAGCGACGGCTCGCCCCCGGCGTCGACTTCGTGTACTGCCAGAATCCTTCCACGAAATTTCGATGGCATCGCGCCATCGTCGTGGAGGGTGTCGGGTCGGGTGGAATCGGAGCCTCCCCCTGGTCCGGATGCGGGTTACGCTCTAAGTAGGTTTGGAGCTACTGTGCCGCGAGGGGACGAAACGGAGCTGGGATCGGTGGCGCGAACACCGGAACGGAGGGACCCATCGTGACTTCCCGGACCTGGTCCGCCGTCGACGCGTACCTCGAGAAGCTGCTGCGGACAGATGACCCCGCGCTGCGGTCGGCCCTCCGCGCGAGCGCGGCGGCGAGGTTACCGTCCATCCAGGTGAGCGCCCTGCAGGGCCGGTTCCTCTACCTGCTCGCCCGGATCCAGCGGGCTCGTCGTATCCTCGAGGTGGGCACGCTCGGAGGCTACAGTACCATCTGGCTCGCCCGGGCCTTGCCTCCCGGGGGTCGGCTGACCTCCTTGGAACTCGACCCCCGGCACGCGGCCGTCGCCCGGGCGAACCTGAAGCGAGCGGGGTTGGCGAACCGCGTCCGGATACGTGTGGGGCCGGCGCTCCGGACGCTCCCGCGGCTCCGGGACGAGCACGCCGGACCGTTCGACTTCATCTTCCTGGACGCGGACAAGCCGAACAATCCGGAGTACTTCGAGTGGGCCGTGCGCCTCGCCCGCCCCGGCGGAGTGATCGTCGTGGACAACGTCGTGCGAGGCGGGGACGTGCTCCAGCGCCGGAGCCGGGACCCCCGGGTGCAGGGGATCCGGCGCATGAACGCGCAGATCGCGACGGACGCCCGCGTGGTCGCCACGACTCTGCAGACCGTGGGTCGCAAGGGGTACGACGGGTTCGTCCTGGCGGTCGTGCAGCCGGTCCCCCGCGTCGGCCCCGAGGTCGGGGCTCGGGCTAAACCACCGTGCCCCGGGCGCCTATTCTGTCGGCCGGACCGCCTCGGCGGGGGCCATCCGCGAGGCCCGGATCGACGGCGCCGCGATGGCGAGCATCGAGAGTCCGTACGCGGCCGCGACGATGAGCACCACCGTGAGGACGGGGACGGCGAAGAACGAGACCCCGCTCGCCGCCGCGTTCGGGCTGGTGGAGAGATCGTAGACGATCCAGATGCCGAGGATCGTGCCGATCGCGAGACCGAGCAAGGTCACGAACGAGTACTCGAGGAAGAACGCTCGGAGGATCCGCGCCTCGGTGAATCCCATGGCCCGCAGCATCCCGATCTCCCGTCGTCGTTCGACCACGGCCCGGAGGGCGAGGATCCCCATCGCCGCGATCCCGACCCCAAGACCGAGTCCCACGAAGATCTCGAGGAGGCCGATGAACCCCTCTATCGTGGCGATCGAGCTCTCGAGAAGGGCCGTGATGTCGAAGAGGACGAGGCCCTGCTGGAAGAAGGCGCGCTTCGCGTCCTGCGCCGCGGTGGTCGTGGAGATGCCGGATCGTACCGTGAGGAGGAACCCCACTTCCGAGGTGTATCCGATCCCGGCGGCGGCGGTCGGGTTGACCCAGACCCCGGAGAGGACCGTCTGGGTCATGATCCCGATCACCCGCACGGGGAGCACCCCCCCACCGCCGGGCGGGGTAAGGGAGACGAACCCCCCGACATTCAAGCTGGGGTGCGGGGAGGAGGGGCCCCCGGTCACGCTCGCGGTGGGTGGAGCGTAGTTCCCGTCCACGATCGCGACCGACGCGTTGGTCTCCAGGTCGTCCAGGACCTGGGTCCGGCTCATCCCGTTCCAGGTCGACGTGAACGAGAACTCATTCGTCGTATAGAAATCTCCGCTCGGGGAGGCGTTCGTCGGCGCCGAGTAGAGGGAGTCCAGGTACGGATTCGGTGAGGAGCCCGAGACGTTGACCTCGATGTAGCCGGTCACGATCGGAATGGCGACCGCAAACTCTCGGGCGAGGGTCGAATTGTTCGCGATCCGCTCCGAAATATTCGGGATGGGCTGCGTCGAGAAGCCGAAAAAGCTGTAGCCCCCGGACTCGGTCTGGATCGTGTTGTTGAGGTTCGCCTGGACGGTCGCTCCGAAGCAGGCGATGGCGATCATGGTGAAGGTCACCAGGGCAAAGATCGTCAGGGTCACCGCGGTGCGCCCGGGCGGCGGGACGGGTAGGATAGCGCGACCCGCGCCACGGGTGCGCCCCGGGAACCGCCCCCGGCCGAGCCGGAGGAGCCCGTTGGTGACGCTGACGGAGTTGAAGATGTAGAGGATGAGCGCCCCTGAGACCATCAGGATCCCCTCGGTGAACACGATGAAGATCCCCCCGGTGTGGGCGGTGCCGAGCACCGCTCGGCGGAGCGGAGCGAACCCGGCCCAGATGAGAAGGCCCGCCCCCACCGCGCTGAAGGCGATTCGATTCGGGATGAAGCGGGACGCGACCAGACCCAGTCCTAGGATCACGAGCGCGCCGCCGGTGATCGGGATCGAGATGTCCGATGTCCCGCTCGCATCCCGCGCCAGGATCAGGGCCCCGACCGCGGCAAAGATGACGCCGAAGACCAGGAGCAGCGTGTAGAATCGGACGGGGGGCGGGCTGGGGGAATATCCCGGATCGCCTGGACGATGTTGAGTCGGCTCACGCGCGAGCACGCCACCGCCACGGTGATGAGGGTCAACAGAAACCCCGCCACGTAGCTGACCACGATATCGTCCGGCGTGACGGTGAACGACTGGAGGATGGCGGTCGAAGTGAGACCGCCCGATTGGATGAACTGGCTGAACGCGTAGGTCAGGCCGTATCCGGCGACGATCCCGACCAGCGTGCCCGCGAGCGCGCTGCCGGCTGCGTAGACCAGCCCTTCGAAATAGTAGACCAGGACCAGCTCCCGCCGCCGCATCCCGACGGCGCGGAGCATCCCCATTTCTCCCTTCCGCTCTTCGGCGAGCATGAGGAAGATGCCGACGATCAGCATCGCGCCGGCGGCGATCGAGAAGAGTCCGAGGGCGAGGAAGATCGTCTGGATGTTCGAACCCGAGGAGTTGGCGCTCGCGATCGCGTCCTTCAGCAGTTCGTGGACCATGAGACCGGCGGCCGATGGGATCTGGGCGAGGGTCGAGTTGAGGAATCCGCTGACCGTGTCCGAGATCCCGACCCCGCCCTTCTGGCCGCCCGCGTTCGTGACGGCGATGAAGTTGATCATCCCGGAGAAGTTCTCCACCGCCTGGCCCGTCTCCAGGTCGACGAAGACGTTCCCCGGCACGATGCCGGCCGTCAAGAACCCGCCGCGAGCGTCGTCAACCACGATCGCCGCCACGGTCGTCACGACCGGGGTCGCACCGTAGACGACCAGGGTGTCGCCCACGGAGGCGTTGAGCGCGTCGGCGGTCTGGACGTCGAGGAAGGACTGGCCGGGCCCCGGCCCGCCGCTGGTCGCGCCGGTCGTGGTCGTAAACGCCCCCAGGTTGCCGCTTTGATTCGCGTCGGAGGCGATGAGGTTCAGGTTGGTTTCTGGTAACCCCGTCGTCCGATCGAAGACCTGACCCGTTTCGATGATCATCGGGGTGGTGCCCGCGATGTTCGAGTAGCCCTGGACCGCCGTGGCGAGCGCCGTGTAGGTTCCGTAGGTGAATGGTTTGTCGTTCCCGGAGGCGCCGGTGGCATAGATCCCTTCGTGCACGTTGCCGAGGGAGAGGTACGTGTAGTGGAGGGTCAGGCTCTGGACCGTCGAACCGACGACCAAGCTGCCGGAGATGATGGTCGTCCCGACCAGGAGCCCGACCAGCAGGAGGAGAGTTCGGCCGCGAGCGCGGCGCACGTTGCGCAGCGCGATCCGCCAGGCGAGCCGGTGGCGCACGACGAGGACCCCGGCCACGACGGCGACGAGGCCGAGGAGGAACGCCCCAACTAGGATCGCGCCGTCGACCACGGAGGGGACCCGGTCTAGCTCACGAAGCGGCCGTCGCGCATCTTCAGCACCCGGTCGCACTTGGCGGCCACGTCGGCGTCGTGGGTCACGACGACCATCGTCTGACCGTGGTCGTGGTTGAGCTGGCGCAGGAGCGCGGTGACCTGGTGGGACCCCTCGTCATCGAGGTTCCCAGTCGGTTCATCCGCCCAGACGATCGCCGGCTTCGCGACCAGGGCTCGGGCCAGGGAAACCCGCTGTGCCTGACCACCGCTCAACTCCGAGGGACGATGGTTCGCGCGGTCGCCCAGCCCCAGCAGGCCCAGCATCTCGGCGGCCCGCTGTCGAGCTTCCTTGGCGCGGACGCCGGCGATGAGGAGGGGGAGTTCGACGTTCTCCACCGCATCGAGAACGGGGAGGAGGTTGTACGATTGGAACACGAACCCGGTGCGCTTCGCGCGGTCCTCGCTCCGCTTCGCGTCCGGCATCGCGTGGATGTCGATCCCATCGACGAGGACCTTTCCCTTCGACACGGTGTCGAGTCCGGAGAAGCAGTTCAGGAACGTCGTCTTCCCGCAGCCGGACGGCCCCATCACCGCGACCATCTCGCCCCGTCGGATCTCGAGGTTGAGACCCCGAAGTGCGTCGACCGCGGTGTCGCCACTGCCGTACGTCTTCCACACATCTTGGCCTACGACCACCACATCGTCCATCGCCACCCCACCTTCCGCCCGAGGCGAGGGACGCAATCCTGTTCGGGAGATAAGGGCGAGGTTGGGACGATGCTCACCCACATTTCAGGCTCTTGAAATTTGACACGACTCCGAGTCCAAGCCAGGGGCCAGAATGGCCGGAATCATGAATGAGAAGCATGCAACAGGCCTTGCTTCGCGGCCTCAAGTCAATTTAATTCCACGAAAGCGTAAGCACTCAGGTTTCTGGAGCCCCTGACGTTGCACCGAACCCCGGGTAGCCAGTACCTCTCAGCGCGCTGCCCACCACATCCAAGAACCCGATCCCTCGCTTGCGACACGTTCGATAGACGGTCAACAGCCGCTCTAGCACCCACGCTCCCATCCAGGAGCGGCGTCCTCCGCTGATCTTTCGGAACAGCACTCCCTGGCGGATCTGGGTCTCGGCCTCGTTGTTGTGCCACGGGACCCCGGGCTCGATCACGAAGGTGAACAACTGCCCTCTCCGGTGCCGCAACTCCTTGGCGATCCGCACGGCATCGGAGTCCTTCCACGGTTCGTTCAGGAGCCGAGTGAGCGATCGTCTCGCCGACCCCTCCACCCGACGCCTCAGGCGGGGCGAGGCGTCGGGGTGGCCCTCCGACCAGAGGATCACCCCCCGAAGGACCCTCCGGACTCCATCAGCGAACCGAAGGAACTCGTCGGGCGGATGCCCCGCGCTCATGAGCTTCGCCTCGACAGGCTTGAGGAGTGGGCGCGGCTCCACTCGGTGGATCCACTCAGCCCTCTCCAACCACCGATTGACGTGGAGGAGGTCCAATTGATGCTTCGCGGTCGTGAGGCAGTCGTACGGGTCCCAGGCATCGCGCACGAGGGTTCCCTCGTATCCGTCGAGCATCTCCCGCACCACGTCCTGGCCGCGGCTCGGGGCGATCCGATAGACGACGGCTTTGAGGTGAGAGAAGACCCACATCCAGCCGTTCTGGCCTCCGATTCGGAAGCTCGTCTCGTCGCCGTGGACCACGGAGGCGGTCCGCACCTGTTCCTTGAGTCCCTCGTAGAGCGGTCCGAGCGCCTCGGCGGCGGACCGCTCCATCTTCAGCACCGCCGCGGGACTCACCTCGACTCCGTGACCCTCTCTCAGACAGTCGACTATCTTCGGCACGCTCAACCCGAGCATCCGAAGGTGGACCACGCGAGACATCAGGGCGAAGCCGAAGGGGCGGTTGCGAGGGTAGGGGCACTCGGGCTCCACCCGACGGTGGCAGCCCGGACAGGTGTAGCGGGCGATCTCCACGTCGAAGATCCGCGGCTCGGGTGGAGGGAGGTCGGTGATCGTTCTCCGACGGACCTCGAACGGCTCTCCGAGTTGGGTGCCACACTCCCCACACCGCTCCAGGGAGAGTCGGAGCGGAGGTGAGTTGGGGATGGGCCGCTCGCGCGAGTGCCCCGGGTGGCCCTCCTGGCCACCGGTCGGACGAGGCTCACGGGGTCGCGAGGGACGGCGGTAGAACACTCGGCTGGAGGGGATCCCTCCCGCCTCGGCGGTGAGGTCGGTGGCGGCGAGGAAGGGGGCGGAGGTCTTGATCCGTCGGAGTTCCTCCTGGACCCGACGGAGCTTCTCCCGAAGCTCCCGGTTCTCCTTCTCCAGCTCGTTCGCCCGTTCGAGGCGCTTGCGGATCGCCCGCTTCTCCTCGGGGTCGAGCGTGAGCGGCTCGTCCTCCTCGACGAGCGCAAAGACCTCCACCGCGTCCCGAGAGTACACGTCCCCCTCGAACGAGGGAGAGCACGTTCACCGGAAAGTACTTTGGTTCGTACGGTAGTTCGACTTCGGGCGGTCCGGAGAGGTGAGTGGTTACCCTCCATGGTAACCCATTTTCTCCAGTGCGGCTAGCCACTCGTTTTCGGGGATGAGGAGTTGTGTTTGACCAATAGGATACGCCGAATTCGGGGTTCCTTGCTGTCCGAAGTATCGAAGGATGGGGTTGACTTGCACACTTACGTTGTGCTGACGAATCGACTCAACCCTTTCTACATTATCGCGGCCCATCGGGACAAACAGCTTCACCTCCCTACCTCCCCATTGTTGCAAATCCTCACCCGCACGGGGCGAATCCTCCCAGCGGGAAGGAAGCACGATTCCACCGACGGAAACCGCAGTTACTATGTCCAAGGCCAGGAAAGGACCCCCTGCTTGAGGTCGATCCTCAACCTGAATGTTGGGGAGCAGCCTAAGGCCGGGATGGGGGAGCCCGACAGCCTCGAATCGTAATCCGTTAATCCTCAGCGTTACCATGTGTGCGACCCCCTCTTCTCCCCATAAGTCCCGCCCGGAAGCGCCATGCTCGCACCCCTACTGAAAGTCGACTACTACTAGCCAGCCTCTTGCACTAGGCTTTGCCCAAAAACTCTCTGAGTAAGCGGGTTTATGCATTTCCACTGCCATTTGGGTCCGTGCCCGTCAAGACCTGGGGAACACGGTCGATGGTTGACCTGCACTGGCAGGGGCCCAAGATGTTCTCACAGGCTCATGCTCCTGGTTCGATTCCAGAGTACAAGGGAGTCTACCTGATCTGCTCGCGAAAGGGTTTGTATCAATATTCGAAGGGAAGGTCGTCACTGGCCTACATCGGTTCGGGGGACGTTGGAGACCGGCTTGACAGTCACATCAGCCAGAATCCAAGGGTGATCTCCCTGCTGGACGATGAAAAGACCCTACGCTTCTGGTATGCTCGCGTGCCGGGTGGGCATCACGATTGCGTTGAGCAAGTATTGTTCGATCAGTTTGAGGATCACCACGGAAGGCGCCCACTCCTCAATGAGAGACGTCCTCCTTGTTCGAAAGAATACGGAAGCTTCGTTCTAAGACACCACGGCCTTTCATTCCCTTACCACTTCTCCACAAGCGAACAGTTTGATTGAACGGTCGGCCCGTCGAATCGCCTCCGACGGAATATAAGAGTCGTAAATTCACCAACGGTAGATAGCCTGCCAACTCTATCAAGGAACTGAGGATTCGAAGATGACTTCGCTCAGAACGGGGACGCTCCAAATTGTGCTTGTCATTGGCGTGGTTCTGGTTCTTAGTCTCACGGCCTCAAGTTCTTTGGGTGCGCCCGGAACAGTACGGTCCGACGGACGGTCTCCCGGCCTTCCCTCGTATTCTACCATCGCGCAAGCAATTGCCAGCTTGGCCTCTGGCCTTGGGCCAGCTAATGGTGTTCCCACCCCATGCTACGAATCAACGTCGGCCTACCATTGTTCGCAATCATCGGTTCAGGGGGTTGAACCCTATTCACAAGCGCCCTATTGGACAAATCTGACTGGTCCTGGTGGTCCCCCTCGCCTCTCCTCGTTCTCGATGACCTACGATGTGAAGGACCGCTACGTCGTGCTCTTCGGAGGGTACGATGCCGCGGCCTATCCCCTCAATGAGACCTGGACCTTCGCGAATGGGCAGTGGACGAACATTACCCAGAGTGCGGGGCCAGCACCGTCTGCTCGCGGCGGGATGTTAATGACGTACGACTCGGCCGATGGGTACGTGCTCGCCTTCGGAGGGTCGACATTTACAACCTGCTCTCCGTCAGGGAGCTACGGCTGTGCCGACACTTGGAAGTTCTCTGGAGGAAAGTGGCAGCAACTCCAAGCAACCCCCCCCACCCCCAACGTCGGTGGCTCGTACAATGAAGGGTTCACCATGGCCTACGATTCTGCTGACTCGTATGTCGTGATGACGGATGGTTTCGACACCTGGAAATGGTCTGACGGGAACTGGACCCCGTTCTGCGGAACGAACTGCACAAACTTCATTCCGGGCCCCGATCTTCTCGGATCCGTCACTACGGATCCGATCGATAACTACCTCCTCTTCTATGGTTCGGGATACACTTGGAAGTTTGATGGAGGGACCTGGACGAACATCTCCGACACGACTGGGACCGCTCCCCCAGCCGGTATTCCATTCCTGCTGACCTACGACTCGACAACCAGCAGCGTCCTCTTTCTGGGAGGGGCGGGGGGCGAAGGGTACAATGAATCTACTTGGTCTTTCAACAACGGGACCTGGCATTCGCTTGTGACCAGTCTGAGCCCTCCCGCCCGAGGTAACGCGGGAGTGGCCGACGACGCCGCGGATGCCATGGTCCTCCTCTTCGGCGGCGCGAGTGGGGGTGGAACCGACTCGAACTTGAATGATACTTGGGGGTGGGGAGCCAGCCCTCCAATCGGCGAACTGGCGCTCAGTGTCTCACCTTCTGTGCCGCGTCCAGGGGTTGCAGCGTCGTTCAATGTCTCCTTTACTGGGGGAGTCCCACTCTTCAGTTATGCATGGAACTTCGGCGACGGCACCACCAGGTACTCTCGCCAGTCCCACTCACGCTTACAGTTCGGTTGGATACGACTCGGTCCAAGTGTGGATCAACGACAGTGCCGGCCATTCTGCCCACGCCAGCCTAACCTTGCACGTCTACACACCGCTCACGCTCTCCTCCATTCAGGCGTCTCCAGATCCCGCGATTCTCGGCCAGCCAGTGAACTTCTCGGCCTTGGCGACGGGGGGGACTCCTCCCTACACCTATTCGTGGTCATTTGGTGATGGTGGGACAGGCGGTAATCTCTCCAACATCACCCACATCTACACGACTAATGGACCGTTCTTGGCCTCAGTCACCGTAGTGGATCATGTCGGCGGGATGGCGACGGCGGAGGTGAACATCTCGATCAAGCTCGAAGCGATTGCGGGACTCACAACGGTGAGCCAGGCTGCTCCATTCACAGTCAACTTCTTGGGTCAGGCCCAGGGTGGAGTGCCGCCGTACTCATTCAGTTGGAGTTTCGGAGACGGCACCGCGAATTCTTCTTTCCAGGACCCAGTGCATACCTACGCCTCCTCAGGCGCCTATGACGCCGTGCTGACAGTTGTTGATGGAAAGGGCAACCGCTCCTCGAGCTCACTGGTCGTCTATCTTGAACCGGCCCAGACCAGCCTAGGAGGCTCGGGTGGGACGAGTTGGTACGAGGAGTTTCTGATCGCAGCGGTAATCGCTGTGGCCCTTGCCGTAGCTTGGGTCATTGATCGGGGCCGTCGGCGAGCTCGCCGAATTGAGGGGACCCAATGGATCCAAGAACTAACCGCCGATTCGCCTCCCAAAGTCAAACCGCCCTCGCAATGAGAGAGGGTAGGCTCATGGTGTCCGATCTCCGATGCATACCGGTCCTGTGCATCCCTGGGCTCGACGGGCGAAAAGGGCAATGTAGTCCGTCTTCGAGGCCCCCTTGAACTGGCTCTACGTGGCGCTGGCTGGAGTCGCGGGGGTCGCCGGTGGCTGGTTTGGCCACGCAGTCTACCGACGCCGATCTCGAGCAGCTTCGTCAACTGAGGTGGATTCGGCCAGCCTCGAAAGGAGCAAGTCGGCACCCGCCACTTCGGCTCCAGTCCCGGCAGTCGCACCCACAACCTCGGAGGTCGGACCCAGAGCAGTCTCGCCCAATGCGAATACTGCGGGCCGCGTGATACTCCATTTGGCCTTGTTGGGAAGACTGGGAAGCGACGACGTGGCCAAGTTGGGCTACACCCAGCAAGGAATGACGGCCGCTCTAGGGATACCCCAGGGATCCTTGGCCAAGATCCTGTCCCGTCTCGAGGAGGCGGACATCGTGGAGAGCGGTCGTAGACATGTCTCTGGGGAGCCTAGGCGCCTCAAAGTCTACCGGTTGACCGGACTGGGAGAATCGGTCGCTCGAGACCTGCGGCACCGGCCTCCCGAACACCGACCTTAGACTAACGATTAAAATCACAGCCATCGGGATAAAATCACACGCGGACCTCACAAGCGATTAAAATCCCAAAGCCATCCAATCAGTTAGTTTCATATAGAAGCGCAAGTCTGCCCGGGCTGGTGAGCTAATGCTTCAGGGTACCCCAATCCTCGTCCTGAGGGAAGGCACTGAGCGCGAGCGCGGAAAGGGAGCGACGGCGGGCAATATCGCCGCTGCCCGAGCGGTGGCCGATGCGGTCCGTACGACCCTTGGCCCGCGCGGGATGGACAAGATGCTGGTCGATTCGATGGGCGACATCACCATCACGAACGACGGCGTCACGATCCTGAAAGAGGTCGACGTCGAGCACCCGGCGGCCAAGATGATCGTCGAGGTCGCGAAGACGCAGGACCAACAGTGCGGCGATGGGACGACCACGGCGGTCGTCATTGCCGGCGAGCTCCTGAAGCGCTCCGAGTACCTGCTCGAGCAGCACGTTCATCCGACCGTCATCACCCGCGGCTTCCAGCTCGCGCTCCAAGAGGCGAAGCGGCTGCTCGAGGCCGAGATCGGAACGACCGTCAAGGTCGACGACGAGGCTATCCTGATCGACTGTGCGACGACCGCGATGGGCTCGAAGGGCGTCTTCGGGTCACGCGAGGGTCTCGCCAAGATCGCCGTGGGCGCGGTCAAGAAGATCGCGGACACGCGCGGTGGCAAGGTCGTGGCCGACGTCGACCAGATCAAGGTCGAGAAGCGCCCGGGAGGCACCATTTCTGACACGGAGCTCATCGACGGGATCGTTCTCGACAAGGAAAGGGGCCACCCCCGCATGCCGGGCGAAGTGATCAACGCCAAGATCGCACTCCTGAACAGCGCGCTCGAGATCAAGAAGACCGAGATCGAGAGCAAGATCAACATCAAGAACCCGAGCCAGATCCAGAGCTTCCTCGACGATGAAGACAAGACCTTCCACAAGCTGGTCGAGCAGATCAAAGCCGCCGGCGCGAACGTGGTCGTCTGCCAGAAGGGCATCGACGACGTCGTGCTGCACTACCTGGCGAAGGAGAAGATCTACGCGGTCAAGCAGGTCAAGGAGTCCGACCTGCAGAAGCTCGCTCGCGCCACCGGCGGCAAGATCGTGACCGGTGTCAAGGAACTGTCCGCCTCCGACCTCGGCTCCGCAGCCAAGGTGGAGGAGCGCAAGGTCGGCGACGATGACCTGACGTTCATCTCCGGCTGTGCCAACCCGCGCTCGGTGTCGATCCTCATCCGAGGCGGCACGGAACACGTGACCCAGGAGGTCGAGCGCTCGCTCCAGGACGCGCTCAAGGTCGTCGCGAGCGTCCTCGAGGACGGGGTCGTCTGCCCCGGCGGGGGCGCCACCGAGATCGACCTCGCGGTCAAGCTCCGCAAGTGGGCGGGCACCGTCGGCGGCCGTGAACAGCTCGCGGTCGAGGCGTTCGCGCAAGCCCTCGAATGCATCCCCTGGGCTCTCGCCGAGAACGGCGGATACGACTCGATCGATACGCTGATCCAGCTCCGCAGCGCGCACGAGGGACCGAACGCGAACAAGAACATCGGCGTCAACCTGGCGGACGGCAAGGCCGCGGACATGTGGAAGCTCCACGTGGTCGAACCCCTGCGCGTGAAGCGCCAGGCGCTCAGCTCCGCCACGGAGGTCGCCTCGATGGTGCTTCGGATCGACGACATCATCGCGTCGAAGAAGGGCGGCGGCGGGCCCCCCGGCGGGCCTGGCGGCGGCCACGACCACTAGGCGCGCTCGCTCGAACCCTTTCTCGCGCCGACCGACCCCGTACGGGCTGGTCGGCGGAGGTCTCTTGACGAGTCCCCTCAGCCCTCCGCTGTCCGAAGGTTTCTTAACGGGAGGCGGGTAGGCCGCTCGTCATGCGTACCAAACAGGTGGAGGGCGTCCTTCGACTCGACGTCGTTGCGCTCGAACCCCGACCCGTGATCTACCTCGTCTACGACGGCCTCGCCGGCGTCAGCCAGCGCCCCATCCTGCGCGACCTTGTCGACGAGCTCGCACGGAAGGGCCCGGCCGAGCTCGGGAAGTTCCTGGAGACGCTCCGGCGCCGCCACTCCGGCCAGGTCCACGTTTACTTCGCCGACTACGTCAGCTACGGGATCGGGGGCGGCGACGCCACCTCCGAGTTCTTCCTCGGGACCTTCCTCGTCCTCCACGAGGCCGCGCGCCCGGCGGGAACGGACCCGGCGGTCCCGGAGCACCTCGCCCTCTTCCGCCCCGGCGGGGTCGAACGGCTCTCCCTCGAAGGGGTCAGCGCGTAGACCGGTCGGAAGCATCTTCTCTTCGGGCCTGTCTCTCGGAACGGGTCCCCCGAGCATGGACGAAACGCCCCTCGAGCACGAACGTCGGGCCAAGGTCGCCCGCTGGCGCGCCGAGGGTCGGGAGCCGTACCCCTGGTCGTTCCCAGGAAGGGTCCCCACCGAGACGGTCCGGGACCGCTGCCGGCCCCTCTCGGCAGGTCAGGAAGCCGAGGGAGAATCGAACCGAGTGGCCGGCCGGCTCCATGCGTTCCGTGTCCACGGCCGGACCGCGTTCGCGGACGTGGAGGACCTCTCTGGTTCGCTGCAGTTGATCCTCCGCGCCGACGTCCTCGGGGAGGAGCCGTATCGGGCGTGGGTCGGCGACCTCGACTCGGGGGACATCGTCGGCGCGGAGGGCCGCCCGGCCCTCTCGCGTCGGGGCGAGCCCTCTCTCATCGCGCAGCGCGTCGAGCTGCTCGCCAAGGCCATCTCTCCGCCCCCCGAGAAATTCCACGGTCTGCAAGACGTCGAGGAGCGGATCCGTCGCCGCTACCTCGACCTGCTCTCCTCGGCCGAGACGCGGGCCCGCTTCCGCGCCCGGTCGCTGTTGGTCCGCGAGACCCGGACGTTCTTCGAGGAGGCCGGGTTCCTCGAGGTCGAGACCTCGGTCCTGCAACCCCAGGCCGGAGGCGGGGCCGCCCAGCCGTTCCGCACCCACTCGAACTACCTCGCCGACGAGGTGGAGCTCCGGATCGCCCTCGAGCTCCCCCTGAAGCGGCTCCTCGTCGGTGGGCTCGAGCGGGTCTTCGAGCTCGCGAAGGTCTTCCGGAACGAGGACCTCGACACCACCCACTCACCCGAATTCACGATGCTCGAGGCGTACTGGGCGTACGCGGATTATCAGGACATGAGGGGACTCGTCGAGCGGCTCTATCCTCGGCTCGCGGCTCGGGTGGGAGCTCTCCTGCCCGACGTCCCGGCGGCCCAGGAGGCGGCCCGCGCGTTCACCCAGGGATTCCGCACCGTCGACTTCGTCGACGAGCTCGAGCGGCAGAGCGGCCTCACGGGCCTCATCGACCGAACTCCGGACGAGCTGCGCCAGTTCGCCCGAACGGTCGGCTCGACCGTGCCGGACGACTCCCCCCCCGGGGTCTTCCTCGACAAGCTCTTCGAACACTACGTCGAGCCGCACTTGACGGATCCGACGTTCGTGATGGATCACCCGATCTCCACCACCCCGCTCGCGAAACGACACCGCACCCGACCCAGCCGGGTGGAGCGGTTTGAGTTCTACTACCATGGCGTCGAGCTCGGGAACGCCTACACCGAGCTCACGGACCCCGACGAACAGCTGCGGCGCTTCGAAGAGCAGCTCTCCGCCCGGGCGGAGGACCGATTCGCGTACGACGACGATTTCGTGCGCGCCCTTCGGTTCGGCATGCCGCCCGCGACCGGGATCGGTATCGGCATCGACCGGATGGTGATGGCCCTCACGGGCTCGCCCTCGATCAAGGACGTGATCCTTTTCCCGCTGGTGCGTGAACGGACCCCGTAGCACGGTGGGGCCGGGCCGGCGGGCTTAAGGTCGCCCCCGTACGATGGGAGACCGATGCCGGAACCGGCGACCCCGCGACCGCCCCCGTTGCGGGTCGACCGGTTGAGCATCACCTACGGCGAGCGCCCCGCCGTCCGGGAGCTCTCCTTCGAGGTACGGCCCGGCGAGATCTACGGCCTGCTCGGGTCGAACGGCGCCGGTAAATCGAGCACGATCAAGTCGGTGGTCGGGCTCGTGCGCCCGGCGGACGGTCGGGTCCTCGTGTTCGGGTTCGACCCTGTGACGGACGGACTGCATGCGAAGGAGCGGATCGGTTACGTGCCCGAGACCTCGCTGCTCTACGAATCCCTCACGCCGAGGGAGTTCCTTGAGTTCGTGGCGAGCGTGCGCCGCATGCCAGCCGCCCTGACGAGCGAGCGCGGTCACGCTCTGGTCACCGCGTTTCGCCTGGAGGAGGAGTACGACCAGCCGATCGCCTCCCTCTCCAACGGGACCCGCCAGAAGGTGCTGATCGTCGCCGCCCTCCTCCATCAGCCCCCCCTCCTCGTCCTCGACGAACCGTTGAACCACCTGGACCCGCGGTCGGTGCGCCTCATGAAGGACGTTCTGGCTCGGTACGTGACGAACGGAGACCGCGGCGTCCTGTTCTCGACGCATACGATGGAGGTCGCGGAGCAGCTCTGCACCCGGGTCGGGATCCTCGACCACGGGGTCCTCAAGGGCGAGGGGTCGATGACGACCCTCCGGGAGGGGGCCGCCCGGGGCGACGCGACGCTCGAGGAGATCTTCCTCGGCCTCACCCAGGAAGAGGAAGGGGTCCGTGCGGCCGTCGCCTCGCTCGAGAGGACCTAGCGATGGGTTGGCGGTACGCCTTCCGGCTCGAGCGGCACTGCGTTCACCGAACTCTCGCTGCAGGCGATCTACGCATTCCGCCAAGGGAACATCCTCCCGGGGGCTCGCCGGCGGAGCTCGTTCCGAAGGCTCGGCGGCGCGTGTTGCAGAGCAAGGCACTGGTCGCCGGACTGCTCGCCCTCCTCACCTTCGGGGCTTCGATCGCCTTGAAGGAGGCGACGTTCGTCGCCCCCGACTCCTCTCCTACCCGCTCCCCGCGCCGATCTTCGACGCGGGGGTCCTGACCGCCCTCCTGAGCCTGGACGTGGCGTTCCTCTGGTGGACGGGGCTCCAGATCCTGCCCTCGCTGCTCTCCTCGGGAGTGCTCCCCGTCCTGGAGCCGCTGCCCCTCGACGACCTCACCCTCCAGCGCGTCGCCGCCCTGGTCTACTTCCGGCTGTTCGACCTGCCCATCTTGACGATCCTGATCGTGACTCCCCTCGCCGTCGGGGACGCGATGGGATTCTGGGCGAGTCTCGCCATCATCCCAGGAGTTTTCGCCGCGGCCACGTTCGCCCTCGCCCTCTCCCTCATGACCGGGCGGTTCTTCGTCCGTCGGGTCCAGGGCGCCCGCGGCGGGGGCGGGAGCACGATACTCCGATGGACCTACCTCGTCCTCTGGGTGGTGCCGGCGTTCGGGATGTTCGGGTTCGTGACGCTCGCCCCGGCGTTCTTCGGCGCGCTCGCGCAGCTGAGCCAAGCCGCTCCGTCCGCGGAGTTCAATCTGCTCCTCCTCGCCTTCCCCTTCTCCCTCGCCGCCCTCCCTTCGGTCGTAGGGGGCGGCGCCAGTGCCCTCCCCCTCGGCCCGGCGGGGATCGTGGTCCTGATCGCGGCCGCCCTGGGGTACGTCGCACTGGCCGCGGGCAGCGCCGCTTGGGTGGGGGCGGCCGTCCGTCGGGTCGGGTTGGCTCCTACGGGCTTGGCTACCCCGGCTCCCGCCCTCCGCTTCGGTCTCACGGTGATCGGGCCGATCCGTTCCGTGCTCGTCAAGGACCTTCGGATCGCGAGCCGCACGCCCGGCTATGCCTTCCTCATCCTCCTCCCGATCCTCGATTCCCTCGCGCTCGGTCTGCTAACGTATGCGCCGGGCTCCTCGACCCGAGGGGCGGAATCGCTCGCGCTCGGGGCCGTGACGAGCTCGGCGCTACTCGCAACCTTCTTCGGACCCGCCTTCTTCGCCATCGAAGTGCTCGCGTACTGGTACGGCCGCACCCTGCCGCTCTCGGACCGCACGCTGGTCCTCGGCAAGGTGGCGCTCGTCGTGGGGATCTATCTCGTCTCCGCGGGGGTCGTGCTGGGTCTGGTCAGCCTGCGTCTCTCCGACCCGGGCCTGTTCGTTGGGTTCGTTCTGGCCGAGATGCCGGCCGTGATTGCCGCCTCGTTGTTGGAGCTGGGCCTCGTCCTTCGACGGGCGGCCCGGAAGGGGCTGCCGCTCGTGAACCTCTACGCCGGCACCTGGACGGCGATCCTGATCTCGATCCCCGGGCTGATGGTCGTCTCCCTACCCCTCGTGCTGTACACCCTCGCGGGTTCGACCTCCACCGAGCTCGCCCTCGGGTTGATGGCGCTCGTCTCCGTGACCGAGCTGGCGGCGTGCTCCCCCGTTCTCTTCTCGAGGGGGACCACTGCATGAGCCCGAACGCGCTCGCCTCGCGGTTCGAGCCCCGGGAGATCGAGGCCCGCTGGCAGGAGAGCTGGGCGCGCGCCGGGCTCTTCCGCGCGCCCGCGCGGCCCGGAGGCGCGGAGCGATTCTCGATGATCCTTCCCCCTCCCAACGTGACCGGAGTCCTGACGGTAGGACACATGCTGGGCGACACGGTGATGGACGTCCTCACCCGCTACCACCGGATGCGGGGCGAGGCGACCCTGTGGTCCCCGAGCATCGACCACGCGGGCCTCTCCACTCAGGTCGCCGTCCGTCGGGCCCTCTCGAAGCAGGGGGTCCGCTTCGAGGACCTTCCCCGGGAAGAGGCCCTCGCTCGGATCGAGACGTGGCGTCGGGAGCACGAGACCGTCATCCGGGAACAGCTCGAGCGAGGGGGATTCTCGCTCGACTGGACCCGGTTCCGGTACACGATGGACCCGGGCGCGGTCCGCGCGACGCGGGAAGTGTTCGTCCGGCTCTACCACGAGGATCTGATCTACCGGGCCGAACGGATGGTCAACTGGGACCCTCGCCTGCGTACTGCGATCTCCGACCTCGAGGTCGTGCACTCGGAGGAAGAGGGGACCCTGGTTCACCTCACGTACCGCTGGGCGGACGGGTCGCCGGGCGGCCTCGAGGTCGCGACCGCGCGGGCCGAGACGATCTTCGGGGACGTCGCGATCGCAGTGCACCCGGATGACGCTCGCTTTGCGGACGCGATCGGGCGGCTCGTCGTGGTGCCTCTCGTGGGCCGGAAGGTCCCCGTGATCTCCGATGACGCGATCGACCCCGAGTTCGGGTCGGGCGCTCTCAAGGTCACCCCCCGGCACGACCTCGCGGATTACGAGATCTTCCGGCGCCACCCGTCCCTACCGATGCCGCCGGATGTCCTCGACGAGCGCGGCCGCCTCACCGGCGACTGGGTTCCCGAGGAGCTCCGCGGACTCGACCGCGATGAGGGACGGACGCGGACGGTCGAACGGCTGAGGGCGGAGGGTCTGGTCCTCCGAGAGGTCCCCTACCGGCACACGGTGGCCCGCTCGGAGCGCACGGAGGCGGTCATCGAGCCCCGTCTCTCGACCCAGTGGTTCGTGCGGATGGGCCCCCTCGCCGTCCCCGTGTTGGACGCGGTACGGACCGGCCGCGTGCGCCTGCATCCGGATCGTTGGAACGCGACCTTCTTCAAGTGGATGGAGGGGATCCAGGATTGGTGCATCTCGCGCCAGGTCCTGTGGGGCCACCCGATCCCCGTCGCGCACTGCGGAACGTGCGGCAAGGACACGGTCACTGTGGAGCCCGTGATCGCGTGTGCCCATTGCCAGTCGACCGACCTGAAGGTGGATCCCGACGTGCTCGACACGTGGTTCACGTCCTGGCTCTGGCCATTCGCGTCCCTCGGCTGGCCGGACCGGACCGGGGATCTCGAGCACTACTACCCGACGAGCGTCCTCACCACGGGTCGCGATATCATGTTCTTCTGGGTCGCGCGGATGATGATGGCCGGAGAGCACTTCACCGGCCGCGCCCCCTTCGCCGACGTCTACTTCACCGGAATGCTCCGCGACGAAACGGGGCGCAAGATGTCGAAGCACCTCGGGAACTCGCCCGACCCGCTCGACGTGATGAAGGAGCGGGGGGTCGACGCCATGCGGTTCGGGCTCATGTTCCCGAACCCGACCGAAGAGGACGGACCGTTCGGACGGTCGGCGATCGATGGGGGCGGGAATTTCCTCACCAAGCTGTGGAACCTCGTCCGCTTCACGCTGCCCCACGTGGCCGAGGGGACTCCTCCTCCGGCGCGCCCGTCGGACCTCCCTGCGACCGCCGCGCTCGAGAACCGCTGGATCCTATCCCGGTTCCGCCGGACCTCCGAGGAGGTCGACCGGGCGCTGCGGGGCTTCGAACCGTCGCGGGCCGCGACCGCTCTGCACTCCTTCGTCTGGCATGACCTCGCAGACCGCTATGTGGAGATCGCGAAGGACGGCCTCTCGGGTCGGCGCGGCGAGCCCCTCGCCCGCGAAACCGGGGCGACGCTCCTGTACGTGGTCGAGCGGACGCTCCGCCACCTCCACCCGTTCGCCCCTCACGTGACCGAGGAGCTCTGGCACGCCCTCCCTCACGAAGGGGACTGGCTGGCGACCGCCGCCTGGCCGACGCCGACGGAAGCGCCCGCCGACCCGAGCTCCGAACTCGAGATGGACGTGCTCTTCGAGGCCGTCCGCCTCCTCCGCAATCTGCGGGCGGACGAACATGTTCCGGCCGACTCCCTCCCTCCGGCCTGGATCCGGCCCGGGGGCCGGAGGTCGCCGCGCTCTTGGAGCGCCAGCGGGGCACGGTCGAACGGCTCTCCCGGGTCCGACCCCTCGAACTGCTCGCCGCCGACGCGCCGGCTCCCCCTCGATCCGGGAGCCGGGTCGCTCCCTTCGGGGAGTGCTATCTCGAACGCTCTCCGGCCGCCCCGGAGGAATCCGAGACGCTCGCCCGCGAGCGGGAGAAGCTCCAAGCCCTGCTGGAGAAGACCCGGGGTCGGCTCGAGGATGCCGGCTTCCGTGCCCGGGCTCCGCCCGAGGTCGTTCGGGAAGCGGAGGAGAAGGCGCGCGAGCTCGCCGAGCGCATCCGCCGCATCGACGACCACATGAAGCCCGACGCCTCGAGGGAGACTGCCCCATGACCTCCAAGGTCCCTCGCAAGGCCGCCCGCGCGCGCCCGGTCCGCCGACCGACCTCCTCGCCCACCCGGCCGTCACCGCCCCCGATCGACGACCTGCCGCTGGCGCACGGGAAGAAGCCGCATCCGGCTCTCGGGCTCGGCCTGTGGGGGATCGGTCGGTGGAAGCCCGAGGAGGAGGCGCGGACGAAGGCGACGATCGGCCGGGCGTACGAACTCGGATTCCGTTGGTTCGACACGGCCGAGGTCTACGGAGGCGGACGGTCGGAGCGGGTCCTCGGCGACGTCCTCACGCGGGCGGCGGGCGGGGCTCCGGACGCGTTCGTCACTACGAAGGTCTCCTGGGAGCACCTTCGGCCCGCGCAGGTCCGGGCGAGCTTGATCAACAGCTTGGAGCGGCTCGGACGCTCCACGGTCGACCTCTACCTCGTCCATGCCCCGGACGCCCGGGTTCCGCTCGCCGACACGATGGGCGCCCTCGAGGGCCTCTGGAAGGAGGGTCGCGTGGGCGCGATCGGGGTGTCGAACTTCGGCCTCGAGGAGCTGGAAGAGGCGGCGAAGCACTTGTCCGAAGCGCGCGTCGCGGTCAACCAGGTCCGCTACAACCTCTTCGACCGGGACGAGTTCGACCCCGTCCGGGACTACTGCGCGAAGCATGGGATCCTGATCGAGGCCTACACGCCGCTCGCCCGCGGGATCCTGACGGGCCGGTATCTCGACGGAATGCGCGTCCCCCCCGAGGTCAAGCGGTTCGCCCGACGTCTGGAGGACGAGGACCACCTCCAGTCGGTGCTGGACCGCGCGCGCTCGCTGAAGGCCCTCGCCGACGAGGCAGGCGTCCCGCTCGCGTCCGTCGCGCTCCACTGGCTGGCCCGGAACGGGGCGGCCCCGATCGTCGGCATGAGCCGACCCGACCAGGTCGACGCCAACCTCACCGCGTGGCGGACGGCCGTCCCCGATCGGGTGCTGACCCGCGCGGACGCCCTCGCGCGGGGCGATCGTGCTTAGGCTCGTCGCGCTCGACATGGACGGCACGCTCGTCGACGTGGAGAGCTCCTGGGCGGCGATCCACCACCACTTTAGGGACCACAACGCGGACGGCCTCCGCGACTTTCTCGCCGGACGGATCGACGATCACGAGTTCATCCGCACGGATATCCGGATCTGGCGGCGCCATGCCCCCGATCTCGCCGTGGAGGACCTGGAGCGGATCCTCGCGACCGTTCCGCTCATGCCGGGGGCCCACGAGCTCGTCCGCGGCCTGCATGCTCGCGGGGCGCGAACCGTGATCCTGAGCGGTGGCGTCGACCTGCTCGCCCATCGCATCGCCCGCGAGCTCGGCATCGACCTCGTCCTCGCGAACGGGTTCCGGGTCACCGCCGACGGGCGTCTCACGGGCGAGGGGATCGTGCGGGTGCCGATCAACGGGAAGGAGAAGGTGCTCGAAGGGCTCCAGCACCAACTCGGGATCGCCCCGCGGGAGACCGCCTCCATCGGGAACTCCGAGATCGACGTGGGCATGTTCCGGCGGAGCCGGGTCGGGGTCGCCTTCCTTCCGGCCGACGACGCCGTCCGGGCGGCCGCGGCCCACGTCATCACGGAACGGAACCTGGAACGGGCGCTGGACGCCCTCCGGGACTTCCCCGACCCCTGAGGCGGGACCGGGCGGCGAAGCCTTATCCCCGTTCCCCCGGTTTAGGAGTGTTTCCGATGGACGCCTACCAAGCCCTCCTCGAGCGCGCACACGAGAAGCTTCCTCCCATCCGTTTGGGCGGCGAGCGGTTCCAGGTCCCGGAACCGGACGTGATGTCGGACGGGAAGAACACCGTCATTCGTAATTTCCAGGAGATCACGACCGTCCTCCGGCGAGAACCGGCCCACGTCATCGGATACCTCGCCCGGGAGCTCGGGTGCCCCGGCGTGCTCGACCTGCCTCGCGGCGTGCTCAAGTCCCGGATCACGAAGGACCAGGTCGGAGCTCGGATCCGCGAGTACACCGCGAAGTACGTCATCTGCTCCGAATGCAAGCGCCCCGATACCCACCTCTCGAAGGACGGTCGGTTGACCCTCCTCATCTGCGAGGCCTGCGGGGCCCAGCGCCCCGTCACGATGCGCCGGGTCGTCGCGCCCGAGAAGCCTCGGGCCCCGGTGGAGGTCGGCGAGGTCTACCGGCTCACGATCGAGGACGTCGGGCGTCGCGGCGATGGGGTCGCGAAGAAGGAAGGGTTCGTCATCTTCGTCACCGGAGCGACCCAGCGGGGCACGACCGTCAACGCGAAGATCACGAAGGTCCTGGGGAACAACGCCTACGCGATCGTGCAGCCGTAAGGCCCGATGCGCAGCGTTCGCTGGATGGGTCTCCTCGCCCTCTACGTCGGGGCGCAGGCCGTCGGGCTCGTGCTCTCCGACCCGTTCCGGTCGGCGGGGCTGGCGTCGGACTCCAACCCCCAGAGCGTGACCGCACCGCTCGGGATCATCGCCCTCATCGTCATCGCTCCTCTCGCGATCCTCCTCATCGCCCGTCGGAAGGGCGGCCTCGTGGCCCTGCGCCAGCTCATCCTGCTCGCCATCGGCGGCGCGCTCTACATCACCCTCTACGCGACGTTCTCGATCCTGCCACTCGGCGCGTACCTGCCGATGCCCTACGCGGCGGAGCTGGTGCTGACCACGGCCCTCCCGCTCGCCGGCGCGGTGAGCGCCTCGCTGTACCTCGCGCTCCTCACCGAACCGCAATGGTGGGTCGTCGACCTGGTCGGATTCCTGGCGGCCGGGGCGCTGATCGCGATCCTGGGGATCTCGTTCGCCATCCTTCCTGCGTTCATCCTGCTCATCGCCCTGCTGATCTACGACGCGATCGCGGTCTACGTCACGAAGCACATGGTCTCGCTCGCGGACGCGGTCGTGGACATGAAGCTCCCGATCCTGCTCGTGATGCCCGACTCGGCGGGGTACGACTATACGAAAGCCGGGACCCTGAAGGCGCAGCGGGCCCAGCCGGTCGAGGAGCGGGCGGCCCTGTTCATGGGGCTCGGTGACGTGGTGATCCCGGGAACCCTCGTCGCCTCGTCCTTCGTCTGGCTTCCGGATTCGCCCCTCTTCCTCGGGATCGGCGCGAACCTCGTGGTCGCGCTCTCGGTCCTGGTCGGGAGCCTGCTCGGGTACGCCATCCTGATGGGTCTGGTCGCCCGAGGGAACCCGCAGGCCGGCCTCCCGCTCCTGAACGGGGGTGCGCTCCTCGGCTACGTGACCTCCTACGTACTCCTCTTCCACTCCTACTCGCTCGGCCTGAAGGGAGGGCTTTAACCCCCCGGGGTTCGGCCGGTCCATGCCGCGACGCGTGGAAGATGTCCGCATCGACGACCGCCCGTCGCTCGACACGCTCGTCCGCCGTCTCGAGGCGGGCGGCGGGTTCAGTGCGAAGGGGGTCGCGGAGGGCGTCGACCTGTTGGCCCGCATCCTCGCCGACCGGGACATGACGACGTTCCTCTCGTTCCCGGCGGACATCGTCGCGACCGGGACCCGGGGCGTCCTCGCGACCCTCGTCCGCGAGGGCTACGTCGACGCCATCATCACGACGTGCGGCACCTTGGACCACGACCTCGCCCGCGCGTTCCGCCCCTACTACCACGGAGCGTGGAACCTGGACGACGCGGCGCTCCACCGACGCCATCTCTACCGGCTCGGGAACCTCGTCATCCCCGAGGCCAACTACGGGACCATCATCGAGCAGAAGATGCGCCCGATCCTCGATCGCCTTTGGAAGGGCGGGACCCGGTCCCTCTCGACCGTCGACCTCTCCGCCGCGATCGGGGCGGCGATCCCCGCCAAGGCCGGGGGTTCGAGCATCCTTCGGGCGGCCTACGACCGGAAGGTGCCCGTCTTCGTGCCCGGGATCACCGACGGGGCCGTCGGCTCGCAGGTCTGGCTCTACTGGCAGGACCACCGGGCGCTCGGGTTCGACCTGATGGCCGACGAGCAGCGGCTCTCCGACCTCGTCTTCGAGGCGAAGCGGAGCGGAGCCATCATGCTCGGCGGCGGGATCTCGAAGCACCACACCATCTGGTGGAACCAGTTCCGGGACGGCCTCGACGCGGCGCTCTATCTCACCACGGCGGTCGAGTGGGACGGGAGCCTTTCCGGCGCCCGCACCCGCGAGGCGATCTCCTGGGGCAAGGTCAAAGCGAACGCCCGCCACGCGACCGTCGAAGGGGACGTCACCCTCCTCCTCCCTCTCATGGTAGGGGCCGCCCTCGAGCGGCTCCGACGTTGAGCGGGCTCCCGAGCCTTTATCTCTCGGAGCCCAGTCGCATCGGACCGTCCGCGGGCCCGTAGCTCAGTCGGTAGAGCAGGCGGCTCTTAACCGCAAGGTCAGGGGTTCGAATCCCCTCGGGCCCGTCCCCCCTCTCACGATGCGTCCTCTCCGTGCAGGGATGCGTTCCCCGGAAGCCGATACTTTTCGAGCAACGCCACGAATCTCGGGTCGTCCCGCAGGGGGTCGAAAAACACGCCTCGGTAGTAGAGCCACAGGATGGCGTCCCCCTCCCGGTAATCCTGCTCGAGCAGATCGAGCGCTCGCTCGCGTTCGTTCAGCGCAGAATAGAGCATAGCGAGATGGGCCGCGGAGGTGTACGACTTGGCCTCCCCTCGCTCCACCTCCCCCGCCACTTGACGTGCGGCGTCGGGCCGCCCGACCAGCGCGTTCAGGAGGGCGCTATCGAACCGGTCGGAATCGCTCGCATCCTCTCCGAGCGTTTCGGCCATCTTGACCGCGTCCACCCGGCGCCCAGCCTGGAGGTAGAGGAGCCCGAGGACCGTCCCGTGGGCCAGCGACCCGTGGTGGCGGTGGCCGCGGGCCTCCTCCGCCAACCGGACTCCGACTTCGAGGTTGCCGTTCAGGATCTCGACCTGGGCGAGCGCCATCTGGTCGGCCCCCCCCGGGTCCAGCAAGATCGTGCGACGGAACACCTGCTTCGCCTCGTCGTACCGCGCGAGGGTCCGCAGGAGCGTCCCGTAGAATCGGTAGGCGAGTACGTTGCTCGAGTTCAGGGCGATGGCATTCGTGAACTCAGTCTCCGCGAGTTCCCAATCGTGGTCGAATTGAAGGGCGATGTTCCCGAGCGCGGAGTGGGCCTCGGAGAGGTCCGGCGAGATCTCGAGCGCCTGTTTCGCGAGCGCCCGCGCTCGGGGCATCACGTCCCGGAACGGAACCTCGTCCCCCGCGATGATGACGTAGTAGTTCGCCCAGGCGGCGTACGCCTCGGCGAGAGTCGGGTCCATGCGGGTCGCGAGCTCGAAGTGCCGGACGGCCTCCTCGTGACCGGGGCCGTCGTGGTCGCTCGCCGCCACCAGCCCACGGAGATAATGGTCGTAGGCTTCGCCGGTGGTAACGGTCCCGAAACCGGGGTTCGGGATGGAGGAAGTCCGGTCCTGGGAGCGGTCGGTCTTGTCAAATTCCAGCCGAAGGGCCTTCGACGTCCGCTTCGCGATGTCTTCCTGGACCGCGAAGACGTCCCCGACCTCCCGGTCGTACCGATGCGTCCACACATGCCGCTGGGTCTCGGCGTCGACCAAGGTCAGGGAGATGCGAACCTGGCTCCCCGACTTGCGCACGCTTCCCTCGACGATCGTGTCGACCCCGAGCTCGTGGGCGACCTCCGCGATGGACTTGGGGGTCGCCTTGTAGGGCGCCACGGACGTCCGCGCGATCACGCTCAGGCCCCGGACCTGCGACAGCTGCGAGATCAATTCTTCGGTGAGGCCCTCCGCAAAGTACCCGTCCTGAGGATCGGGACTGATGCTGGCGAGGGGGAGGACCGCGATGAGACGGCTTCGGGGAGTCGTCGCGTTCGGCCGACGGGCCGACGGCTCGCTCCAGACCGGAACCACGCGGTAGATGCTCCCCGATGCGCGAACGTTCTTGAGGGTGACCGGGGGCATCCTCGCGAACGTCGTTCCCGGCCTTGTTCGCCACCTGGTCGTAAACCTGCTGGGTCAGGCAGATGCCCTCGGGTCCGGCAACCGTCACGATGCGAGCCGCGATGTTCACCGAGTCGCCGAGCACGTCTCCGTCGGTCTCCACCACATCCCCCACGTGGATCCCGATCCGGATCACGATCTTCCAGGTAGCTGGGGCTCGTAGGTTGTAGTAGTGGAGCATCCGCTGGATGTCGAGGGCGCATCGAGTCGCTTCGAGAGCGCTCTCGAATTCGACCACGAATGCGTCCCCGACGGTCTTCACCTCGCGGCCGCGGAACTTGGAGAAGATCGGGCGGAGCAGCCGGTTGTGCCGCTCCAGCAGCGCCAGCGCTGCCTCCTCATCGGCCTGGGCCCGGGCGCTAAAGCCGACCATGTCGGTGAACATGATGGCGGCGAGTCGACGGTGTTCCTCGCCCACGTCCGGGCCACTCCTGCGACCCAAGTTAAGGCTCCGTGTCGGTCCGGAGCCGAACCCGACGTCCCGGGGTCCCACCTCCGAGGCCGTCAATCCCCGTCGGACTCTCGGGGTTCGAGCTCCTGGAGCCGCGGACCCCCTCGGGCCCGTCGACGTCCACGGGGGAACGTGGTGGGACGGCCGACTTCACTTTCCCGCGGAGGACCGCTGCGCGCTCGCGAGGAGGGTCTCGACGACCTCCGACTTCGCATCCGCATAATTCTGGACGTACTTCCACGTGCGTCGGGCGAGGTCGCGTTTGGTGGCCGCGTAGCGTTCGCGCGCCGCGGGGTTCGTGCGCAACAGGTCCCGGAACGTGAGCATCCGATCGATCTCGACCGACCCGGCGGAGAACACGTGAAGGTTGACGTTCGTGTCCGGGCCCTTCAGCAGGCGATGTTGGTGCCAATCCGGTTCCCGGATCCGGAGGAGGTATCCCTGGGCCGCCAAGGCGGGGACGTAGGAGGACTCATCCGAGGACTCGGCGACGACGAGCAGGATGTCGAGGATCGGCTTGGCGGGGAGGCCGGGGACCGAGGTGGAGCCGACGTGCTCGAGTCGAATCGCTCGAGGGCCCAGCGCCCCCCGGATCCTCCGCTTCTCCCGGAGGAACAGCCTGGGCCAGTTCGGGTCGTACTCCTGAAGGGAGATGGGGGCGTCGTGTCGGCGGAGTTCTCCGATCGTGACGCGCCGAAGCATCGCTTCGGTCGTGGGGTGGGGGTGGGCAGCCCGCGCGGCCCGAGAGGTCTTGGCCGCTCGGGGGGGTCGTCTCGCCAAGCGCTCCTCCCCTCTCTCGGGCGAGTGATACCGGTCGACCGATTAACCCTCCCGCGACCCACGATCGCCTCCGTGCGCCCCCCCGAAAGCGGCCCAGGACTGAAGAGGAGTTCCTAAGGCCCGGCGAAGCTGGGGTACCGTCGAGCCCCGACGGTCGGGGGGACGGGGAAGAAGCGTGTCGTTGCGGTCGAACGAGTACCGGGTACCGCCGGGCGAGCGAGTTCGGCTGGACCGCTGGGCCCCGGACGATCTCTCCGGAGCGCGCGGGTCGAAGGATCACGGCCGTCGTGAGCTCGAGAAGCTCAAGGCGCGACTGGACCGCCTCCAGGAGCTCCTCTACGCCGACCACCACCGGTCGGTGCTGATCGTGCTGCAGGGAATGGATTCGTCGGGCAAGGACGGGACGATCCGCCGGGTCTTCGAGGGGGCCAACCCGCAGGGCGTCCGCGTGGCCTCCTTCAAGCAGCCCTCCGTGGGGGAACTCGACCACGACTTCCTCTGGAGGGTCCACGAACAGACCCCGGCCCGAGGACAGATCACGATCTTCAACCGCAGCCACTACGAGGACGTCCTCATCACCCGGGTCCACGACCTGATCCCGCGCGAGATCTGGGAGCGCCGGTACGACGAGATCAATCAATTCGAGCGCACTCTGACGGAGGAGGGCACGATCCTCCTGAAGTTCTTCCTCCACATCAGTCGAGGCGAGCAGAAGCGACGACTGAAGGAACGCTACGACGACCCGACGAAGCACTGGAAGTTCCGGGAGGGAGATCTGGCCGAGCGCAAGCTCTGGAAGGAGTACCTCGAGGCCTACGAGGAGGCGATCTCCAAGACGAACACGGCGTGGGCGCCCTGGCACATCGTCCCGTCGGACCGAAAGTGGTTCCGCGACGTGGTGGTGTGCCGGAAGATCGTGACCGCGCTCGCCGGGCTCAAATTGCAGTATCCTCCGCTTCTTCCCGAGCTGCGGCGGGTCCGATTCTGAGCAGGGTGGCTCCCGTCGCTGAGCCGCGGTTTCGTCTCCCCAGAACGGGTCGAAAATCCTCCTCCCGCCCCTCTCCGGAGGGTGGACGAAGGGGACGGAGCCGATTCCCTAGTGGAATCCCACGGGAGAGGGAGGCGTCGAATTCAGCCGTTCCCGGGCCGTATGGGCCGCAACCAGGATCAGGATTGCTCCGACCAGGTTGAGCAGAGGAAAGATCGCGAGGATCGCTCCCGCCTTGAAGAGCCCGCTGTCGTACCGTGTGCCGAGACGCCAGAGCCCGATCAGAAGCCCGATGTACCCGACGAGGGCCAGGATCGCGGCGATCCCGACGATGAGGATGAGTCCCGCGAGCGTCCCCGTGATGCAACTGGCGGCGGCGGTGGTGTTGTTGGTAGAGGCGTTGTTGAGGCAGGTGACGGCGCTGCTCAGCTGGGTCAACAAGGGGTAGAGCACGGCGACGATCAGGACGACCGCGACCGCCAGGAGGAGGGTCAGTTTCGAGGGGGTCGAGAATCGGCGGTCGAACGCGGCCAGCTTTCGGAACGCGGCCCACGTGAAGAGGATGACCAGGAGTTCGACCAGGGAGGTCGCGATGGCGAGGGCGAGGAAGACCGTCGTGACGTGGATCCCGATCCCCGCCGAGGAGGTGGTGACCGTCTCCAGCCCGAGGGCGCCGCCGAGCGAGATCACGACCCCGGCCACCGAGGCCACGATCAACAGGATCGCTCCGAGCAGGATCAGGGTGAGCGCGGAGCGTTCCTCGGCAGGATTCCCGGCCGGCGGCGCCGGCCCCGCCGTCGGCCATCCGGGGGCCGGTCCCCAAGGAATGGGAGCTGCCGGCGGGGTCGGGTACGGCGGGAACGCCCCGGGACTGGTCGCCGAGGGCGCGCCCCCGATCGCGGAGAGCGGGGTCCCGCAGAACGCACAGAACGCCGTGCCGGCGGGGGCGAACGCCCCGCACTTGGAGCACCGCTGCGCGGTCACGAGCCGGTCGAGGGTCCGGCGGTATAAAGGCCGGGTCCCGGACCCCCCGGTGAGGCTCCGGTTCCTGCTCGTGGCCGGTCGCCCGCTCTACGAGCCCGCCCGGGGATACCGTCCGAAAGCGAAGTACGCTCCGGCCCATCGGTTCCCCGCGAAGCGGGAGCTCGACCGGGGCTCGTTCACTTGCCAGCGGCGGCCGGTCGTCGAGGAGTAACGACCGGGTCGGCCGCGAGCTGGGCGAAGGCGAAGCGCAGCACGTGCACGGCTTGTCCCAACTCGGCCGTCGAGACCGACTCGGAGGCGGTGTGGTCGAGATGGGAATCGCCGGGCCCGTACGCCCCGCCCGGGACGTCCCAGACCGGGCCGACGAGGTTCCAGTCCGACGTGCCGCTCTTTCGCCACAAGGTCGGGCGCCCCCCCACGCTCCGGATCCCGGCCTCGAGCGCCCGGATCACCGGGCTCGCACGAGAGGTCTCGATCGGCTCGATCCGGACGGGCACCGTCACGTGCGGCCGCCCGGGAGTCCGCGGGAGGTCCTTCAAGATGGAGGTGGTCGAGGTCCCGGGCGGCAGGCGGAAGTCAAGGGTGATCCGGACGGACTCGGCGTCCCCCTCGCCCAAGGTCTCGGACCGGACGATCTTCATCGAGAGGGAGCGGAAGGGGGAATCGGCCTGCCGGGTCCCGACCCAGGCCCGGACCGCGACGACCCACTCGAGCGCGGTGTCCGCGGTGGTGGGACGAGGCGACGAGTAGTGCGTCCGCCGCCCGCGAAAGAGCGCCTCGACCCGGAGGTCCCCCTTGTACCCGACGGTGACCCCGTCCCACCGGCTGGGTTCGCCCGCGATGATCGCGTCCACATCCCGACGGGGCATGAGGTGTCGGGCTCCCCGACTGTCCGTCTCCTCGCCGACGGCCGCGATGACCTCGAGCGACCCGGGGCCCGCATGCGTCGCGCCAGCGATCAGGGCGGCCGCGAGCGGGCCCTTGGCGTCCACCGCCCCGCGACCGTAGACCCGCCCACGACCCTCGCGCACGGGCCGCCGTCCCGGCACCGTGTCGATGTGCCCGAGAAAGACGATACGCGGACGTCCCCGGCCCCGACGGGCGATCCCGTTCCCCGCGGCGTCGAGGGTGACGGAGTAACCGAGCTCCCGGGCCAGCCGGCCGAATTCCAGGACCGCACGGCCCTCGCGTCCGGACGGACTGTAGGCTCGAAGCAGTCGGAGCAGGGCTTCGGTCTCATCCATGGCCGAGCACCTCCTCGATCGCCTCCAGGCCGGCCCCGAAGTCCTCGTCCGATATCACGAGGGGGGGCAGGAGACGCAGGACCGTCGGCCCCGCGGAGATCGCGAGGAATCCCTTCTCCTCCAGTCGGTTCAGGAACGGAGCGACCTTTTCCCGGAGCTCGATCCCGATCATCAGACCCGCTCCGCGGACCTCCCGGACGCGTTCGGAAGGAAGGTGGGCCAGGCGATCGAGGGCGGCGGAACCCATCCGGTCCGCGCGCTCGGCCAGGTGCTCCCGCACCAGGACGTCGAGGGCCGCGGCCCCGGCGGCGCACGCGAGCGGGTTGCCGCCGAACGTCGAGTGGTGGCTCCCGTGAAAGCGCGAGCGCACCAGGTCGGTCGCGACCGTCGCTCCGATCGGGACCCCACCGCCCAACGACTTCGCCAACGTAAGGAGATCCGGGACGAGGCCGGACCGCTCGAAGGCAAAGTTCCGCCCCGTGCGTCCCATCCCGGTCTGGACCTCGTCGAAGGCGAGCAAGGCTCCGGTCTCCTCCGTGCGGCGGCGAGCCTCCCGGAGGTACTCCAAGGTCGCGGGATGTACGCCCCCCTCCCCCTGAACGGGCTCCAGCAGGACGAGGGCCGTCGTATCGTCCACCGCCGCGCGGAGCGCAGGGAGGTCGTTGTAGGGGACGTGGACGAATCCGGGCACGAGCGGCTCGAACCCCTCCCGGAACTCCTTCCGCCACGTCGCACTGAGCGATCCCATCGTCCGTCCGTGGAACCCCCGCATGGCCGCGACGACCTTCGGTCGGCCCGTCGCCGCGCGCGCGAACTTGATCGCCGCTTCCACCGCCTCGGTGCCCGAGTTCGAGAGGAAGACCGAGTGGAGGGAGGGCGGAAGTAGCGAGGTCAACCGTTGGAGGAATTCGGTCCGCGCGGGCACGTCGAACCCGCTGCCGAGGAAGAGGAGCTCCGCCGCTTGGCGCTGGATCGCCGTGACGACCGCCGGGTGGGAGACTCCCAGGTTCCCGACGCCGTGGGAGGCTCCGAGGTCGATGAACCGTCGTCCGGCCTCGTCGAAGAGATAGGCCCCGGTGCCCCGCACGATGGTGCGAGGGGGTCGCGCGGGGGTGAGGAACGAGAGGGCGGAAGGGTCGCCGGGGGAGGGGATCATCGGAACTCCGTCCCCTCGCCGGCCAGGGCCCGGGTGACCGGTAGCGGGACGCTCGAGGGAGCGATCACCACTCGTCCCACCCCGCCGGCGAGCGCCTCCTCGGCCGCCACCACTTTCTTTCGCATGCGTCCGGTCGCGTAGGCCCGTACTGCCTCCCGCGACCCCGGGTCCACCGTGCGGATCACCGACGAGGGGTCGCGGACGTCCCGGAGGAGTCCCGGCACGTTGGTGAGAAGAATGAGGTCCGTGGCGCCCACCGCGACCGCCACGGCGGCCGCCGCGCGGTCGGCGTCGACGTTGACGAGTTCGCCCGAGGCCGTTAAAGCCGGCGGACCGACGACGGGAACCAAGCCGTGGTCCAGCAGCAGTCGGAGGATCTTCGGGTCGACCCGTTCGATCGAGCCGGACCAATCGTCGTGGACCCGCACGGTCTTCCCATCGAGGACGGCCCGCGCTCCTTCCTTGCGACGGGCCCGAAGGAGACCGGCATCGGCTCCGGAGAGCCCAACCGCCGGGATCCCTCGACGGGCGAGCCCGGTGACGATGGTCGTCTGCACCGTTCCGGCGAGGGCCATGATCAGGACCTCCAGGTGGGCGGGAGTGCTCTTCCGGGAGACCACCCCGCTCGGGGAGGTGAAGAACTCGGGGGGGCGACCGAGCGCGGTGCCGAGCCGGTCGGCCTCGTCCGAGCCCCCATGGACCAGGACGTAATCGGAGCGGGTGGCCAGGTCGGAGAGCGCCGGCTCGAACGCGTTGCCGGCGGCCCCGCCCAGCTTCACGACGATCGTCACGTTAGGTTCATACCGGGTGGAGGCCGGGAAACTCGAGCGCCGTCGTCTCGGGGAAGCCCCCTCGCACGTTGAAGCACTGGACCGCCGCCCCGGCCGCCCCCTTCATCAGATTGTCGAGGGCGCCTAGGGTCACGACCCGGCCCGTATGGGGGTCGGAGGCGAACCCGACATCGCAGTAGTTCGTCCCCTGGAGGAGCTTCGGCTCGGGCTCCCGAAATGACCCCTCGGATTCATGGACGATCCGCACGAACGGTTCGGCCCCGTAGGCCGCTCGGTAGACCCGCCAGAGCTCCCTCTCGTCGACCGGTCGGTTCGTGAAGGCGTGGCCGGTGGCGAGCACGCCCCGGACCGCCTCGACCGCGTGGCAGGAGAGCGCGATGCGGACCCCGGTCTCCTGCTCGATCTCGGCGGTGTGCCGGTGCCCCGCCGGAGCGTAGGCCCGCATCACCCCCGACCGTTCGGCATGAAGACCGGACGGACCCGTGTCCCGCCCGCTCGCGGAGGAGCCGCTCTTCGCGTCCACCACCACCGGTTGCGGGGTGAGGAGCCCCGCGGAGGCGAGGGGTCGGAGGGCCAGGATCGAGGCGGTCGCGATACACCCGGGCACCGCTACGACGTCCGCCGTGCGGATCGCGTCGCGGTGCAATTCGGGAAGGCCGTACACGGCGCGCGCGAGGATCTCGGGATGGGGATGGGTCCGCCCGTAGTACCGGGGATACTCGGCCGGATCCTTGAGGCGATGGTCGGCCGAGAGGTCGAAGATGAGCCCGCCCGATGCCAGGATCTCGGGGAGCCGGTCCATGGACTCCCCGTGGGGAGTCGCGAGGAAGGTGGCGTCGGCGCGTCCGAGCGCCGCGTGGGGCACGAATCGAAGTTCGGTCCTCTTGCGGAGGTTCGGGTGCGAGCGCCCCACCGCCTTCCCTTCCATGGAGTCGGAGGTGACCTGGACGACCTCCGCCTCGGGATGGGCGAGGAGCAGCCGGAGGAGTTCGCCTCCGACATAGCCGGAGCCTCCGACGATCGCGACCTTCATCGTCGACCGACCCCGACCACATACTCGACGATCCGCCCGGCGACGTCGACCCCGGTGGCCGCGGCGAGCGCCTTGAATTCGGGTGTCGGGTTGACCTCGTGGACCGTCAGGCCCTTCGGGGACTCCATCAGGTCGACCGCGAGGACCCCGCCCCCCACGGCGCCGGCCGCCCGCAACGATAGGTCGGCGAGTTCGGGCGTCATGGGGGTGGCCTCCGTGGTGGCCCCCCGGGCCGCGTTCGTTCGCCATCCCGTCGAATGACGGTACATCGCCGCGACGACCTCGTCGCCGACCACGAAGACCCTCAGGTCCCGGTCCGGCTTCGGAACGAACTCCTGCACGTACACCACCGAGTGGAGCGGGGAGGTCAGCGCCGCCTTGTGCTCCAGGATCTGCTCGGCCTGCTCCGCGTCGTTCACCTTGGCCATGAGGCGTCCCCAGGAGCCGATCGCGGGTTTCAGCACGGCTGGGTAGCCGATCTCCTCGATGGCGCGCATGGCCGCTTCGGGAGAGAGGGCGATCACCGTTCTCGGTGTCGGGATCCCCCGCTCGTGGAGCCTCAGGGAAGTGAGGATCTTGTCCCCGGCGAGCTCCACCACATCCGGATGGTTCACCGTCGGAACGCCGTAGTGGGCGAAGCAGCGGGTGGCGTAGAGCGAGCGCGTGTGACTGACCGAGCGGTTCAGGACCACGGACGGGAGGTGGGCGGGGGGGTCGAGCCCGAAGGTCGTCGCGCCGTCATCGATCCGCTCGACCGGGATGCCCCGGGCCTCGGCGGCCGCGAGGATCGCCTTTTCCTCGGGGCGGATGATCGTGTAGAAGACCCCGAGCGAGAACCCGTCACTCACCCCAGTCCTCGGCTTCCTTGGGGGCGGGCTGGACCGAGAAGGGTTCGGTTCCCAGGACCTCGAGTTCGGTCCCGCAGTCGGGGCAGGGGAAGACCTCCCCCAGGATCTTGTCGTGGCTTTCGACGCTGGCAGCACATTCGGGGCATTCGCTCATGGTTGTTCCTCCTTCAGGAGTTCCTCGACGAGCCCGACCTTTCGGTCGAGCGAGGACAGGGAATCGCGCCGGGCCGTGAGCCGGGACCGGGCGGTCTCGAGCTGGTGGGCTACGGCGATGGGACCGGGACCGCCGGGCGAGGCCCGGCGGGCGAGGGCGGATGCGGGGTCCAGGAGCCGGGCGGTCGCGTCGTTCGCGCCCGGTAGGGTGGAGATTTCCGAGGGGCTGAACGTGCCCGCATGGGCCCGAAGATGGGCGCCCACCGCCTCGTGGGCCTGCCGGAACGGGATGCCCCGGCCGACCAGGTCCTCGGCGACGTCCGTCGCGAGCAGTTCGGGGTCAGCCGCCGCTTCGCGGAGCCGAGCCCCATTGAAGGTGAGCCCCGTAACGACCCCCCGGAGCGTGTCGAGGACCGACGTGAGGGTGGCGACCGAGTCGAGGACCGGGTGCTTGTCCTCTTGGAGGTCCCGGTCGTAGGCGAGGGGCAACCCCTTCAGGTTCGTGAGGAGGTTGACGAGATCCCCGATCGTTCGCCCGGTCTTCCCACGGATCAGCTCCGCGGCGTCCGGGTTCCGTTTCTGGGGCATGATCGACGAACCCGAGCCGAGCGCACTGGTCCGTTCGAGGAATCCGAACTCCTTCGTCGCGAACAGGACGATCTCCTCGGCGAGGCCGCTCGTATGGACCGCCACCAGGGCGAGGTCGAACAGGAGCTCCGCGAACGGGTCCCGGTCGCTCACCGCGTCCAGCGAGTTCTCGAACGCGCGGTCGAACCCCAACGTTCGGGCCACTTCCTCCGGGTCGATCCCGAGGGTCGAGCCGGCGAGCGCTCCGGCCCCGAGGGGAGAGACGTTGGCTCGACCCACGGTCGCGAACAGCCGGTCGATATCCCGGTCGAACCTCCAGAAGTGGGCGAGAAGGTAGTGCGCCACCGTCACGGGCTGGGCGCGCTGCAGGTGGGTGTACCCCGGCATCGGGGTCTCCCGGGTCTCGGCCGCCCGGGCGCACAGGGTCTCTTCGAGCTCGACCAGTCGGTGCGCGACCTCCGCGACCGCGGCCCGCAGGTAGAGCCGCTCGTCCAACGCGACCTGATCGTTCCGGCTGCGTGCCGTGTGAAGCTTGCCGCCGAGCGGTCCGACCTTCTCGGTCAGGCGTACCTCGACATTCGTATGCACGTCCTCGAGCTCGTCCCGCCACGGGAACGTCCCCGAGTCGACCTCGCGGGCGATCCCCCGCAGCCCCCCGACGAGGGTCGTGACCTCTTGTTCGGTCAGGAGTCCCACTTCGCCCAACATCACGGCGTGCGCGATGCTGCCGGCGAGGTCGTAACGGACCAGCGGCCGGTCGACGGGGAGCGAGTTCAGGAACGTCGCGACGGGCGTACGAACGTAGGCGGGAGCCCTTCCGGAATCGGTCAACGACGGAGGCTCCTCAGTCAGGGCCGGAGCTTCGCGGTCGGTAGGGTCGACGGGGCGCTCGGGGCCGCGCTCGCAGCCCAGGTGCGCGCGGGAAGCCCCCAGACGTAGATGAACCCCTCCGACATCTCCTGACGGAACCGGTCCCCGGACGAATACGTCGCGAGCGCAGGTTGGTAGAGCGATTGGGGAGCTCGGCGTCCGACCACCGTGGCGGACCCCTTGAAGAGCTTGACCGTCACTTCGCCGGTGACCCGGCTCTGCGTTGCGTCCACGAACGCCTCCAGGGCGGTCCGGAGCGGCGTGAACCAAAGACCGTCGTAGATGAGCTCGGAGTACCGTTGCTCGACCGGTCGCTTGAATTCCAGAACGTCCCGAGGGAGGACGAGCCCTTCCAGGGCCTGGTGGGCCCGGATGAGGACGAGCGCGGCCGGACATTCGTACACCTCCCGTGACTTGATCCCGACGACGCGCGATTCCACATGGTCGATGCGGCCCACGCCGTTCGCTCCGGCGCTGCGGTTGAGGCGCAGGATCAATTCGTGAAAGGGGAGGTGCTCCCCGTTGAGGGAGACCGGCAACCCGCCTTCGAAGGCCAACCGGACCGCCTCGGGCGTATCCGGGGCCGCCACCGGGGAGACCGTCCATCCGTAGACCTCTTCGGGAGGCTCGACGAACGGATCCTCGAGGATCCCGCATTCGACGGAGCGTCCCCAGAGGTTCTCGTCGACGCTGAACGGGGATTTCGCGGTCGCTTCGACCGGCACCCCGTGCTCGCGGGCGTAGACCATCTCCTCCTCCCGGGTCATGTTCCATTCCCGGGCGGGCGCGATCACTCCGAGCTCCGGAGCGAGGCTGGTAGTGGAGAGGTCGAAGCGCACCTGGTCGTTCCCCTTCCCCGTGCACCCGTGGGCGACGTGGGTCGCGCCCTCCTTCCGGGCGACCTCGACCATGTGGCGGCCGATCAGCGGGCGGGCGAGAGCCGTGCTGAGCGGGTAGACTCCCTCGTAGAGCGCGTTGGCCTTGAGGGCCGGCGCGAGGAATTGTTCCGCGAACTCCTGTCGGGCGTCAGCGACGTACGCCCGGACGGCGCCGGAGGCTTCCGCCTTGGCGCGCACCCGTTCGAGGTCGACCGGCTGGCCGACGTTGACGGTGAGGGCAACGACGTCGAACCCCTTGTTCTCCTTCAGCCAGGGGATAGCGACGGACGTGTCGAGCCCCCCCGAATACGCGAGCACTACCTTCGGGGGAGACATTCCGGGTTCCTGTTACTCCCACCACGCGGGATTACGCATTTATAGGATGTGACCGCTCTCCGACGGTCCTGGGCACTATTGTCCAGAATTGGACTACGATGCCGGAGCCCGAGATCCCCATCGCACGCCGCGTGCGGGACTACCTGGACGGGCAGCCCGTGATCGCGGACGCGATCCGCCTCGGGATCGCGAACTACTCGGCGATCGCCCGCCGGATCTGCGACGACCTCGAGATCACCCAGACGGAGGCGGTCATCGCCGCCTGTCGGCGGTATCCCAAAGGGCCGGGCGAATCGGCCCGGGCCGCCGGAGTGCGGCGAGTGATCCGCAAGAGCCGCATCGAGACCCGGACGAAGGTCGCCACGATCACCGTGAGCCAGGGGGTGGACGTCCTGCAGCGGCTGGGGGACGTGGTCGAGGAGCTGCTGGACGAGAATTCCCTCTGTCGCCTCATTCAGGTCTCCCGGGGCACGGTCATCATCGTGGGCGAGGACGCCGTCTCCCGGGTCACGAAGCGCCTCCGGGAGGACCAGATCATCGGCGTCCGAAGGAATCTGATCGAGGTCGCCGTGACGAGCCCCGAGAGCATCGAGGAGACCCCGGGCCTCCTGACCCTCCTCACGGGGGTTCTCTCGGCCCAGGGGATCAACATCGTCGAGGCCCTGAGCTGCTACACCGACACGATCTTCCTGCTCGACCACGCCGACCTGAACGCGGCGCTCGCGGTGCTGTCGAAGACGCTGCAGTGACCGGGTGGGGACCGACCCCCGTGTGAACTTTTAGAAAAACGACATAAGCTTAAGTCGGGCTCAGGGCGTGCCGTCCGCAACGATGGCGTCCGCCCCGAGCGCCGGACCGGGATCCCTCGCGCTTACGGCCGCGGAGAAGGTCCAGATCGCGGCCCTCTTCGCCGGGATCCTGGTCGCCACCATTCTGGCCTTCCTCGGGGCGTACCGGTTCCTGCCCGGCCCATTACTCGGGACAGATCTCGGGCGGCGCCCTCATCTTCACGGGCCTCGCCATCACCGCCTACGTTCTCGGGCTGCGCCATGGGTTCGACGTGGACCACATCGCCGCGATCGACAACACGACCCGCAAGCTACTGAACGACGGAAAGCGACCCCTCAGCGTCGGGACGTGGTTCTCCCTCGGCCATTCCACGATCGTCTGCGGGATGATCGTGGCGCTCGTCCTCGCCGTCAACTTCGTCAACCGCACGTACGGCACCTTCGCCCAGGTGGGGGCCGAGCTCGGCACCCTGATCTCGGGATCGTTCCTCTTCGTCATCGGCCTCATCAACGTGCTCATCGTGCTCGAGGTCTACCGGATCTTCCGCGGCCTGCGCGACCGGAAGCTCGACCAGGCGGCCCTGGACGAGCAGATGAACAAGCGGGGCTTCATGTTCCGCTACTTCGGCCGCCTCTTCCGGGTGATCAACGAACCCTGGCAGATCTACCCGGTCGGGGTCCTGTTCGGGTTGGGCTTCGACACGGCCACGGAGGTTCTCTTGATCGGGCTGGCCGTTGGAGCGACCTATACCGGGATCCCGCTCTGGGCGGTCCTCTTCCTTCCGGCCCTGTTCACCTGCGGAATGGTCCTCTCCGACACGGCGGACGGGATCTCGATGCGGTACGCGTACGGCTGGGCCTTCAGCCACCCCATCCGCAAGGTGTTCTACAACCTCACGCTCACCGTGATCTCGGTCCTGGTCGCGTTCGTCATCGGCGGAGTGGAGCTGCTCCAAGTGCTCGCTCACGAGGCCGGGTGGAGCGGACCGTTCTGGAACGCCCTCGAGAACCTCAATTTCGAGACGCTCGGCTTCGCGGTCGTCGGACTCTTCTTGGGGTGCTGGGGGATCGCTCTGGCGGTCTATCGTTACAAAGGGTACGAGAACATCGGCTTCGAACCCCCGCCTCCGCCGACCTCGCCGGGGGGGCCCGGCGCGGCGTCGGATCCATGACCGAGAACGTGGTCCGCGTCGGGGTGTCGTTGGAGCCCGAGCTGCTCGAGCTCCTCGACCGATGGGTGGAGGAACGGAACAGCCCGAGCCGGTCCGACGCGATCCGCGCCCTCATCCGGAAGGAGCTCGCCGACCGGACGCTCGCGGACCCCGAGTCCGACGCGCTCGGGGTCGTTACCCTCCTCTATCGGCACGACACACCGAAGGTGATGGAGCGGCTCACCGCCGCCGAGCACCGGTGGGGCGAGCACGTTCGGTCGACCTCCCACGTGCATCTGGAAGGAGAGGCCTGCGCCGAGATCGTCGTCCTGCTGGGGCGGCGGCGCGAGGTGGAATCCGCCGCCCGCGACCTGGGGGGCGTGCGCGGCGTCCTCGAGGCGGAATCGATCGTCTCGAGCCCTGGCGTCGCGGGAGGCCGAACAGGTCATCACCATCCCCACCGGGCGCCGTCCCGATCCCCCTAGTTCGGGGGAGCCGAACTACAACCTCATCCCTCTCACGGTCCTGCCCGAGCCCGTGACGCCGACCCGGAAGCACGCGCCTCCCCCGGGTCCTCCCGTCGGGGCGCCGCACGCCCGCGTCCATATCGCCGCGGTCGGGTTCGAGGTCGAGCGCGTGACGGCCCCCCTCGAGGCGGACCGGGCGGACCGCGTCTACCTGCTCACTCGGGCCGAACGCGACCGAGCCGCTCCGTTCGTGGACGAGGTCGTTCGGCGACTCGGCCGGGCGGCCTGGCCGGTCGAGGTCCGGGTCGTCAGGACCGATCTCTGGGACGTCTTTCACGCTCTCTCCTCGCTGCGGGCGATCTTCGAGGCGGAGCGACGGACGGAACGGAACGCGCGCGAGGTCCTGCCGATCCGCGTCAACGTCTCGACCGGTACGAAGATCACGGCCATCGCGGGCACCCTCTCGTGCATGTTGTGGAACGGCACCCCCTACTACGCCCAGGTGTCGAAGGCCTGGTACTCGGACCGGACCCCGAAGGTCGGCGAAGTGCACGACGTGATCGATCGGATCGACCCTGTGGGAGTGTACGAGCTCCGCGCTCCGGCGACGGAACTGGTCGAGGTCCTGGAGGCGCTCGGACGTCGGGGCGGGACGCTGAGGAAGCGCGAGATGATCCGGGAGCTCGGGCTCGACCGTCCCGGACCGGACGGGGGAAAGGTCGCCTCTCCCCAGGCGCAGCACGGACGGCTTCGCCGCCGCCTGGAACCCCTCGAGCGACGTTGGGGATTCGTTCGGGCGGAGTCGCCCGGTCCCCGTTCGCGGGTCCTGCTCACCGAGCAGGGGCGGCTCGCCCTAGCGCTGTTCGGACGCAACCCGTCCCTTCCGCGTCATAATTCACCTGATTAACGGATGTAACGTTCATATGACTAAGTAGTGGTCGTCCCCTCCCCTCTCCGTGGACGAGACGGTCGGACAGATCGGGACCCGGGGTTGGGTCAGGTTCCGGTCCTCTCTCGGACGCGGGGTGCCGAAGACGGTCTACGGACCGTGGCCGAACGCGTTCCGCGGCCGCGGAGGGTTCGACCGTGCGGTCGGCCTCCCGCGTAGTCCGACCCGTCCCCCCCGGGGTCCCCGCGGTCCGCCGCCCGTTCGGGCGACGGCCCCGGAACCCCGAGGTTGATTCGAAGATGGCCCGTTCGGGCCCAACGCTAAGGCGGTCTCGCCTATCCGGCCGATGTGCCTCGCCACCGTGTAGAGGCCCTGCTCGGCCTGGTGCGCCAAGGGATCGAGATCGCCGCGGAGTTCGGAACCCACTCGATCGAGGCCATGACGTGGGTGGCCCTGACGGTCGAGGCGTCGGTGTACGAGCCGGGATCCCTCGTTCGCACGCCGACCGGACTGCGCTTCGTCCTGGCCAATCCACCCCTTCGCACCGGCGCGTTCGCCTCGTGTCGGATCGGGGTGGACGGCCGTCCACCCACTCCGACCGGAACCCGGTTCCGGGCTCCGCCCGGGACGGGTCCCTGGCGTCGGGCCGAAGAGATTTCGGCCGTGGACCCTCTTCATTTTCGACCGGGAGAGCCGATCGAATTCGAGACCCCTCTCCCGAAGGATTCCCCCGACGGTCAACGGACGGTGCGCATCGAGTTGGTGTGTCCGGCGATCCCGCCGCTCGTCTGGTTCGAGTTCACGGAGATGCCGCGGAGGACCGGGGGGGGCCCGTGACCGCGATCCTCCCGTCTTCCCCGCCCCCGGCGACGAGCCGACCCGTGCTGCTCACGAGCCTCACCTCGGCCGCCCTCCTGGACGGGCGGGGAGACCTCACGTTGCCGCAGGAGACTCGAGGGACGATCGTGGACTGGGGGGGTGTCTACGGCCAACTCGTCCGCTTGACCGGTCCCTGGACCATCGATCTTACACTCCCCTCGGGAACGGTCGACCTCCCTTCGGTTTGCGTGGCGGCGGGACCGATCCCCGGAGGTTGGCAGACCCGCCACCGGATCGAGGGACTCGAAGTGGTCCAGGACGTCGTGGCGATCCCGCGGCCCGCGGGGGTGGGCCGCCGGATCCGCCTCATCTCCTCCGAGGCCCACTCCGTTCGGGTCCGCCTCACGAGCCGATTCGCTCCCTATCTGTTACCGGTGCTAGTCGAAGGGATACGCCCCGTTACGTTCCGCGTCACGCCGAGCCCGAACGGGGTCCTCGTTCGGCAAGAGGGGTTCGCCCTCCGAGCGCTCGCCCGGGGGGCCGACGGGACAGTGTCCGTAGATGGCACTCCGCTTACGGACCGTGAATACCGGGGCCCGGTCCGCACCATTCTCTTCGACCATCTTCTGGACGTGCCGCCGAACGGGCAAGCGGAGGTCCGGTGGGAGATCCGGGGAGGTATCGGGCGCGACCTCGAAGCGGCCGAGAGGGTGGTCGGTGAAGAGTGCGTCCCGCTCGATCTCGCCGGAGCCGCGTTCGCTTCTTCCGAGGCCGAGTGGCTTCGCCATACCCCGGAGCTCGAGTTCCCGGACGCGCCCGAGCTCGCCCTCGCCTATCGATCGGCCCGCTCGGCGCTCCGGACCCTCTACTCCGCACCGGGCGACGGCCCGGTCGGGCTCGTCGCGGGGTATCCGTGGTACTCCGCGATCTGGTGCCGGGACCTCGCGGTCATGCTGCCGGCCCTCCTGTGGCTCGGGGATTCCGAGTGGGTGGAACGTTCGCTCACGAGCGTCTTTCGATACCAGTGCCACCGGACGTTGCCAATCCTCGGGGGCGAGCCGGGCGAACTTCCCATGCAAGTCGCCCCGGGCCCCATTTTCCTCTACGGCACGTCCGACTCCACTCTGCGCTTCCCGGAGGTCGTCGAGCAGTACCCACCGGCACGCCGGCGACAAGGGTTCACTGGGCGAATGGGCGGACGCCCTGCACCGGATCGTGGAGTGGGGCCGGGGGCGGGTCGATCCGGCCACCGGATTGTTCCGCCACGGGGGGGAGGCCGAGGCGATCGACGCGGCCACGGCGTCCCTCGCGCGCGTCCGTTACGGGATCGACTCTCCCGATACGACCATCTGGGATTCGGCCGACCGACGGGATCACGCGATCGACGTGCAGGTCCTGTGGTGGTCCACGCTCTGCGTTACCGAGCGACTCCTGTCCCACGCGGGGGACCATGCGCGGGGAGATCGGTGCCAGAAGGAAGCCGCGACCCTCGCGACGGCCTTGCGGACCCGGTATGTCCGACCGGACGGAGGCTACCTCTTCGACACCGTGCGTCGGGGGGTTCCGGTCGACCGGGTCCGCCCGAACGCCCTTCGCGCCGTCAGCGCGGGGTTGCTGGACGGGCCGACCGCGACCCGGACGGTCCTCTCGGCGGCGGCTTCCGACCTTACCACTCCCTGGGGGGTCCGGACCCTCTCCTCGGCCGACCCGGGTTACGACGCCCAAGCCTACCACGGGGGCCAGGTCTGGTCCATCGCCACAGCTTGGGCGGCCGATGCCGCCTTCGCCGTCGGCGACCGCGATCTCGGCCTGAAGTACCTGCGCACCCTCGCGGCCCGCTATGCCGCGGAGTCCGGATGGGCGAACGAGTGTTACCGGGGGGACCGGGCCGAGCCGTTCAATTCGTGTTTCCTCTTGGGGTTCAGCGTCGCGCCGTTCCTGTGCCTCCTGTTCGAGCGCCTGTGGGGGATCCGCATCGATGCCCTGCGGCAACGCGTGCGGGTAGCTCCGCAGTTCCCCGTCGGATGGGGGGCCGCCCGGCTCCGCCACCTTCGCATCGGCGACGGCTACCTGGACCTCGAATGGCACCCGACCCAGCTCACGGCGAAGTGGAGTGGGCCGGCGCCGCTCACCCTCGAGACCGTCGAGGGGGAGCACGCCCTCGGAGCCGGGGCGACCGTGACGCTCGGAACGTCCGTCAAACAAGCTTGATAAGGAGGGTCGCTAGAAGGGCGTGATGCCGTCCGCCATCGAGGTCCGGGGCCTCATCAAGAACTACGGGGACCTCGCGGCCGTGGACGGGATCGACTTCACGGTCGCGGCCGGTTCCGTCTTCGCGTTCCTCGGACCGAACGGGGCGGGCAAGACCACCACCACCGAGATCCTCGAGGGGCTGCGCCGGCGGACCGAGGGGGACGTCCACGTCCTGGACTTGGACCCGTGGGAGGACGGGTACGCGCTGCACCGGCGGGTCGGAGTGATCCCGCAGGACTTCCGGTTCTTCGAAAAGATCACGCCCAAGGAAGGGATCGAGTACTACGCGAGCCTCTTCGACACCCATCCCGACCCCGAGGAGCTGCTGCGTCGGGTGGCGCTCTCGGATAAGGCCAACGCCCGGTTCGACACGCTGTCGGGAGGGCAGAAGCAGAAGTTCGGTCTCGCCCTCTCGCTCACGAACAATCCCGAGATCTGCTTCTTGGACGAGCCCACGACGGGGCTCGACCCCCAGGCCCGTCGGGCGATCTGGGAAGTGATCCGGACCCTCCGGCGCGAGGGCCGTACGGTCTTCCTGACCACACACTACCTCGAGGAAGCGGAATTGCTGGCGGACCAGGTTGCGATCATCCACCACGGACGGATCATCGCCGCCGGCACCCCGAGCGAGATCATCCACAGCAAGGGCCGGCCCCAGCGATTGGTGCTCCAGGCCGACCCCGCCCTCGCGGAGTACCTTCGGGTCAAGCTCGGCGTGGACGCCGTGGCGCACGACGGGCGGGTGGAGGTCTCCCTGGGGACCGCGCCGGACGCGCTGCGCCTCTTAAGCGCGGTCGAGACGAGCGGGATCCCCTGGTACGGGTTCGAGACCGCCCAGGACACCCTCGAGGACGTCTTCGTGCGTCTGGTGGGGCAGATGGACGATGGCGCTCTCAAGTCCGAGGCCGGAACGTGAAGGCGCGTCGGATCGGCGGGGATTTCCGCATCGTCGCCCGCCAGTACTTCCGCAACCCGCTCGCGCTGTTCTTCTCGCTCATCTTCCCGATCATCCTCATCAGCCTGTTCGGGGCGATCTTCTCGGGGGCGTCGAGCTCGACGACCCTGGCCGTCGAGAACTTGGACAACAACTCCCCCGTGAGCCAGGAGTTCCTCTCCGCGCTCAACAACACGACCCTGGTCAAGATCACGATGGTGAACTACGACCCGTCGACGTTCGGGGCCGACTTGGGCAGCAACGGGTACACCACGGGCCTCATCATCCCGCAGGGATTCCAGAGCTCGCTCGAGAACCATACACCGGTCAACCTCACCGTCTTCACGGACCCCGAGTCCGCCGCCGCGGCGGGGATCGCCCTCGGCGCCGTCTCGGGCGTGGTCAACGCGTTCAACCTTCAGGCGGCGTGCTACCCGGCCCACTGCTCCAACGTCGTCGGCGTCGATCAGGCGAACGTGGGCAGCGCGGTCTACACCTACATCGATTACCTGATCCCGGGCCTGATCGGCTTCTCCATCCTGACGAGCCCGATGTTCTCCATGGTCGACATCGCGTCGACCTATCGGAAGGACGGGATCTTCCGCCAGCTCTCGCTCACCCCGCTGACGAAGGCCGAATGGCTGACCTCCCGAATCGTATGGTACGTCCTCCTGACGTTCGTGACGGCCGCGATCATGATCCTGACCGGGGTCTACGCCTTCGGGGCGCACGTCGAGGTGACGCTCGGCCTCCTGCCGTTCCTCTTCGCGGGACCGTTCTTCTTTGTCTCGCTCGGCATGCTGGCCGGGACGGTCGCGCGCACACCGGAGACCGCCGCGCTGATCGGCAACATCGTGACCTTCCCGATGATGTTCCTTTCGGGCACGTTCTTCCCGGTCTCGGGATTTCCCTGGTACCTGGCCGAATTCGCCCACGTGCTCCCGCTCTACTACGTCATTGACGGCATGAATCAGGTCATGCTCTTCTCGAACACCGCACGGGCGGCGACCGACTTCGCGATCGTCCTCATCGCCGGGCTGGTCGTCTTCCTCCTCGCGGTCCGTTTGTTCAAGTGGCGGGACGAATGACCTCCGAACCCCCTCCGCCGGTGAGCAGCTCCGAGCTCCGTTCGTTGATGTCCCGCTGGGCGACGGGGGTCGCGGTCGTCACCGCCCACGACGGGTCGACGGATGCCGGCATGACCGTGAACGCGCTCATCAGCGTCTCGTTGAACCCTCCCTCGGTACTGATCAGTCTGACCCGCGATGCCGATACGACCCCGGTGGTCGAGCGGAGCGGGGGGTTCGCGGTCTCCTTCCTCGCGGCCGATCAGCGCGCCGTGAGCGAACGGTTCGCCCAGGCGGTCCCCACGGCCGAGAAGTTCGCGGGAGTGGCGCTCCACCGGGGGCGGACCGGGGCCGCCCTCCTGGACGGCTGCTTGGGGACGCTCGAATGCCGGGTCGTCTCGACGACCCTCGCGTTCGACCACGCCCTCTTCCTGGGCGAAGTGGTCGGGCTGGAGCTGGGCCCGGACCGGACTCCCCTTATCTTCCAGCACTCGGGGTACGCCGAACCCGAACCGAACGGGGGGGTGCGGCTCCCTCCACCCCGCCGATAGGGCGACGCCCGTCCGATACGCCGCCCGTCAGCGTATCGGCGGCGTATCTTCGGCGGGGGTTCTTAAGGCTCGGACACTCCCAATACGGTCGATGACGCGGGCCCCCGTTTCGCCGAGCTCCATTCGCCCGAACTATCGGACCCTCGCGGTGGTCGCGACCCTGGGTCTCCTGATCCTCGCCGCGGCCTTCACGGGTCCCACGGTCTCCCCGCGAGGGATTCCGTCCTCCCCCGCCCTGGTCGCCGCCGGTACGTTCTCGTGCCCGACGACCCCCAACAACCAGTCGGCCCTGAGCGTGACGGCGAACGTGACGAGCGGCCCGGCGCCCCTCACGGTGGGGTTCTGCAGTGCGACTCAGTCGGCGGTCAGTTCCACCCTCTGGAACTTTGGCAACAACGTCACGTCGACCGCGCCCAACACCTCCTACACGTTCACGCAAGCCGGCGGGTACGATGTCACGGTGAACGTCACCTTCGTCGTGGGGGGCTACGCGACGGCCTCCGTCCCGATCACCGTGATGGGGGGACCGCCCCCCTTCGGGGTCACCGAGTCGGTGTCGCCCCGTACGGGCAACGCCTCGTTGACCGTCACGGCGACCACCACGGTGTCCTACGCCGTGGGCAGCGTCTCGTACTCCTGGGGCGCGACGCAGACGAACGGCACGTTCCAGTTCCTGACCAACACGTCCACCGTGAACCAAACCGTCTTCACGCTCTCCACGCCCGGCGCCTGGTACATCGAGGGGATGGCCACGGACACGAACGGGAATTCCGGCTCCGCGTGGGCCGAGGTCGACGTCCAGAACGGGAGCTCCACCGACCCGGGCAACGGAACCGGCAACTTCCAAGTGTACGCCATCGCCACCCCGATCACGCAGACCGTCGGCTCCCCCATCGAGTTCGACTCGTACGTGATCGGCAGCGGGGGGCCCTTTTCGTACACGTGGGCCTTCGGGGACGGAGGGAACGCGTCCGGCGAGAACGTCTCCCATGCCTTCTCGCAACCCGGCACCTTCCCCGCGGAAGTGGCCGCCCACGGGGCCAACGGGTCGGTCAGCTACGCCGAAGTGCACGTCAACATCACGGGGAACTCGACGGGCGGGAACGGGAGCACGCCGGTGCTCGACTTCACCGCCACGCCGGACCGGGGGTCCGCCCCCCTGAACACCACGTTCGACCTTTCCGTCTCCGGGGGGACCGCGCCCTACTCGCTCTCCGTCGGGGTCGATTCCGGACTCTGCCTCTATTCGCTGACGAACTGGTCGGGCGCCCCCGTGTTGACCCCCTGCCTTCTGCTCCACGCCGGGAACTACACCGCGCACGCGTCCGTGACCGACTCTCTCGGCGCCCAGGCCGTCGACACGGTTCCGGTCATCGTGACCGTCGGATCCCCGCTCAACGTCTCCGTGCAGGAGTCCACGCCGTACGGACCCACGCCCCTCGCGGTGGGTTTCGTCGCGAGCGTCTCCGGCGGGACCGCCCCCTACTCCATCCAGTGGGCGTGGGGCGACGGCACCGTCGGGTCCTCCGCGAACGGAGGGATCGTGGCCCACGCCTACACCACGAGCGGAGTCTACTCGCCGACGTTGACCGTCTCGGACGCGACCGGGCAGAACGTGACCGTGACCTTGGGGTCGGTGAACGTGACCGCGGGCTCGACGACCGCGGTCAAGTCGACCGGGCTCCTCCCCTCGGGAGGGAGCCCGATGGTCCTCCTCGAGTACCTCGGAATCGCGATCGCCGGGGCCTTGGTCTCGGGCCTCGCCGTCGGGTACTATCTCCGCCAGCGCGGCCGTCAAGAGGAGGGAGCCACCCTCGTGGCGCAGCTCGAAACGACGGCGGGCCGGCCCACGGACCCGACGAATCGAACGGAGAGCGAGAGGTAAATCGAGGGGTGCCGTCGTCGGAGGGGATGACCCGACGAGTCGCTGCCCTCTGGGTCTGCCTGGCAGCCGCCCTCCTCGTGGGGGGCCTTGGCTCTTCCGCCGCCCGGGCGGCAGAGCCCGGCACCGGCCCCTCGGTCTCAATCTCCGCCACGCCCTCGTTCGGCTCGGCCCCGCTCCTGGTCGCGTTCCTTGCGACGGTCTCGGTGGGCACTCCCACGGCCTACAACTGGTCGTTCGGTGACGGCACCTTCCTCAACGGGACGAGCGCGTCGCTGAGCGACCCGAGCCATCTCTACACTGCCCCCGGGGCCTACACGGCCGGAATACGGGTCTGGGAGGGGTCCGCCTCGGGGAACGCCTCGATCCCGGTGCACGTCACCGCGGCCCCGCTGGCCCTTCGGGTGACCGCCACCCCCTCCCACGGATCGGCCCCCCTCACGGTCACCTTCCAGGGGACGGTCAGCGGCGGGACGGGGACCTATGTCTCCTTCACGTGGACGTTCGGCGATGGAACCACCGGCACCGGGACGACGGTCGAGAACACCTATTCTCGCGCGGGCAACTACTACGTCGTCCTGACGGTCCAGGACAGCGGGTCCGACCTCACCCAGCAGGGGATCTGGGTGAACGTGAGCGCGACGGCGGCCGACGCTTCGTCCGGGCTGACCGGTCTCGGCACGCTCGGGTGGGCCGTGATCGGGTTCGCCGTGGGACTCTTGGTCGCGGTGGCCGTGTTCTTCGGACGTACCTGGTTCTCGCCCCGCCGACCGGTGGTCCCGGTCCAGGAGGAGAACGGGCCGAGGGCCGAGCCTTCGGCCGGACCCCCTATGACCCCGTCGGGTCCGCCGCCTCCTGCGCCGGAATCGGCCCCGATCCGGCCGCCCTCCCTCCCCACGGCGGAAACGTTCCGGATCTCGCAACGCATCGTCCTCCACCTCGCGGCGCAGGGAGCGTCCGGCCCATACGATGTGGCCCCCCCCGGAGCGACCCAAGCCGGGATCAGCGCGGCACTGGGCGTGCGGCAGAACGCCCTCACCAACGTCCTTCGGAGGCTCCTGGATGGAGGGGTCCTCGAGGTGGACGTTCGCCACGTTCAGGGCCAACCCCGACGTCTCAAGACCTACCGCCTGACCTCTCGAGGGGAGCTACTCGCCCGCGAGCTCCGCCATCGGCCACCCCGGGGTCCTGCCGAGTGATAGCCGGCAGCCCCCGCCACCCGGTCCCTGGGTCACCCTACGGCAATCGGGGGAGGTGGCGCTTTAAACCGGGCGCGGCCTGTTCGACCGATGTCCTCCCCCGACCGCCATGTCCGCGTCGTGATCATCGGCAGCGGGCCGGCCGGCTTGACGGCCGCGTTGTATGCGGCCCGGGCCGAACTGAAGCCGCTCGTCATCAGCGGGGTTCCCGCGGGTGGTCAGCTCCTTATCACCACCGATGTCGAGAACTACCCCGGGTTCCCGGACGGCATTCAAGGACCGGAACTGATCGACCTGATGCGCCGCCAGGCGGCCCGGTTCGGCACCGAGTTCGTGGACGACCAGGTCACCCGGGTCGACCTCGCCTCGCGCCCCTTCCACGTAACGACCGGCACGCAGGGCACGATCACGGCGGACGCGCTCATCATCGCGACCGGGGCCACGGCCCGGTGGCTGGGGCTGCCGTCCGAGGAGCGGCTCAAGGGGCACGGAGTGTCCGCGTGCGCCACGTGTGACGGGTTCTTCTTCAAGGGAAAGCCGCTGGTCGTGGTTGGCGGCGGGGACACGGCGATGGAGGAGGCCCTCTTCCTCACCAACTTCGCGACCCACGTCACGATCGTCCACCGACGGGACGCCCTCCGGGCGAGCTCGATCATGCAGCGCCGGGCCCGTCAGCACCCGAAGATCTCCTTCGAGCTCGAGTCCGCCGTCGAGGAGGTTCTGGGGACGGAGAAGGTCGAAGGGGTGCGGTTGAAACATCTCCCTTCGGGCCGGACCAAGGAGCTCGCGGTGGGAGGACTCTTCGTCGCCATCGGACACGACCCCTCGACCCAGGTGTTCCGGGAGTGCCTCGAGGTGAACCACGAGGGATACCTGAAGGTCCGCGAGCACACCCGGACGAGCGTCGAGGGCGTCTTCGCCGCGGGCGACGTCCACGACCACCGGTACCGCCAGGCCGTGACCGCGGCCGGGTCCGGATGCATGGCCGCGATCGACGCCGAGCGATGGCTCGCCGAGCAGGAGTCGACCCCCTCGAACGAGGGACCGGAACGCCTCCCCGCCGCCTCTCGGTGACGCCTTCGTCGATAGACTTTAATAGCGTCCCGCCCGGTGCGACCCGAGGTCGGCGCGTTGCCGGGCAAGAAGAGCCTCCATATCGAATCGTCGGGGCAACTCTGCATCTACTGCGGCGCCTGCGTCGGGATCTGCCCCCTGAACTGCATCTACCTCGACGAGACGCGGATCACCTTCGACGAGAAGGTCTGTACGCGATGTGAAATCTGTGTCAAGGCCTGTCCCGTGGGAGCGATCGAGATCGGGTGAGCCCGATCCCGTTCGAGCAGTGCACCGATGACGCCCGATCTTTCGACCGATGTCCTGGTCATCGGCGGAGGACCTGCCGGAAGCATGACGGCCAAATGGGCCGCCAAGCACGGGGCCCAGGTCCTCATGATCGAAAAACGCCAGGAGATCGGAAGCCCGGTGCGTTGCGGCGAGGGGATGAGCAAGGACTGGCTGGCGGACGTCGGGATCAAGCCCGGCCGCTGGGTCAACTGCGAGGTCGAGGGGGCCCGCATCTACTCGCCGCGCGAGCAGGTCTTCGAGATCAACGAGAAGCACGCCGGCAACGAGGTCGGCTATGTCGTCGAGCGGGACGAATTCGACAAGCAGCTCGCGATCGACGCCGCCAACGCCGGTGTTGAGGTTCGGCTCAAGACCGCGGCGACCGGCATCCTGAAGGAGAACGGTCGGGTCGTGGGCGCGAAGGTCAAGCAGTTCGGCTCCACGTTCGACGTGCGGGCGAAGGTGACGATCGGGGCGGACGGCTTCGAGAGCCAGGTCGGTCGGTGGGCCGGGATCTCGACCAACATCGCGCTCAAGGACATGGACACGTGCCTCCAGTACCGCATGACCAACGTCGATTGTGACGTGCGGTTCTGCGACTTCTACCTGGGCAAGGTCGCCCCGGGAGGCTACGTCTGGATCTTCCCGAAGGCGGAAGGGCTCGCGAACGTCGGGATCGGCGTCCAGGTCAGCCAGATCAAGTCCATGGCCGAGGCCCGGGACCACCTCGACCGCTGGATCGCCGCCCACCCCGCCTACGCCAAGGGCAAGAAGATCGACATGGTCGGCGGTGGGGTCTCGATCTCGCCTCCGCTGAAGCAAACCGTGTCTGACGGGTTCATGATCGTGGGCGACGCGGCCCGGATGATCGACCCCCTCACTGGCGGCGGGATTGCGAACGGTTGCATCGCCGGGAAGATCTGCGGGACGGTCGCTGCGGAGGCGGCCCAGACCGGCAACACGTCGAAGGAGTTCCTGCTGAAGTACGACCTCGGATGGCGGGCTCGCCTCGAGGAGAAGCTCTACCGGAACTGGCTGGCCAAGGAGAAGCTCACCAGCCTGTCGGACGAGGTGTTCGACAAGATCATCGACGCGCTCCAGGGCGTGAAGCTCCAGAAGCTCAACGTCCACAACATCCTGAAGGCCGTCCGCGACAAGTACCCCGAAGTCACGAAGGAGTTCGAGGCGTTCCTGTAGGCGCCTCGGAACCGATCGATGCCCGGCGCGCCGAACCGCCCTCCCGAGAAGACCCCTGAGGTACCGGTCACCCCGACGCTTCCCGAGCCGCCCGAGAAGAAGGTACTCCGCCGCCTGGTCCCTTCCCGGGTCACCCTCCTGCTCGACCTCTGGAAGGGGGCACCGAGCGGAGACCTTCTCACTCCATACGACCGGGCGGAGGCTGCATACGCCGCGGCCGATTACGCGACCGCCCTTCAGGCGCTCGACCAGCTCTCGATCCGCTTCCACGAACCCCGCTGGCCCAGCCTGCCGGAACCGTTCCGGCTCCTTCGGGTGTCGATCCCGGCTCCGCAACCGCCGAGCTGGAACCCCGAGAACGCGCTGGCCCCGCCGGAGCGGGACGCCTTGCGCGCCCGTCGCTTCGCGGAGGACCAGGTCCTTCTCGCCCGCGGCTGCCTCGTCTGGGCCGGGGGCCATGGAGTGGCCATCAGCGAGTGGACGCCGAAGGTCGAGGAGGCGGCGGCGATCCTGAAGGCCGAGGGCCTGGTGCCCGGTTTCTACGAACGGATCGACGCGGTCTGGGAGCTCCTGCGAGAGCAGCTCCCCCGCCCGAAGGCGGGGGCGGCCCGACCGCCCGCACCCGCCGCCGCGCCCGCGGATGCGGGCGAGGCCTAGGCCTCCCCGGAGGACCCTCTGCCCGACGAGAAGCCCCGGCGCACGCGTCGGGGCGAGGGGGAGGTCACCCAGTGGCCGAGGGGCTTGGTGGACTACACGACGCGCGGAGCTCCGGACGCCATCCCCGATCCCGAGGAGGAGCGGACCGGCAATCGGATCCGCCTCGCCTCCCGCCTGATCGGACTGCTCCAGACCCAGGGACGGGACGTCCGCGCGGAGCTCCGTGCCCTGCACGCCGCCGAAGAGGCGTACCGGGACGGTCGGCGGACGGAAGCGACCGAACGGGTCGAACGGCTGCTCGGCGAACTGGAACCGACCGGCCCGCGATCCGACCGAACGCCGACAACTTAAGGCGGCGTCCGTTCCTGACCGCGACCATGCCACCTCCCCGGTTCGGTACGTTCTCGATTGTCGCCTTCGACCGCGGCACCCGCTCGTGGGGCGTGGCGGTCCAGTCGAAGTTCCCGGCGGTCGGCGCCATGGTACCGTTCGCCGAGGCGGGGGTCGGCGCGGTCGCGACGCAGGCGGCCGCCAACATGTCGTGGGGACCTCAAGGGCTGCGCCTGTTCCGTGAGGGAGTCAGTGCGCGTGAGGCCGTCCGCCGGCTGGTCGAGGGCGACCCCGGACGCGAGGAGCGGCAGCTCGGCGTCGTGGACGCCCAGGGCGAGGCGGCGGCCTTCACGGGGAAGAAGTGCATGGACTGGGCGGGGCACGAGGTGGGGGACGGGTTCACCTGCCAGGGCAACATCCTCTTCGGACCGGCGGTCGTTCGGGCGATGGCGCGCTCGTACGAATCGACGCCCGGCGACATCGCCGACCGCCTGCTCGCCGCGCTCCATGCCGGCCAGCGGGAGGGCGGGGACCGGCGGGGGGTCCAATCGGCCGCCCTATTGGTCGTACGGAAAGAGGCGGGCTACGGGGGCGGCACCGATCGATGGGTCGACCTTCGGGTGGACGACCACACGTCCCCCATCGAGGAGCTGCGACGGATCTTCCAGATCTACGACCTCACGATCCTGAACCGCGAGGACCCTTCGACCCTCCTCCCCATCACTGGCGAGGTGGCGCAGGGCGTCCAACACGACTTGGCCCTCCTGGGGTTCTACAACGGTCGCCTCACCGGAACTTGGGACGCCGCGGGCCGAGCGGCCTACAACCGGTTCATCGGGCAGCACAATTTCGAGAACAAGCAGCGCGACGACGACACGATCTGGCCCTCGGTCCGGCGCTACCTCAAGGAACGGGCCGACGAGGAGGTCGCCCGTCGGACCCAGACGGCCCCGATCGTCCCCGACGCCTTGAGCCGCGGACCGGGCGCGCAACCGAAGGAGGGAGGGAAATCCCCGACCCGTCCGAAGAAGTCCGCGGGGTCGAAGTAACGGTCGTGGCCCGCCGGCCGTGTCGTTCCCCCGAGGAGGCCGAGCGCCTGCGACGGGCCCTCGCGGTGGACTCCCCCGGGTACGTCACCCTGTCGGTGGAGGGCCGCGACCTCGTCCTCGGGACCTCGGCCTCCTCCGCCGCCCGCGCCCGGGCGACCTTGGAGGATCTCCTGGCCTGCCTCCAGGTCGCGGAACGCACCCCCGGTCCCGGCTAAGTCCCCCGGAGGCCGCAGGATGAACGACCCCGTACCTCCTCCGCCTCCTTCCGGGACCTCCGTGACCCGGTATGCGCTCGCGGTGGCCGTCACCGTCCTCGCGATCGCGAGCCAATACTTCGTCCCGCAGCTCGTACCGGGGACCCGGGTCGTCTACGGCTCCCTGCTGGGGGATTTGCTGATCGTCTACGGCGTGCCGATCCTCGCCTTCCTGCTGGGCGTCGGGACCGGTCCCCTCCAGCACTGGAAGCAGCGCCCGTCGCTCGCGACGCTCGAAGGGCTCCAATGGTACGGGATCGCCTCCCTCGCCGCGATCCTGGTCGTGATCCTGCTCACGTTCGTGTACCTCGCGGTCGACCCGGGGGCTCTCGCGCTCCTCCAGCGGCCCAACCCGGCGCTGACCCAGGCTGTCGGCGACCCGTGGTTCTTCGTGGGCCTCTCGTTCGCGGTCGGCGCGATCGAGGAGACGATCTTCCGGGGATGGATCTTCGGGTTCTGGGCGGCGCGGCCGGGCTCCTGGCTCACCCCCGCGGTCTGGACGAGCGCCTTGTTCGCGGCCGTGCACCTCTACTACGGGACCACCTACGGCGCGGCCGCACCCCTGATCTTCCCGACCCTGTTCTTCGCCGGGTTCGGTTTCGCGGCCGCGTTCCGCGCCTCGGGAGGGAACCTGGTCGTGATCGCACTGCTGCACGGGATCTTCGATGCGTCGGCCTACCTCACTCTCCTCAACTTGGACGTGGGCGTCGCGATCCGATACGGCGTCATCTTCGCGGGGCTCGTGGTCGCCCTCTTGGTCTACATGCGCCTCGTGCGCGGCCCGTCCCATCCGTTCGGCCTCTCCTCCGAGGGAGCGCCCCCGGCCGCGGGGCCGCCCTAGAGGGTCGGCGAATCGATCAGCTCGACCCACAAGCCATCGGGTCCCTCGTAGTACCGCGACGACCACCTGGCCCTTCCATCGTACCGCATCGACGAGCTTCCCGCCGGCCGCCCGTATCTTACGGCCTACCCGGGCGACGTCGCTGACCCGGAGGCCGATGTGGTCGAGCCCCTCGCCGGGCACGAACTCCGTGTGATACTTCGAGCCCTGGGGGTACCAGTTCAGCTCGATCTGCTGGTGGGAGATCGGGTCGCGCATCAGGACCCACACCCCTCCGTGTCCCATCGTTCCACGACGAACCTCGACCAGTCCCAGTCCCTTCTCGAAGAATCGGACCGTGGGTGCGAGGCGGGTGACCCGGATCCCGACGTAGTCGACGTACATCGGCCGGGAAGGCGCCGAACTTCCGATAACCCTGAGCCCCGTGGAACAGGGGCTAGCATCATGTAACCGGCCACGGTGCGTGCCCCGATGAACCCCTCCGATGACGAGCTGCGCGGGGTGCTGACGAACGCGCGTACGGTGGCGATCGTGGGCCTCTCCGACAAGCCGGAAAGGGACTCCAACGAGACGGCCCGGTACCTACAGGGTCACGGGTACCGCATCGTCCCCGTGAACCCCGTCGCGCCCGAGATCCTCGGCGAACGGTCATACCCGACGCTCCACGAGGTCCCCCCCGAGATCCGGATCGACATCGTGGACATCTTTCGCCGCTCCGACCAGGTCCCACCCGTCGTGGAGGAGGCGATCGCCCGGGGCGTGCCCGTGATCTGGATGGCCCTGGGCGTCGAGCACGCCGATGCATCGGCCCGGGCTCGGACCGCCGGTCTGACCGTCTACGAGAATCTCTGCATCATGGCGCAGCATCGTCGACTCGGGCTCGGACCCGTCTTAGGAGCCCGCTGAGTCGACCATGGCGATCGCCGCTCCTCCACCGGTCCCTTCGCCCGCATCCTCTCCCCCGGCGGCGCCTCCCGCGGCCAAGGTCAGCCCGCCCGCTCCGCCGGCCAAGCCCCCCCGCCGCCTCGGACGGGCGTCATCGAGGACTCGGGCGTCGTCCGCCGGGACTCCGTCCACGCCCTTCGCTGGACCAGCCGCGGTCGTACGAAGGTCCTCGCGGAAGCCGACACGGGCACGGCCCTGCTGGTCGGCGGGACCGCGATCGGAGGCTCCTTCACGGCTGATTCGGTCCGCTCGGAGGGAGATCTCGAGGTCGGAGGCGCGTTGAGCTTGATGGGGGCGATCGTCTCCTCGGGAAACCTTCGGGTCCGGGGGATCGTGCACGTGGGAGATGGGGAACTTCGCGACCGCAGCCGGTTCGACGGCGCCGTTCGGGTCGACCGCGCTCTCACCGTACACGGGCTGTTCGTCGCCCCCAGCCTGAAGGCCGGGGAGTTCTCGCTCGATGGCGTCGCCGAGATCGACGGCGCGGTGGACGCCGGTCGGGTGACGGCGCGGTTCCGGGGCCCCAGTCACATCGGCAGCATCCAGGCCAAGTCGGTCATCCTCCGAGTGCGAGCCCCGAACCCGGTCGAGATGGTCCTCGGGCGCAACCTCGCGGTGCCGATCGCCCGGATCGAGGCCGAAATGGTCGACCTGGAGGGCGTCAACGTTCGCTTCGTCCGGGCTCGCGAGATCGTCCTCGGGCGTGGCACCCACGTGACCGAGCTCGAGGGCCACGTCGTCCGCCGGCACGCGTCCGCCCGGGTCGGCCCCGAGTCGAGGAGCCCGCCGCCGCACGGCCTGACCCGCTAGAGGGGCCGGTGCTCGGCGTCCTTTATCATCCGGGGGACCGTCGGAGCCGACCGTGACGCCCGAGGAGACCGACTCCGGGGCGCCCTCCTCCCGGGCGGTCCAGGAACGGGTTCTCCACTACTGGGAGACCACGGACGTCATCGCCCGCGCACTCTCCGTCCCCGGCGAGGGTCCCCTCTTCCGATTCACGGAAGGCCCTCCCAGCGCGAACGGGAGCCCGCACGTCGGCCACTTGGTCGCCCGGGTGCTCAAGGACCTCCAGCTCCGGTATCATCGGATGCGCGGCGAGCGCATCGTGAGCTCGATGGCCGGGTGGGATTGTCACGGGCTTCCCGTCGAGATCGCGATCGAGAAACGCCACGGCTTGAAGTCGAAACAGGAGATCGAGAGCTACGGGGTCGAGCGGTTCTGCGACGAGTGCCGGATGATCACGCTCGAGGTCGCGGACGTCTGGCGGGAGATGAGCCGCCAGGTCGGGTACTGGCTCGATTACGACCACGCGTACCGAACGATGGACCCCCCGTTCATCGAGAGCGTCTGGTGGTCGCTGAAGCAGCTGTTCGACCGTGGTCTCCTGGAAAAGGGCCACTACGTGCTCCCCTACTGCCCTCGGTGCGAGACCCCGCTCGCTTCGCACGAGGTCGCCCAGGGGTACCGCGAGGCGACCGATCCCTCGGTCACGGTTCGATTCCCGCTCACCGACCCCACCACCCCACGACGGAGCCTCTTGGTCTGGACGACCACGCCCTGGACGCTGCCCGCGAACCTCCTGGCCGCCGCGCGCACGGACCTGGAGTACTCCGTCGTGCGCACTAAGGACGGAGAGGAGCTCGTCCTGGCCTCCGCGGCCGTCCCCCGATACTTTCCGCAAGCTCCCGACGTGGTGGCCCGCTTCCCCGGCACGGCGTTTCAAGGCGCCGGCTACCGCCCTCCCTTCGACTCGGCCGGCCCCGGGCCGGGACGGTACCGCGTCGTACTGGACGACTTCGTCACGGCGGAGGAGGGGACCGGATTTGTTCACGTCGCGCCGAGCTTCGGACCCGATGACCAGCGTGTCGGGGCCCGGGAGAAGGTCGGGGTCTTCGACCCCCTCGACGGGAGAGGGCACTTCGGGGACGCGGTGCCGATCGTCCGCGGCCGGGGGTTCAAGCAGGCCGACCCCATCCTCCTCCACGACCTCACGGAGCGGGGCCTCGTCTTCCGTTCCGAAACGCTCCGCCATACCTACCCGTTCTGCTGGCGGTGCGACACGCCGCTCCTCTACCGGGCGATCGACTCATGGTTCGTCCGAACCTCGCGGTTCACCGCAGAACTGCAGCAGAACAACGCGACCGTCCACTGGGTCCCGCCCTACCTGCGCGACGGCCGCTTCGGCAACTTCCTCACCGAGGCGAAGGACTGGGCGGTCTCCCGGAACCGGTACTGGGGGACTCCGCTCCCGATCTGGATGTGTCCGGAGGGGCACACCACGTGCGCCGGCAGCTTCGCGGAGCTCGGACGTCTCGCGGGTACACCCCTGCCTCCGAGCTTTGATCCCCACCGCGTCGAAGCGGACCGCATCGTCTTCCCGTGTCCGACCTGCGGCGCCCCGAGCCGTCGCGAGCCCTACACGATCGACGCCTGGTACGATAGCGGGGCCGCCCCGTTCGCCCAGTTCCACTTCCCCTTCGAGGAGGGACCGTTCGACCCGGCCCAGCCCCTCGACTACGTCGCGGAGGGCCTCGACCAGACCCGGGGCTGGTTCTACACACTCCTCGTGCTCTCGACCGCGCTCTTCCACCGTCCGGCCTACCGGGCCTCCCTCACGACCGGGATGGTGCTGGACGAGTCAAATCGGAAGATGTCGAAGTCGAAGGGCAACGTGCTCGACCCGATCGATCTCCTCGCCCGCGTCGGCGCCGATCCCGTCCGGTGGACCTTCCTCACGGTCGACTTCACCGAACCGATGCGGGTCGGTGAAGCGACGATCCACAAGGCGGCGGGTCGCACGCTCGGCACGCTCGGGAACGTCGTCGCGTTCCACCTGCAGAACGCCCGGGCGGACCGGCTCCCTCCGTGCTGGGACCGGCCGAACGTCTCGACCGCGCTCGACCGGTGGGCCCTCTCCCGCCTGGAGGGTACGCGAGCCGCGGTGACCGCGTCGCTGGACTCGAGCGACCCCCGGCCGGCCGCGCTCGCCGTGCGGGCGCTGGTCGATGACGTCTCGACGTGGTATGTCCGCCGTTCCCGTCCGCGGTTCTGGGGAGAGACCGCGCCCGAGGACCGGCAGACCGCGCATGCGACCCTCTCCTACCTGCTGCTCCACCTCGCGGAGGTCGTCGCCCCGCTCCTGCCCTTCACCGCCGAATGGATCCACCAGGAGGTGGGCGAGCTGGAGTACCAGGACGCCTCCCGGTCGGTCCACCTCGGCCGCTGGCCGAGCAGCTACGGAGAGCCGGACGAGGCGCTCGAGGCGGGCATGGCGGCCCTCCGGGAACTGGTCGAAGTGGGTCGCGAGCTTCGACACCGCGCCACGATCAAGGCCCGGGTCCCCCTCGGCGAGTTCGTCCTTTTCGGAGACGCGGACCCCGCGCTCGCCGGTCTCGGTTCGGAGGGCGAACTCCTGCTGGCCGAGGAGTTGAACGTGGGTCGGGTCCGGCGGGTCTCGGCGGGCGCGCGGGCCGAGTTCCCCGAGACCGATTGGGTCGTGCGCGAGGAGAACGGCCGGGCGATCGCCGCCCTGCCCCGCACGCCCACTCCCGAGGAGCGCGAAGAGGGGCTCGCACGGGAGGTCGGACGCCGCCTCCAGCACACGCGCAAGGAGCTCGGCCTCCAGCCGACCGACCGGATCCGCCTCACGATCGGAGCCACGGGGGAGCTGCTCGAGCTGCTCCGGCGACGATCCGAGCGGATCGCCCGCGACCTTCAGGCCGACTCGCTGACGTTCGTGGAGGGAGACCTTCCTCCCGGGGACGAGGTGCGCCGCTGGGACCTGGACGGGATCGGGTTCACCGCGACGGTCGCTCGGGCGCATCCGTGATCTCGGTCGGCTCGCGCTCCACCCGGCCGCCGGGCGCGACCTCGACGAACACTTCGGCCTCGAACCGCCGGATCCGCACGCCCGGTGCACGCCACGCATCGGGGGGAAGCCCGGCCTTCTCGCAGGTGCCGGCGAGGAGCTCCTCCTCGTTCCAGCCCTGCTCCGGCGCGACCTGAGGAAGGAGCAGTCCGCTCCGACCCTGCCCGTCGACGATCAGGCCATCTCGACCGACCCGGACGGCGGCCACCGTCTCGGCCGGATTCCCGACCGGGATCGGTTGCGGAAGGCCGAGGACCGAGACCTCGACCGTCAATCGTCCGAGCTCGGGGGCCGTCACCGGAGGAAACCTCGGGTCGTCGACCCCCGCCGCGACCGCCGCCTGGGCCACGGCCTCGCCCAGCGGAAGCACGGGGAGGGGGAACCCGATGCACCCCCGGAGATCGCCCGACGGGTGGCGCTTGAGCGTCACGAAGGCTCCGCGGCGCTCGTGGAAGGCCGGCGACAGTCTCCCCGATGGGGGAGTCGCACGAACCGTCGCCCGTTCCGCTCCGAGGGCCGAGGCCAGAGCCGAGCGGGCCCAACGCACGGCCTCCTCCCCCTCCGGGTCCGACACCATCGTCCTCGGTGAGGTCCGGGCCGCGGAAAGCGGCGTCGGCGACCGCCCGGTCCCCGTTTTATAGGCGAGGGCGGGTCCCCGCCGTCCCCATGCCGTTCCCCGAGGCGGTCGAGCGTCTGCTCAACAAGAAGATCTGCATGAACTGCTCCGCCCGGAACCCCCCGAAGGCGACCCAGTGCCGGCGGTGCGGGTACCAGGGCCTGCGCGTCAAATCGCGCGAGCGGTCCGGCAAGACTCAGTAGGCTTCGCTCACGGCGGCGGCACGACCGACGTCGGCTTCGACCGGAACGGCGTGGGCGCGCCGGTCCGGAGCTCCCGCTGGACCGCGAGTCGCTTCCGAAGCAGGTAGCGGAGGTTCCCGTAGCCGTCACGCCAGCTCGACAGCTTGGGCGAGCCCCACCGCTCGCCGTACCGGATCGGGACCTCCACGAAGCGCGCCCCGCGCAGGAGGACCTCGATCTTCAGTTCCTCGCTGAACGCCATCCCGTCCTGCGCCAGGGAGACCCGGTCGAGAACGGACCGGCGGAAGATCCAGTACCCGCTCTGGCTGTCGATGAGGGTGCCCTGCGGGAGGGTCCGGAGATACCGGTGGAACAGGAGTCGCAGGGCCGTGTTCAGCACCCGGTTCCCGATCCGGTGCTCCGTCGTCATCGCCTTCCGGTCCAGGAATGCCATCCGGTTACCCGACAGGAAATCCGCTCCGGAATCGAGCAGCTGACGGACGAACTTCGGGATCTCTTCGACCGGATACGTCGCGTCCCCGTCGGAGGTCGCGATCACCTCGCCACGGGCCGCCTCGAAGCCGGTCTGGTAGGCACGGCCATACCCTTTCCGGGGCTCGTGGAGGACGGTCGCCCCCGCGCGCTGAGCGGTCTCGGCCGTCCCATCGGAGGACGCGCCGTCGACGACGAGGATCTCCCAGTCGATCGGATCGGCGGCGAACAGCGTGCGATTGCCGGCCTCCGCGGCGGCCCGGAACGACGCGACCACGTGGCCGATCGACCCGGCCTCGTTGAGCGTCGGGATCACGAGGGAGGCGCGCATGCGAGCGTACGGAGGAACGGGCATCCCTTAAACCCCTCCCGACGCATCGACCTCCCACGTCCGACCGAACCCTCCGACGGAAGCCGGACCGCCGGTGGGGAAGCTTCCCCACGACCGCCGATGTCGGGGTGTGGGCGCGGGGCCCGGACGCGGCTTCGCTCCTCGAGGCCCTCGGGCTGGGCCTGTTCGCGTTGATGACCGACCTGCGCACCGTTCGCCCCCGGGAGGAGCGCGCGGTGAGCGCCAGCGGACTTGACGCGACCGAGCTCGTGGTCGCCTACCTGACCGAGCTCATCCTGGTGCACGAGACCGACGGATTTCTTGTCCGGGAGATCCGGGCTCGAGCGGTCGGGGCGCCGCCGACAGCCGTCGTCGCAGCCCTCCGGGGCGAAACGTTCGACGCGGCCCGACACCCGTCGCGGACCGAGGTCAAGGCGGCGACCTTCCACCACCTCGTCTTTGACCCGGCCCGGGGCCGCGCGCGCGTGATCGTCGATATCTAGCGGTGGACGGGCTACGGCATCCGCTCGACGATCGCTTGGAGGGCGGCTCCGGGGTGGGGCAGTCGGCCCGCCTTCCCCAGGATCCGCTCGAGGGCCGCGAACGTGACCAAGAGGTCGGGCCAGTCCGCGATCCCCATGTGACCGATCCGGAAGATCTTGCCGGTGAGCGCCGCCTGGCCGCCCTGGACGAGGATGTTGTACTGCTTCTCGAGCACCTTTCGAAGTTCGGGGTCGCCCATGCCGGCGGGATTCGTCACGGCGGTGACCGTGTCCGAGGCGTGCGTCCGGACCGGGAAGAGCTCGAGTCCGAGGCCGTCGACCGCCGCTCGGGTCGCCTCCGCGAGGCGGTGGGTCCGCCGAAGCCGTCCCTCCAGGGTCTCCTCCTTCAGCAGCAGCAGCGCCTCCCGCAGTGCGAGGAAGAGCGGAACCGCCGGAGTCCACGGGGTGTCGTTCTTCGCGAGCGGCGTCAGGTGGGACTTGAGATCGAGGTAGAAGGAGCCCGGGTGGAGGGCTTCCACAGCCCGGTCGGAGAGGTGGACGAGCGCGAGCCCGGCCGGCGCCGCGAGCCCCTTCTGGGTGCCGGCCACGACGGCGTCGACCCCCCATTCCTGGAGCGGGAGCGGGATGCCGGCGACCGCGCTGATCCCATCGACCAGGAGGAGCGGGGAACCCCCTCGCCGAACTTCGTGCGCGATCGCAGCGAGGTCGTTCTGGAGTCCCACGCTCGTCTCATTGTGGACGACACAGACGGCCCGGACGTCGCCGTGCTCGAGCTCGACCCGGACTTGGGCGGGGTCGAGCGGTTGACCCCAGGGCGCGGTCACGGTCGTCACGTGGGAGGAGTAGCGTCGGACGATCTGGTCGCTGCGCTCGCCGAAATTGCCGTTGGAGAGGACGAGGACGCGCCCCTCCTTCGGGACGAGGCTCGAGTACATCGCTTCCAATCCGGCCGTGCCGCTGCCGCTCAGGATCACTTGGTGACCCGGCGTGCCGAACAGGACGGGGAGGAGCTCCCGGATCTCCTGAACAATGCCGTGGAAGTAGTCGCCCCGGTGGTTGAGCGAGGGCATCGACATCGCCCGGAGGACCCGGGGATGGATCCGCACCGGACCGGCGATGAGGAACGTCGCGGTCTCGGGATCGAACGTCATCGTGCCCCTCCCGGTGGTGCGACGACGGCGCGCAGCGGCTCGCCCTTCAGGGCGCGGAGCACCTCGTCCACGACGTCGGAGCCCGCTCGTTGCTGGGCTTCGGGGGTCGATGCGCCCAAGTGGGGTGTCACGATCACGCGGGGATGCTCGATCAGGGTGCGCTTCATCGGGGGTTCCTCCTCCAGTACATCGAGCGCGGCACCGCCCACCTTTCCCGAGTCCAGAGCAGTGAGCAGGGCGGCCTCGTCCACGAGGGCGCCGCGGGCGACATTGACCAAGAACGCTCCCGGTTTCATCCGGTCGAACGCCCGGGCATCGAGGAGGTGACGGTTCTCTGGGGTCAGTGCGGCGTGCACGCTGACGATGTCGGACTCGGCCAGGAGGCGTTCGAAGGAGACGATCTCGGTCGCATCGACCGCCTTTGTGACGAACGGGTCGAAGGCGAGCGTGCGGACCCCAAAGGGGGCGAGACGCCGGGCGACCTCGCGGGCGATCCGGCCGTAGCCCAAGAAGCCGACGGTGCGACCCCCGAGTTCGTGCCCCGAAGTACCTCGTTCCCAGGACCCCGTGCGCGTCGAGAGGATCTTCGGAAGCAGCCCTCGCACCAGCAGCAGGTAGAGGGCGACGGAAAGCTCCGCCACGCTCGCGGTCGCGCCTCCGGGCGCGTTGACGACCGAGATCCCCCGTTCCCCGGTGGCGGCCATGTCCACGTTGTCGACCCCGACCCCCGCCCGCGCCACCACTTTCAGTAGCGGGGCGGCGGCCAGGAGCGTCCGGTCGACCTTCGTGCGGCTCCGGACGATGAGCGCCCAAGCGGTCGGAAGATGGTTCTTGAGCCCCTTCGGGTCCGCGCTCGCGTCGACGACCTGGCAGGGCCCGGCGCGCAATCGCGCGAGGGCGTCGGCATCGATCGGGTCCGCGACGACGACGGTGGGGAGCACGGCCATCGGGGGCCCGACCCCGGACGGGATGAAAACGGTTTGCTCGCGACCGGGGCCTATTTGACCTTCGGTACGACCGCGCGCTCGACGACCCCGCGAACGATGTCCTCGCCGCGCACGCCCCGGATCCACGGCTCGGGCTTCACGACGATCCGGTGCGCCAGAGCGGGAATGGCGAGTCCCTTGATGTCGTCGGGGACGACATAGTCCCGCCCCGAGAGGAGAGCCCGGGCCCGAGCGACCTTCTGCAACGCGAGCGAGCCCCGCGGGGAGGCGCCGACCTCCGTCCGGGAGTCATCGCGGGTCGACCGCACGAGCGTGAGCAGGTAGTCAGCGAGGGAGGGGTCGAGCTCGACGTCCTCCACGGCCTTCTGGAGCTCCTGGAAGGTCGCCGCATCCATGACCGCGGAGCCGGCGACCTCCTCGGTCTTGCGGGCCCTCCGCCGCTCGAGGATCGTCCGTTCCTCGTCGACCGTCGGATAGCCGATCTTGAGGCGCAAGAGGAACCGGTCCACCTGGGCTTCGGGGAGCGGGTAGGTCCCTTCGAGCTCGATCGGATTCTCGGTCGCGAGGACGAGGAACGGGCGCGGCAGCGGATAGGTCGTCCGTTCGCTCGTCACCTGGTACTCCTGCATCGCCTCTAAGAGCGCGGACTGCACCTTGGGCGGGGCCCGGTTGATCTCGTCCGCGAGGAGGACGTTGGTGAAAATGGGGCCGGGACGGAAGACGAAGGCGTTGGTCTTCGGGTCGACGATCTCCCCACCGGTGATGTCGTGCGGCAGGAGGTCGGCGGTGAACTGGACCCGCTGGAACTCGAGGCCGAGCGCGCGAGCGAACGACTTCGCCATCAGGGTCTTGCCGAGCCCGGGAAGGTCCTCGAGCAGGATGTGGCCGTCCGAGAGCAGGCCGACCAGGATCTGGTCGACCGCGACGTCCCGCCCTACCACCGCCGTGTGGACGGAATCCCGGATCTGGACCGCCCGAGCCGCCGCCTCCGCTGCCTTCATCGTCCTCCGGACTCGGGACGCGAGAACGGCACCGGTATAAGGAGGGACGGGCACTGTTCCCCGACCGTAACGATCCGCCTCATCGCTGGGCGCACGCCGTCTCCGCGGTCTGACCCCGGTCGGGGTTGTCGGACACCGGGGTTGTCCTCACGTCATCCTCTGCGGACGACCCGTCCGCGTTGAGTCGAGAGGGACCCTTCGACGGTACCCGGGCGCAGCGTTGGCCGCGCCATTCGACGGGACACCGGCCCGTGCTATGAGCTTGCCGCCGCATCGCGGTCCAGGATCTGGGGCGCCCGTAGGAGCCACGCAATGAGGACGAGGACCCCTCCCAGGAGCGCCGCCGCGATCCCGACTGTGGCCGCACCGCCGGGCAGGAGGAAGGAGCTCGTCCACGCGAGCACGAGCCCGATCCCGGGGACCAAGAGTCGGCCCAACGCGCGTCCCGGGCCCCCCGCCAATCGGTCGGGATCCTCCGAGAGCCAGAGGAGGAACGCCAATGCGGTCGCCCCACCGTACACCGCGGGGATCGCGGTGGGGGCCGCCGCGACGGCCAGGATCGCCAGGGAGGCGAGCGGGCCGACCGGTGCGTAGGGTCGCACCGCTCGCCATCCGCTGAGTCGAAGCCCCGCCGCGATGCCCAGGCCGACGAGCGCGACCCCGACCCCCTCGATCAGAGGGAGGGTTCCGAGAAGGGCGAACCCGAGGAGTCCCGCCGCGAGCAGGGCGAACGTTGGGCCGACCCCGCGCCCGGCTCGAGACGGGATCTCGACCGCGCTCATATGCCCCGCTCCCGGAGGGTCGGTCGACGAAGGAAATCGACTAACCCCCCGAGCGACCAGTAGTCCTCCCAATCGATCGCGGGCGCATCTTTCCACGCCCGGGCCACCTGTTCACGACGAAGGAGCCGGGAGATCCGACCGACAATCGCTTCGTCCTCGGGAACCAGGTCCGAAGAGGAGGCCAGGAGAGGCAGGTAGGACGGGCTCAGGACGACCGGGTGGAAGCCCCGCCGCCGAAGGTGCGGCACGAGCAGAAGCGACTCCGCGTCCGCGAGCGGGGAGAGCAGGATGGTCGTCATGCCGCGGGAGTAGTATCGACGGAGAGTCACTGCGCATCGCTCGGCGGGGGCCGCCACCGGCGCGACCGAAGTGGCGAGGAGGAGGTCGCGGATCCGGATCCGGTGGGCCCGTCCGGTGGAGAGAGGGAGGGCGGTGATGAACTCACCGAAGACGGCGATCCCGACGCGGGTCTTCTCGCGAAGGAAGGCGTCGGCGAGACCGTAGGCCGCGGCTCGGGAGATCCCGAGGAGCCGCGTGTCGACGGACGGTCCGAGCGAAGTGGGCCGCGTGTCGAGCAAGAGGAGCACGTCCCCCGTCCGGTCCAGCGCGTACTCGTTCGCGAGTCGTCGCCCGGCCCGGGCGGAGGCCTTCCAGTTGATCTGTCGGGGGGGGTCGTCGAGCTGAGCTTCCCGGATCCCGAAGAATTCCCCGGTGGCCCCGATCGCCCGGGATCGGGTCTCGCCGGGAAGCGCCACCGTCCGGTCGAGGCGGACGACCCCGGCGCGCCGAAGTTCGGGGGGAAAGCGTTCGATCCCCAACGGTTCTCCCGTGACTTCGGTCTCCCGCTCCACCAGCCCGAGCGCGTCCTCCCAGCGAATGTCGGGCACCGGGAGGAGCGCGACCGTCGGGTCGGGAACGTTCCACGAAAGCTCCAACTGGAGGGTCTCGGCCGAGGCCGTGTAGCGGGGGGGGACTGTGACCCGGAACCCGCTCGGCGGAGCCACGGAGACCCTGAGGTCGGCCGGAAAGGTGGGAGGTTCGGGCGTGAAGCGGTACGTGACCTCCACCGAGCTCCTCCTTCCCGCGCACCGCACCCGTGGCGGTCACCTTCGGCGCGCCGCGGGCCCCGACGAGCGGTGCCGCGATCGGGGCGAGCAGCAGGGGGAACGCGACCAACAGCGGCACCGGGGTCCGCTCCGCGATGCCGAGGGCGAACAGGACGGCCGCCGCTCCCAGGAGCAGGTACGAGCGGGGACGCCAGCGGAGGGGCTCGCGAACGGGAGCGCTCATCGGTCCGCGGCCTCGATGGCATCCAGGCGGTGCTGAACGTACGCGCGGAATTCGGGACGCGGTAGCGCCCGGATGCGCGACTCCTCGGCTTCGGTTCGCACGCTGAGCGACGGGTGCGGGCCCATCCGCTCGATCCGGTCGAGCTCGACCACGATGGTGATCCTCCCCGATCGACCGGAACGGAACGCGGCCCTCAGGGTGGAGGCGGCCATCGGCGGGGCCATCCGGGGGGACGGCGCCGGGCGCCAGGCGAGGTGGCGCATCGAGCCCGCGAGGAGCAGCCCGGCCGCGACCACGGCGACGACCCCGACGGGGACGGCGATCTCCAATGCCCGTCCGGCCAGGATGGCGATCACGGTGGCCGCCGCGACCAGGATCAGGAGCGGCCAATCGGAGGGGACGTTCACGGGAGCGGCGCCGCCCTCGCTAGGTCACGCTCCGCGTCGGCAATGGCTCGCGAGGCGCGTCCAGCGGCCTCCGGACCGAGCGCATGGGTGGAATACCGCGCCTCCTCGAACAGCCGGGTCAGCGCCTCCGCGGCCTCCGGGCGAATGCCCACGCGCACGAGGTGGAGGGATCGGATCTCCTCGGGCGTCGACCGGTCGATGTCCCCCGCGAGAGGCCCCACTCGGAGCAGGAGCTGTCCGTAGAGGCGAAGGATCACCGACCGGGGGTCGGAACCGGCCGCCAGTTCCTGGGCGGCGTGGCCGAGGGCCCCCCGGACCGATTCCGCCTCAGGTACCTGGGCGAGCCGCGCCACCGCACGGTCCTGCAAGTACAGACGTGCCCGAGGTACCGCCACGACCGCGATCAGAACGGCGAACACGGCGATCACGGGAAAGACGACCCAACCGGGGATGTGACCCCCGAGGAACGAGATGTTGCCCCCGTTGCCGAGGAGGGGATTGCTCGGCCCCGTGAGGTTGGTGGAGGTGCCCGTGCTGTTGTTCCCCGGGATTCCTGTATTTCCTTGGCCGGTCGCGAACGGTCCACCGGGGGCGGTCGCGAAACGCGCCACCACCACGAAGAGGACCATCGCGAGGACGATCACGAGCGTGACGACGATCACGCGACCGGGCACCGACGCTCCCCCTCGGATGCGGTCGTAGACGATCGGAACGACGATGGCGAGGAAGAGAACGATGCAGGCGATGATGACCAGGTCGTCCGAGAGGTAGACCTCGGGGATCGGGGTCGTACCGCCGAGGGGCGGTGAATTCGCGGTCCGGGCCGCCGCGACGATGCTCGCGGCCGCCCCGACGGCGAGCGCCGCCAGCAGGAGGACCAGGACGAGACCGGAGGGAGTCGGGGGCCGGCGATTCGCCGTCATGGTCGTCGTGTTAAAGCGCTCCGCTCGGCTTAGCTCTTCGGCGTGGGGGTGGGCTCGGGTTCCCCCGCGGCCGCGTCGGACTTCGAGAGGTAGTAGAAGCTCCGTCGCTCGTGCTCCTCGGTGACGACCGCAAAGTCGTCCACGCGATAGCCCAAGTCCGCAGCGGCGCGGAAGGCGTCCCGGGTCGCGTGACGCCACCGACGGAGCGCGTCCGGTTCGTGCTGCCGGACGAGGTCGAGGTCAAAGGGGATCTCCAGGTGGGCCGTCGGCCCTGCTGGCTCGGCGACTTCGGTGGGAAGACGGAGGCCGCTTTCCCCCGGCTCGGTCGAGACGATCGCCGTGGCCGAATGCCATCGGGCCCGGTCGTCGTCCCGCGACGGGTACGTTCCCCCCAGACGGCTTTCGACGCGGGGCGAGGCAAGCGACCAGACCAGTCGGACCCGATCGCTCTCCATGCCCAAGTTGATCGCGTCCGGCATCTGGCCGAAATAGTGATGCAAGTACCGGTCGGGCAAACCTCCCAGCCGTCGGACGAAGAGCCAGGCATTGCGGCTCTGCAGGGGGTCGAACGCGAGTCGGATCTCGCCCAATCCGAGCTGGAGCACCTCCACCCGAAGGGCTTTCGCGAGGTCGAGCCCGACGTGGTGGTTCTGGTACTCGGGGCGCACGGCGAGCAGATGCGCGTAGAGGTAGAGGGACGTGCCGTCCCATCCGAGGAACGCGACCGTGAACCCGGCGAGGTGGATGTCGGCGAAGGCGCCCAGGACCAATCCGCCGTTATCCTGGACCGCTCGCTGGAGGGACGGGGCGATCCGCTCGGCCGATTGGTCCCCCCAGACCGCACGCTGGACCTCCTCTACCTGGCGGAACTCTTCGGGCTTGTCGAGGCGGCGGAAGCGGAACCCGACCGCCCGCTCGCTCGCGGAGGAACCCGCCATCGGCGATGGACCGAGCGGCGCTACTTAACCCGGTCGAGGTGCGGACCGGGTCAGCGGCGGACCCGTAGCTCGGCGCGCTTGCGCTGGTAGCGGTCCTCGTCGGCCGGCGTGAGGTCCCACAGGATCTCTTCCAGGTCCGGGATGTTCCGGAGGAACTCGGCCTTGCTTTTCGTCACCATGAGGTGCTCGAACTTCCGCCGTGCGTAGTAGTAGGCGCCCACCAGGTACACCCCCACGATCGCGACCAGCGGGCCGACGATGACGAACACGAGGTTGTAGTTGGCGTCCGGGGTGTTCGTGTAGGAGTTGATGGTCGTGAAGGGGGCATTGTTCGAGAGCGGGGTGAAGAACCCGATCGCGAGGACCGAGAGCAGGATCCCGACGGCAAAAACGAGCACGGCCAGGACCGCGCGGTGGGTGCGCATCCCGAACCGGAGGCGGCGGTCGAGGGGAACCTTCTCCTCAGAGTCCGCCATGCGGGGGGCGGGAAGCGGTTCCGCTTAAGAACCTATGCGTGGTGGGCAGTGCACCCATGACGAACCCCGCCGACCTTCCACCGCCGCCCCCGCCGGCTGCTGGCTACCCCTACTCGCCGGTCCCGCCGGCCGCACCCCCGGCTCGTCCGCTGGCGGAGCGCTTCAGCGCCGAGTCGATGTCCGCGCGTGGCCCCTGGGCCTTCCTCGCCATGCTCGGCCAGGGGATCGGTCTCCTCCTGCTGTTCGTGGGCACGCTGGTCGTGGTCGTCGCGGGCTCGTTCCCCGCGGACTGTTTCACCACGACGTGCGGAACGTCCACGGCCCAGGGAGTCGCCTACGGCGTCGAGACCGCGCGGCTGCTCTGGACCCTCGGCCTGTTCGGGATCGCCGCCGGGGCGGGGATCCGCCTCCAGTTCGTCAACGCGAACGCGCTCCCGACGACCTCGGACGAGACGCGGATCTACCTCGCCCGCCGCCGCGGCGAGTTCGTGATCCTCGTGGTCTCGATCCTCCTCTTGTTCGGCCTGCTCCTCTGGTCCACGGCCACCCTGCCGGCCGTTCCGTAGGACGAGCGGCGGCCGTTAGGGGCGATCGCGCCGGGTCCGGCCGTAGGTCTCGGTCGTCTTCACCGATTCGAGGGGCGGTCCGGCGCTCGGCGGCGGGATCGAGGCGAGGGTGGAGCGGAGGCGCCGGTAGACCAGGAGCGCCCCCAGGAAGGCGATGCCCGCACCTAGAAAGGCCGACACTTCGCCCCCCAGGGGCCCAAGTCCGAGGAGGAAGAACCCGAACGCGGCGAAGATCGCCCCCGACAGGGGTCCTCCGCTCGTCCGGCCGCTCCCCGGCTTCGGTCGGAGCGAAAGGAGGGCGCCCGCGACCTGGAGCCCCACGATCGCGGTCGCTTCGAGGACCGCGAGGACGACCCCGTCCACCGTGATGGAGCTCGCCCCGAGGTACTCGGAGACCACCCCGAGGGCGATCAATCCTCCGATCGCCGCCCGGTACCCGAGCGCGTAGAACGGGGCGCTCTCCGTCCGACCCCAGTAACTGCTCCGAAGGAGGCCCCACTGGGCGAGCTCGATCCCGCCCACCAGAAGGGCGAGGAAGATGAGCGCCCCCGGGAGCGCGCCGTTGCCCATCGAGTACCTGGTAGAGGATGTAGATGATCGCCAACGGGATCCCGACGAACAGACCCGCGGTGTAGGCGAAGATCTCGCGTCGCTCATCGAACAGAGTCTCGGGAACCTGCGGGGTGGCGAAGCGACCGATCTCGACCCAGACGAACGCCGCGGAGAGGAGGACTCCGACCACCGCTCCGATCGAGAGGGACGCGACGACCACGGCTACCCCGTCCGTCGGCCCACGGCGAGGAACCCGGTGTGTCCGAGCATCTCGAACTCCGGTCGGGTGCCCCCGTCGCCGACGTGGAGTCCGCGCTCGAGGAGCTCCAGGGCCCGCACCTCGGTCAGACGGAGTTCCCGCATCTGCCGAACCGTCCGTTCCAGCTGATTGTAGGTGGGCGTGTACGTCGCCACGTACCCCCCCGGAGAAAGTGCCTCCCGGGCCGACGCCAGCGCGGCCCACGGTTCCGGCAGATCGAGCACCACGCTCGTGAACCCGGTCGCGTCGATCCCGGATTCGACCACATCCCGCTCCCGGAACTCGACCCGGTCCGCGAGACCGGCCCGCGTGACGTTCGACCGTGCTTGCTCGATGAAATCGTGCCGCCGATCGAACGAAACGACCCGGCCGCCCGGCCCGACGGCGTACGCGAGACAGATCGTGAGCGCGCCGCTCCCGGAGCCGGCCTCGGCGACCCGACCACCGGTTCGGACGTTGGCCAGGGACACCAGCTGGGCGGCGTCCTTGGGAGTCACGATCTGGGCGCCGCGCTTCAACGTCGAGAGGAGGTCGGACAACGAGGGACGAACGACGCGATACGCCGTCCCCAACCAGACCCACTCCTCGCCGACCGGTCGACCGACCTGCCCGGTGAGGTCGATGACGCCGGCATCCCCCAGTCGCTGCGGTCCCCGGGCGAGGCGGGTGACGAGCGGGGGACCGTCGGGCGGGAGAAGGGTCACGACGTCCCCCTCCGCCCACCGATCGTCGTCCATCGTCCCCCGCGGAGGTAGCTCCGTCACGGGTCGGACCTCGTTATAACGGCCCGCCCCGGATGCGACGCGGACGAATCGGGGCCGCTTCGCTCGGCGAACCGGGGCGCGGCTTCGCGACCACCCTTATATTGGGAGGACCAGTGGCGCTCGCGCCTCGAACGGGGTCCCAGAGGACGCGGGCATAGTGTAGTCTGGTTATCACATAGGCTTGCCAAGTCTATAACTCGGGTTCAAATCCCGGTGCCCGCACCTCCCCCGTGTCGTCCGGGTCGCTCCCTGGCCCGCCTTGCCGGCCCGCATTCCCCCCTCGAAGGCGCAGACGCCGACCCGTTACCGCCCGGACCGGGGCCTCCCGTTCGCCCTACCGAGCGAGGAGCATTGCTTTTCTCCCGAGCGGGATACCTCCCACGATGGCACGGGTCCGCCGCGTCACGGTTCCGGGGCGACGGTCCTTCGAGTACGTATCTCAGGGAAAGGGTCCGGCGACCCTCCTGGTCCATCCGGGTGGGCCGGGGCTAACCTACCACTACCTCCGTGGTCTTCTGAGGCTCGCCAATTCGCACCTACGCGTGGTCCTGTTCAACCCCCGCGGCGTGGGCCACAGTTGGGCCCCCCGTAACCCTTCGGCCTATACGGTCGCTCAGATGGCCGACGACGTCGAGGCGATCCGAAAGGCGCTCAAGATCACGGAGTTGCACCTGCTCGGCTTCTCCGCGGGGGGCTTTGTCGCACTCGAGTACGCCCACCGGTACCCGAAGCATCTCGTCTCGCTCCTGATGTGCGCGAGTGCCGGAAGCGCGGAGGAGTGCGTACAGGCCAGCCGGATGGTCCTCGCGGCGGCGCCCCCGAAGCTGCGGGCGAAGCTGCGGGAGTTCACCCGCGCCCGGCAGTTCTCCTCTCCCGAATATGTGGCCCTCGCGGAGAAGGCGTACCAGCCGTTCCAGACGCGATTCCTCGAAGGCGTCCACCCGGACTGGAAGGCCACCCGCGCCAACCCGACCGTGTACCACGCGATGTTCACCCGCTGGGGAGACGAGTTCGCCTGCGATGGCACGCTCCGAAAGTGGGACGGTCGAAAGTACTATCGAAGCATCGAGCTCCCCACGCTGGTCTTGGTCGGGAAGTACGATTATTTCCTGAACGCCTCGGTCGAGATGGACCAGCGCATCGAGCCGGCGCACCTACGGGTGCTCTCCCGCTCGAGCCACATGGCGATCCTGGAGCAACCGAAGGAGTTCCTCGGGGCCGTCCGCGAGTTCCTGACCGACGTCACCGGCGACTAGGCCGCGACACCGCTCCCGCGCTACTCGGTCGGCCGGAGCGCCCGGCGGACGAGGACGATCGCGATCCCGACCAGGACGGCGGTCCAGGCGAGGAGCCCGAGAAGGTAGATCTCCGGCGAGTACGGGTAGGCCCCCGTGCCGAAGAACGTCTCCCGAAGCACGTTGACCGCGAGCGAGACGGGATTGTACTGCGAGACGTTCTGCAGCCAGGACGGCATCGTCCCCCACGGGTAGAGCGCGTCCGATGTCAGCAGCACCGGCAGGTTGATCAGGTTCACCGCGGCGAAGTAGGTCTGGGGAGTGTCGAGCAGGATCCCCATCGTCAGAAAGAGGGTGGCGAACAGCCCCGCCAGGAGCACGATGGCGAGGAAGGCGTAGAAGACCCCGATCGCCGAGGGGGTGGCGGTGACATCCAGTCCGTGGAGTCCCGGGATGTGGCCGAAGAGGAGCGCGAGGCCCAGCACGAAGAACGAGAGCAGGATGGGCTGGGTCGCTCCTGCGATGAGACGGGAGCCGAAAACCGCCGCCGAGGGCGCCGGGGTCCCGCGGGTCCGCTTGAAGATGCCGAACAGCTTGTCGAAGATCACGTTCGCGCCGAGAAAGAGCGACGCGGTGACCGCGACAAACCCGACCATGCCGGCGGTGAAATACGAGTAGTAGTTCGGCGCGCCGCGGAAGAGGAAGTTGAGGGCGTCCTGCAAGGTGAAGCCCGGGCGCACAAAGTCCGAGGGGTTGATGGTGAACCCGTTCCCGAAGAGCAGCAGGTAAAGCAGCGGCAGCATGAGCGACGTGAAGATCGCCTGGGGGTTGCGCGCGAGCTTCAGGTATTCGCGCCGGGTCAGGGCGGCCAACTCGCGCAGCATCAGCGCCTCATCGCGCCGCGCACGCGGTTCAGCATGACGGCCCGGTCCGTCGCGTTCGGTCCTTCCTCTTCCCGGTACTCACGGCCGGTATAGTCGAGGAACACTTCGTCCAGGCTCGGACGCTTGACCGTGACCCCGGTGATCCCGACGCCCGCCCGGGTGGCCGCATCGACTGCGAGGGGGACGAAGGTCTCCCCGCTCTGCACCTTGACCCGGTACGAGCCGTCCGAATGCTGGACCGAGTGGACTCCGGGCAGCGCCTGGAGCAGGGTGGTGATCGGGCTGGCTCCCGAGGCGGTCTTGAGGGTCACGACGTCGCCTCCGATCTTGTCCTTGAGTTCGTTCGGCGTACCCGCGGCCACGATCTTCCCGTGGTCGATGATCGCGATCCGGTCGCACATCCCGTCCGCTTCGTCGAGGTAATGCGTGGTCACGAAGACGGTCATCCCGTTCTCCTTCTGGAGCTTCTGGATGAACCCCCAGAATCCCGCCCGTCCCTGCGGGTCGAGGCCGAGAGTGGGTTCGTCCAGGAACAGGACGCGGGGGCTGTGCACGAGTCCGACGGCCAGTTCGAGGCGCCGCCGCATCCCTCCCGAGTAGGTCTTCGCGTACCGGTCCGCGGCGTCCGTCAGCTGCATCTGTTCGATGAGCACTTTGGCCCGGGAACGGGCTTCGGTCGCCGGGATCCCGTAGCACCCCGCGGCGACCTCGAGGTTCTCGAGCCCGGTCAGGTCCCCGTCGGCGGTCGACTCCTGGAAGATCACCCCGATCCGACGCTTGACCTCCTCCGGGTCTGCGCTCACCTCGAGCCCGTCGATCACGGCGCGGCCCGCGGTGGGTCGCAGCCCCGCCGACAGCATCGAGACCGTGGTCGTCTTCCCGGCCCCGTTGGGGCCGAGGAATCCGAACACCTCCCCCGCTTTCACGTCGAAGCTCACGCCATCGACCGCGCGGATCGTCCCATTGTAGACCTTGACCAGGTTCTCGGCTTGGATGGTTCCTTCGGATCCCATGGTTCTTCCTTCAGTTCTTCAGATGGCGGAGTCGTTCGGCGATGGAGTCGAGCTCGCTCTCGATCGCCTTCAGGGTGGCGGGCTCGGCCCGGGTCAGGTCCTCGAGATAGGCGGTAAGTCCCGAGATCTCGCGGATCACGTCCTCGGGCGTGCGGCGCCCGGCGGGAACGGGCCAGGACCAGAGGGAATCGACGGGGCCCGAGAGCTCGTAGCGTCCGTCGTCCCGCTTCCGGACCGACCCCTCCTTGACCATCTCTTCGAGCAGGGGGTAGACCGAGCCGGGGGAGGGCCTCCACCAACCCTGGGTCATGACCTCCATGTCGTCCATGATCTCCGCGCCGTTGCGGGGCGATCGCTTCAGGATCATGAGCACCCAGTTGCGCAACCCCCGCTTCTTTCGCATCATCCACATGGCTCGAGTTTCCGATATCGATAAATCGATAACCGTATTTACTGTCTACTCACCCCGAGAGAGTTCAAAGGGTGACCGAGTGGCTCAGATGGCCTCACTCGGAACGGGTCCATCGAAGCCGGTCCGGACGAGCCGGAACAGGAAGGCTCCGATCAGCGTCGTGATGATCGCCATCACGACCACCTCCCCCAGCATTTCCTGCGTGAGGTAGCCGTCCCCGAACCCGATCGCGCCCACGACAAGGCCGATCTCGCCTCGCGGGATCATGCCGATCGTGGCCGCTCGCGCGGCTCCCGGAGAGCGGAGACGCGACCGCGCGAACGGGTAGACCCCCACGAGCTTTCCGACCACGGCCGTCGCGGAGAGGAGCAGGGCCAACCCGATCACCGCCGGATGGAGGAGGAGCCCCACGTCGAACTCGGCTCCGATGACGATGAAGAACAGCGCCCCGAAGACGGCGACCAGCACTTCGGTCAGCTCGCGGGTCCGCTGGGCCACGACGCTCTCCGCGACCGCGAGTCCGGCGACATACGCCCCGATGATGGGAGAGAACCCGAGGGCGAGCACGATCGCGATCAGGACGAACAATAAGGTGAACGGCACGGTCTCCGCGTTCTGTAGGACCCGGATCCGGAACAGGCGCGGTACGATCACGACCGAGGCGAGCAGGAGCACCACCCACGCGACGACCGAGGTGAGGACGACCCCGGTCAGATGGACCGGATCGGAGGTCCCGGAGAGCAAGGCGAGAACGATCGACAAAAGCACCAGGGCGGCGACGTCATCGAGGGCCGCGGCGGTGAGCAGGAATTCGACGCCGGGGGAGCTCCCCAGCCCTTCGCCCCGAACGAGCGAGATCGCGACCGCCGCGCTGGTCGCGGCCGCCGCGACCGCGATCAAGAGCGCGGAGTCGGTCGAGTAGAACCGGGAGAACACCAGGAACGTCAGCGCGAACGCGGCGAGGTCGCCGCCGATCGCGGCGCCGACGGCGGCCCAGCCGGCCCGTCGCAGCGACATGAATCCGCTGCCGAGCCCTCCGCCGAAGAGGACGAGCACGATCGCGAAATTGGCGAACAGGAGGAGCCCGGCGGTGACGGCGAACAGCTGGACGCCGAACAGCGAGTTGAGGAGGCCACCGAGGGCGTAGCTCCCGATCAGCATCCCCGCAAGGAGGTCGGCAACGATCTCGGGAAACCCGGCTTTCTTGGTCAGGGACCGAACGACCTGGGCGACCGCGAGGAAGATGAAGACCTCGAGGAGGACGTAGTAATCGCTCGGGGCCAGAAGGACGAGGACGGTCATGCGTCCGTCGTTCGGTAGCGAGCGGGGTATTTCTCTCTGGGCCTGAAGGGGGGCCGCGACGGCGCGACGCCGACACGAACCCGGCCGGATCCGGAAGGGGGTTCTCCCGCGCTACCGACCCTGGTGGATCCCCATCCACTTGTGCATTCGCTTCAAGTTGTCGAGCGAGCCGATGATGATGACGGCGTCCCCGGGCCGGAAGCGGAACGAGGCGGGGGGGTTCAGGACGGTTCGGTACTCTCCTTGCGCGTCCGACCGCGAGTAGCCGATGACGAGGCAATCGGTCTCCTTCCGGACCAGCTCCTCCGCCTCGCGTAACGTTTGGGTCGAGATCGGCGTGCGGTCCGACAAGAGATACTCGGTCATGTCGGCGTCCACGTCCGATTCGGTCAGGTCTTCGACGGCGTTCGCGATATCGGGACGGAACGCGGCGTCCGCGCACAGACGACCGCCCATGTCCGCGGGCGAGGCGACGTAAGTGACCCCTGCCGTCTTCAGGGTCGACTTGAGCTCGGGCCGGCTCACGGAGACGACGATGCGGACGTGGGGAGCGAGCGCCCGCACGTTCAGCGCCGCGACCAGGTTGGCCGTGTCGTCCGGGGTGCACACGATGACCGCATGCGCCCCCGGGACGTTGACGCGTTTCAGGATCTCTTGGTCGGCCGGAGGACCGACGGTCACGAAAAGACGGTTTTCCGGACCCTGGGTCCGGATGTACCTGTACCTCATCGACGGTCTCGGTGACGACCGCGACCGTCTCCTCCTGCACCAGGAGCTCCCGAACCGCGGCCCGGCCCACGCCACCGAAGCCGAGGACGACGATGTGGCCCTTGAAGTTCGTCCCCAGGGTCCCGAGGATGCGGTGCTGCCCCTCTTCGGCCACGACCCCGAGCACGACCGAGACGAGATAAGCGCTGAGGAAAACCTCGGTCGCGATGATCACGATCGTGAAGATCTTGGCGCCCGGGTTGGTCGGGGTGACGTCGCCGTACCCGACCGTGGAGAGCGTCACCATGGCCCAGTAGAACGAGTTCAGCAGCCCCTGGCTCCCCTGCTCCAGGAGGAAGAAACCGAAGGCTGCGATCAGGAACACGCCGACGTACCCGGCGACGAATTTCCACAGCCGGCGGACGAGCAGCGCGAAGTAGCCGAGGCGGGGGGATCGCACGAAGACCTCGAAGGAGCCGACCTCTAAGAGGTTGCGTCAGGAAGGGGGCTCAGCGGGCCGGGGAGGCCGGTGGCGCATTCCCCTCAGGCAAAGCGTAAATAGGTCGTCCTGAGTCCCCGAGCCCTTGACGGCCGCCGCGTCGGCGGCGCCGAGGGAATCCCCAGTGTCTAACCGCACTCCTTCCCCGGCGCCCGTTGCTGACCATTATACCCGATTCGAGCGGGCTCGCATTCTCGGCGCGCGGGCTCTTCAGGTCTCGCTCGGCGCTCCGATCCTGATCGATGTCCCCCCCACCCTGGTGGACCCCGTGGAGATCGCAGAACGGGAGTTCGCCGCGGGACGGATCCCCATCACCGTCCGGCGCGGCGCCGCCGACTAGGGTCGGCCTAGACGCCCGCCTCGTCCAGCGCTCGCGCGCACGAGCAGTGGGGAGGCTCCGAGAGCGTGGGGATCAGCTGGACCAAGAGTCGGTGCATGCGGTCCGCGTTTCGGTGCATCACCTCGACGATCTCCCGGGCTTCGACGGGACGGTCCGCCCAGACATCGAAGTCGGTGACCATCGCGAGGCAGGCGTAGCAGATCCCGCGCTCGCGCGCCAGGGTCACTTCGGGGACGAGCGTCATGCCGATGATGTCGGCCCACGTACGGAATAGGGCGGACTCGGCCCGCGTGCTGAATCGGGGGCCCTCGACGCAGACGTAGGTCTTCCCTTCCGCGAACGGGGTGCCGACGGCGTTCCCGGCGACGACGGCGCGGCGCTGGAGGTCCGGGCAGAACGGGTCGGCGAGCGAGACGTGGTAGACCCGACCTCCGTCGAAGAAGGTGGTCGGTCGGCCCTTCGTGAAGTCGATGAACTGGTTGGGCAGGACGAACGTGCCCGGGGCGAGCTCCTCCCGCAGGGAGCCGACGGAGCTCACCGTCACGATCGCCTCCGCCCCCAACGAGCGGAGGGCGTCCACGTTCGCCCGATAGTTAACGCGGTGCGGAGGGATGGTGTGGCCGGGTCCGTGCCGGGGAAGGAACAGAACGCGCACCCCGCCGACCTCGCCCTCCTCGATCGGACCGGACGGGGCGCCCCACGGGGTCGCCACCCGGTGGGATCGTGGGGCCCCCCCCTCGAAGAGGGTCTGGAGGCCGGAGCCGCCGACCACGCCAATGGTTCGACCCGGGCGAGCGGTCATTTCGTTCCTTCCGAGGTTCGGAGTCGGACCAAGTGCCGGGCCATGACCACTTCACCGCGGGTCCGTTCGAGGAGCGCTCGGGCCGTATCTTGTTTCGGCTTCAACGGCACGATCGCGCGCGTGGTGTCGAACCTCAGTAAGGCGTGGGTGAGGCTCTCCATCAGGGCGAGCTCCGCTTCCGCGCCCCCCAGATCGTCGCGACCCAGGTGGTCGAGGACGCGCCGACGCATCTCCCCGACGACGTCCCCCAGGCCCAGCAAGTACGCTTCGGGCTCGACCCCGAGGTCGGTCGGCCCCGGAAAGGGCACGCCGGCGACCACGGCCCCCAACAGGGAGGCCTCGACGGCCTCCTGGAGGGCATCGGCCGCGATCCCCTCGTCGCCGCGTCCTTCTCGGTGGAGCCAATCGGACAGCTCCGCCATGCTCTTCCGGATCTCCGCCAGGTCGGCCTCGGTGGGCCCCCCCGTGTGGAGGTGGTTCATGGTCGTCTGGGCGAGGCGCCGAAGACGTCGGGCCCGCTGGTAGAGCTCTTCGCGCCGGACCTCCCGGGATCGGAGGTGGGCCTCGATCGAAACGAGGACCGGTTCGGGGACCCCGGGCGAGGTCGCGCGCTTACCGGTAGAGGGTGAACCGCTGGTCATCATCCCCCCCGTCCAACAGACCGAGCCGGACCCCGGCGTCGAGCCAACCGTGCGCGTAGCTCGCCGCGGCCAGCGCCCGCTCCAGGTCGCCGCCTGCCGCGAAGTGCTCGGCGTCCGCAAGGTAGGCCCGGGCCATTGCGAGGAAATCCTCGCTCGCCCCGGCCAGGAAGGAGCGCGTCGGGGGAGTGGCCCGCACCTTCGCGAGCGCCTCGCGGGTCAGGCGCAGGTACTTCTCCGAAAGGTGAGGCTCCGCCATCGACGACCGCCGCGAGTCGACCTCAACCCTTCGGGACTTTCTCCCAGTCCTTCAGGAATCGGGCGAGACCCAGGTCGGTGAGCGGGTGCTGGACGAGCTTCTCCATCACCGCGTACGGCATGGTGGCGATGTCGGCGCCGAGCTTGGCGGCCTCGACCACGTGGATCGGATGGCGCACGCTCGCCACCAGGACCTTCGTGGGGAAGGAGTAGCGTCGGTAGATCTCGAGGATGTCCCGGATCAGGTCCATGCCGTCCTGGCCCTGGTCGTCCAATCGGCCGATGAAGGGGCTGACGTACGCCGCGCCGACCTTCGCGGCGAGCAGCGCTTGGTTCGCGCTGAAGACGAGGGTCATGTTGACGCGGGTTCCCTCTTTGGCGAGGATCTTCGTGGCCCGCAGCCCGGGCGCAGTCATCGGCACCTTGACGTAGATCGAGGGGTGGATCTCCCGAAGGTGGCGGCCTTCCCTCAGCATCCCTTCGGTGTCGGTCGCGACGACCTCGGCGGAGACGGAAGGGATGCCGAGGGCGCAGATCTCCTGGAGGACCTCCTCGAACTTCCGGCCCTCCTTGGCGACCAGGGTCGGGTTCGTGGTGACCCCATCCAGGATCCCCGTCTCCCACATCGTTCGGATCTCGGTCACGCTCGCGGTATCGAGAAAGAGCTGCATCGTCCGTCCTCCCGAGGGAATCCCCCTTACTGAACCTTGCCCCGTGCCCGGAGCAGTTCCCACGCCTCATCCCGGATGCGCTCGAGCGACATTCCGTACCGGTCTAGGAGCGCCCAGGGATCGCCCGATTCCCCGAAGACGTCCGGCACACCGACCCTACGTACGGGCACCGGATAGTTCTCGGACGTGGTCGAGGCGACCAGCGCGCCCACGCCGGTGAGGACGGAATGCTCCTCAAGGACCAGGATCGCGCCGGTGTCCCGGGCGGCCCGCAGGAGCGCGGGTTCGTCGAACGGTTTGACGGAGGCGAAATCGAGGACCCGCGTCGAAACCCCGACCTGGGCCAGCTCCTCGGCGATCGTTAGCGCGCGCGCGACCAGCGCCCCGACCGCGACGATCGTGAGGTCGCTGCCGGCGCGTAGCTCCGCGGCCTTGCCGATGCGAAACGACCCGTCGGTCACGACCGGCAGGTTCTCCCGCGTGAGGCGGACGTAGGCCGGGCCGGCGTGTTCGTGGACGGCGAACGTGGCCGCCCGCGTCGTAGGGGCGTCCGCCGGGACGATCACGGTCATCCCCGGCAACCCCCGCATGAGTCCGATGTCCTCGACCATCTGGTGGGTTCCCCCGTCCCCCCCACCAAGAGGCCGCCGTGGGTCGCTACGATCTTCACGTTCGCGTGGTTGTAGCAGATCGACTGACGGACGAAGTTGTAGGCCTGTCCCGCCGCGAAGACCGCGAACGTGCTGGCGTAGGCCGTCCGGCCCGTGAGGGAGAGCCCCGCGGCCATGCTCATCATGGTCGGCTCCATCACGCCGACATTGAAGAACCGCTCCGGGAACTTCTGGCCGAACAGCACGGTGCGCGTGGAACCCGAAAGGTCCGCGTCCAAGACCACCAGGTTCGGGTCCCGCTCCCCCAGCTCGACCAACGCCTTCCCGTACGCATCCCGGAGGCTCTCCGGCTTGGCGGAGGCGGTCATGGAAGGCTCCCCGGAGCACCGAGCTCGGCGAGGGCGCGCTCCAGTTCCGCGGCGCTCGGGGGCTTGCCGTGGTACACGTGAGTCCCTTCCATGAACGACACGCCCTTCCCCTTGACCGTGTGGGCCACGATCGCCGTCGGCTGGCCCTTCGTGCGGCGCGCCTCGGCGAAGGCGCCGAGGATCGCCCGGTAGTCGTGCCCGTCGATCTCGAGCGTGTGATACCGGAAGGCCCGGAACTTGTCCGCGATGGGCTCGATCCCCATGATCGACTCGGTCGACCCATCGGTCTCGTATCCGTTCCGGTCGAGGATCACCACGAGATTGTCGAGCCGGTAGTGTCCTCCGGCCATGAGCGCCTCCCAGGTCGGACCCGCCTGGCACTCCCCGTCGCCGATGATCGCGAAGGTCCGCGAGGGACTGCGTCCGAGGCGGGCGCCGAGCGCCATCCCGACGGCCATCCCAATCCCCTGGCCGAGGCACCCGGTGGACGCCTCGATGACCGCGAGCTTGTTCCGGTCGACGTGCCCCTGGAGACGACTGCCGAGCTTACGGAGCGTCATCAACTCCTCCCGCGGGAGGAATCCGCGGAGCGCCAGGGCCGAATACAGCGCCGGCGCGGCATGCCCCTTGGAGAGGACGAGGCGATCCCGTTCCGGCCAGTCGGGCCGGGACGGGTCGATCCGCAGTTCCTGGAAGATGAGCGCGTTGACGAGGTCGCAGACCGAGAGGCTCCCGCCCGGATGCCCGCTCCCCGCGGTGTGGGTCATCCGCACGATGTCCCGACGGATCTCACGAGCGGTCGCTTCGAGCGACCGGATCGTGTCGTCCGGCACCTCTTCCGCCATGCGCAGCGCGCCGAGGAAAGGCTCTCTATTTGAGGGTTCGGACCGCCCTACTCGACGACGTCTCCGGGCCGCGTCGATTCACGGCTTCGGAGCGGTCGGAGGACGCACCCGAGACGACCGGCGCGAGGTGGCCCGCGGCCGCCCCTCCGGCTTTTCCCGGAGGGACTGAAGGGCCGCGAGGTCCTCCGCATATTGGCTGTACCCCCGGTCGTCCAGGGGGGTCTCGAGGTAGCCGGGGACCTCGTTCCACCGCGGATCTCGGATCAGGGGGCCGAAGCCGGCGAGACCGATCTTCCCCTTCCCGATGTTCTCGTGGCGATCGAGATGCGAGCCGAGATCGGCCTTGGCGTCATTGAGATGGAAGGCTCGGACCGACGTCCGTCCCAGGACGGTCTCGATTCGGTCCGCGAACACGCCGTACCCCTCCTCGGTCCGGAAATCCGTTCCCGCGGCGAAGAGGTGACACGTGTCCAGGGTCACACCCAGCCGTTCGGGCGCGTCCACGCCGGTCAGGACGGACTTAAGCTCCTCCAGCGACGAGCAGAGCGCGGTTCCCTGGCCGGCCGCGTTCTCGAGGAGAAGACGGACCTGGCCGTCGGGCACCGCCTCGAGGGCACCCCGGAGGCTCTCCACGATCGTATGAATCCCCGCCTCGGTCCCCGAACCTAAGTGGGCACCCGGGTGGAAGATCAGGCCGTCCACGCCGAGCAGCTCGGCCCTGCGGATCTCGTCCAAGAAGGCGGTCCGGGATCGGCGTAGCATGAAGGCCTTGGGCGAGCCCAAATTGATGAGGTAACCGTGGTGGATGGCGGTGGCGAGCGCGGGGGCCGCACGGGCGGCCTCGCGGAAGGCCGTGGCGGCCTCCGGAGCGACCGGGGGGCCGGCCCACATCTGAGGGCTCTTCGAGAAGATCTGGATCGCCTCGCAGCCGATGGCTCGCCCCTGCCCGACCGCCTCGACAAGACCCGCGGACGTACCGATGTGGGCACCGAGTCGCATGCCCGGGGCCGAGGGCCGAGCGGCGATTAACCTATCGGACGGTGGCGGGGGGCGGGGTGGGGAGGCTGACAGCTTTCCGCGTTTCCCGTAGGCTCGCGCACTTCAGTACCGCGCGGAACGCCAGTGGGCTTAACTGCCGGGTTCGGAATGGGACCGGGTGTTTCCCCACCGCTTTGGCCGTCAGCCGCCGCGCCGACAGAGACGCGGTATTTAACGTTGGAGTCGGCGACCCGCGGCGAGCGGCGGCTCATGCCGTCGGATTAGCTTCAAAGAGGCAGGGCCGTTGGCGCCCCGGGGAAGGGGCGGCCGGTTGACTTCCAGGGAACCTCCTCAGATACCCGAGTACCGCCTTGCGCTCGAGGTCGACTTCGAGAGCGGCCGCTGGATCGGAACGGTCGAGTTCGAGGCGCCTCGATCCCGCCAGTCCCTGACCCTCGACGCCGACGGCCTCGAGATCGAGTCGGTCCGGGAAGGGAGCCGGGAGGTACCGTTCGATCACGACCGTCCCGGTTCCTGCCTGAACTTGTCCGAGATCGGTGGGGCCAGTGACGCGGTCACCGTCCGCTTCGCCGGCCGAGTGCAGGACGGCCAACTGATCGGGATGTACCGGGCCGGTCGAGGGGACGCGGCCGTGCTCACGACGCAGTGCGAACCGATCGGGGCCCGCCGGATCTTTCCGTGCCTCGACCGGCCCGACCGGAAATCCCGTCTTCGGCTGACGGTGCGCGCGCGTTCCGACCTCGAGGTGATCTCGAACACCCCAGCGGAAGCGACCCGGGACATGGGTCCCCTGCGAGAATGGTCGTTCTCCGCCACGCCGCCAATGGCCCCGTATCTCTTTTACCTCGCCGTCGGACGGTTCGATCACGTCGAGGACCGGACCGGCCGGGTCGCGGTCCGGGTCTTCGCTCCGCCGGGCCGGGGCGCAGCGGGCGCGTTCGCGCTCGCCGCAGGTTGCGAGATCCTGGAGGCGTACGAGGAGTCCTACCGCATCCCCTACCCGTTGCCCAAGCTCGACCTCATCGCCGTCTCCGAGCACGCGTTCGGTGCGATGGAGAACTGGGGCGCCATCTCGTTCCGGGACATGCGGCTCTTGGTCGATGCCACCGCGGGCTCCTTCGCCCGGCGCGATGTCTTCGAGACGATCGCCCACGAGGTCGCCCACCAGTGGTTCGGGAACCTGGTGACCATGGTCTCGTGGGACGACGTCTGGCTCAACGAGAGCTTCGCGGCCTTGATGGAGACCCGGACCTCCGAACGCCTGCGACCCGAGTACGATTGCGGGACCGATTTCTTCCTGCGCGTCGCCGGCGGGATGGCGGCGTTGGACGCCGACTCCCTTCCGTCCACGCACCCCGTTCGGGCGCATGTCGACCGCCCGGAGGAGATCAGCCAGATCTTCGACGAGATCAGCTACGGGAAGGGCGCGGCGATCCTCGGAATGATCGAAGCCTATCTCGGCGAGGATCGGTTCCGGGCCGGGGTCACGGACTACCTGGAACGGTTCCGCTACTCGAACGCCCGCACCGAGGACCTGTGGGACGCGCTGGGCCGGGCGAGCCAGGAGCCGATCGCGGCGATGATCTCGCCGTGGGTCGACCGGCCGGGCTATCCGGTCGTGACGGTCCGCTCGGACGGGGCGGGTCTCGGCCTCACCCAGCGCCGCTTCTCCCTCCTGGGGGGCCCGTCCGACGAGCCCCCCTGGCCGATCCCGCTCGTGATGGACCTGAACGGGAAGCGCTCGCGGACCCTGTTCTCGACCCGCGAGACTCGGATCCCTTCTCCGCCGGGGGCGACCGTGCACTTGAACCCCGGCGCGGTCGGCTTCTACCGGGTGCTCTACGACCGGGAGCTCTACGACCGGTTGCTGGTCGCGCTCCCGAACCGGCCCCCGGCCGACCGCTGGAGCGTGGTGGAGGACTTGAGCGCCTTCCTCTTCGCCGGCGAAACGGACTGGGCGAACTACCTCCGTTTCGTCCGCGGGGTCGGGGCCACGACCGACCGGCTGGTCGTCGATTCGTTCGTCGGCACGCTCACCAGCCTCGCCGCGCTGCTCCCGACCGTTACGTCGATCCAGGAGGAGGCCCGACGGTACGTGGCGGAGCGGCTCGATGCCGTCGGCGTGGACCGACGGGCGAACGAGCCTCCCACCCACGGGATCCTCCGGGAGCGTCTTTCCTTTGGCCGGGTGCGACTGGATGCCTCGTTCGCCCAGGACCTTTCCGAGAAGTTCCCCGAATGGGCCCACTTGGACCCGGACCTCCGGGCCGCGGTCGCCGTCGCGCGGGCCCGGACGGAGGGGGCCGCCGGTTGGAACGAGATCCAGCGGGCGCTCACCCACTCGCTCCCCGAAGCGGAGACGATCCAACTCGAACGCGCTCTCGTCTGGTCTAGCGAGCTTTCGCTCGTCGAGCGCACCCTCGACCAGACCCTCTCTGGGGAGATCAACCGGGGCCACGCGGTCGCCGTGATCGGCCAGGCGGCGGTGAACCCGGCAACCCGGGCGCTCCTCTGGCCCTGGATGACGCGCCGTGTCGAGGAGCTGAGCGGGCTCTTCCGGGGGACCGGCTTCCTCTCCATGCTGCTCGAGTCCACGACCCCCCTTCTGGGATCGGGTCGGTCCCAAGAGATCCGCACGTTCTACCGCGACCACTCGCTCCCCGAGGGAAGTCGGGGCCTCGCGAAGGGGCTGGACCGGCTGGCGGTCTTGGAACGCCTCCGCCCTCGCGCGGAACAGTTCGGGCACTCACCGTTGGCCTAGGACGCGTCGGTTCGGGGCTGTCCAGCCGAGAAGGTCAGCGGTGGGGGGCGGCGGGTCCGCTCGCCTTCCGGTCCTCCGCGGACCAGATGTACCAGGTCCCGCGGGCCTGGCTCAGGGTCCGCCCCTCCCCGTCGGTCAGGTCCCCCTCGGCGAACGCGATGTGGTGCCCCCGACGCAGGACCTCCCCTCGGGCGGTCAGGGTCGCCCCCTCCCGGGCGGCGCGCAGGAACTCGACGTAGAGCGAGGTCGTGGCGGTGGTCTCGCTCGGCGCGAGCAACGAGACGACCGAGGCGCCCATCGCGGTGTCCAGGATGGTGGCGTACACGCCGCCGTGGACGACCCCGTTGAGGTTCAAATGGCGGTGCTCGACCTTCCCGCTCACGACCACGACGCCCCGCGTGCTCGCCGCCACGTCGATCTTGAAACCGACCTCATGGTGGAACCCGCCGAGACGGGCGGCGTGGGCGAGGTCCGGCATCGGCACGAGGGGGCGGGGCTCCCCGGGAGGGATCCGTCGGGCCATGGACTAAGGGAGCGGCCGGCGCGGATAGGTCCTGTGCGCGGTCGTACCGGCCGTGCCGGCCGCGAGCTCCCGAGCCCGCTCGGCGACCTTCGAGGCGCCGCCGAACATCGCGCTCGTGAAGTACTGGGGCGTGCGGGACCGGACCCGGGCGCTTCCCTACAATAGCTCGCTTTCGGTGACCCTGGACCGGCTCGGTCCCGGACGACGGTCGGATTCGACCCCGCGCTCCGCGAGGATCGGATCGAGCTGAACGGGACGGAGGCGGTCGGCGGACCCCGCGACGGAGTGGTCCGGTTCCTGGACCGCGTCCGCGCCCTCGCCGGGCGGACGGAGTTCGCCGACGTGCAGAGCGACAACAACTTCCCGACCGCGAGCGGGATGGCGTCGAGCGCCTCCGGTTTCGCCGCGCTCGCCGCGGCCTCGAGCCGTGCGGCGGGCCTTCGCCTCTCCCCCCGCGCGCTCTCCCAGCTCGCCCGGTTCGGGTCGGGGAGCGCCTCCCGATCGATCTTCGGGGGCTTTGTCGAGTGGCGCGCTGGGGTGCGTCCGGACGGCCGCGACTGCTACGCCCGCCCACTGTACGGCCCCGACCACTGGCCGGAGCTGGTCGACGTGGTCGTTCTGGTCCGTGATGCCCGCACCAAGGAGGTCCGCTCGCAGGACGCGATGCAGCTCACGGTGGCGACCAGCCCCGAGTACCGCCGCCGACTTCGGGAGGTTCCGGCCCGCTTGGCGCGGATCCGTCGCGCGATCGGCGGACGGGATGCGGCCCGCCTGTTCCCGCTCGTCATGGAGGAGTGCGACAGCTTCCGCTCGGTCTGCGAGACGACCCGGCCGAGCCTGGACTACCTCTCGACGACCTCCCGGGCGGTCCTCGGCGAGGTCCGCTCCTTCAACTCGGAGGGCGCCGCCGCGCGCGCGGGCTACACCCACGACGCGGGGGCGCACGTGCATGTGTTCACCCTCCGCCGCCATGTCCGAGCGCTCCGTGCTCGACTGGACCGCGTGCCGGGCGTTCTTTCGACCACGGCGCTGCGCCCCGGGCCGGGGGTGCGGCCCGTGCGATCGCGAACGGCCCCTTCGAGGGCGCCGAGGTAGTGCCGGGGCCCCCGGAAGGAGTTCGCCCCCCTAGGGGGGGGATTCCAGCGCGGGGGTCTGAGGGACCGCCTCGCCACCCATCACCGTCGCCGTGGGGGCCGGCTTGGAGGGCGGGCGGCGTCGGCGGGCCAGCGCGCGGCCCTCGAGGATCCCGATGGCGGCCAGCACGACCACGACCAGGATGATCGCGAGGTAGTCGTTCATCGAGATGGACGAGCTCCCCGAGGTCGTGGAACCGGTGTTCTGCACGTACGTCGCGGTCTCGGTGACCGGCCCGGTGGGGTAGATCGACTGGGTCATGTTCGAGCCCGTGTAGCTACCGACCCCCGTGCCTTCCCAGCCTGCGAAGCTCCATCCCGCCGGCGCGGCGTTGGCGGTCAAGGGGACCTCGGTCCCGGCCGGGAACCAGCCGCCCGGCGAGGCCGTGCCGCTGCCGGAGGTGGAGACCGACACCAGCACCTGCTCCGAGAAGGAGACCGACGCCGACAGGTTGGACGTGATCGGGACGGAGCTGTTCTCCGTGATCGTCGGGACGAACCGGATCCCGCTCGTCAGGTAGACGTCGGGAACGTTGAGCGTATAGGTGCCGTTCAATCCCGCGGCCGTGAGGACGGAGGTGGTGCCACCCGCGCCGCTCGACCCGCTGAGGGTGAACGCCCACGCCGCACCGGAAGGCAGTCCGCTCTCCTTCAGCGTGTAGGTGTAGGTCACCGGTACGGCGGCGGGGGCTGGGACGAACCGCGCGATCAGATCGACCGAGCCGGTGAGCGCGACCTGAACCGTGGTGAGGTTCCCGAGCGAGGTCGACGGGCCGCCGTCGATCGAACCGACCCATTGATCGAGCACGAAGCCCGCGGCCGGGGTGGCCGTGATCGAGAGCGTGGTGTTGGCGGTCTCCCAGAACGCCCCCGGGCCGAGCGAGAGGGCGCCCGAACCCGCCACGGTGGTCGTCACGAAGTACTGGGTGAGGTAGACCGGCAGCACGGTCAGGTTCCCGCTGACGGAGAGGCTGCTCCCCGAAAGGCCGGCGGTCGCCGTGAGCGACGAGAGTACGAATCGGGTGATCGCAGCCCCGCTGATCGTCACGTCGGGGAAGGCGATGGGGTAGGTCCCCGTCGCGAGCCCGCGGATCGTGAGGGTCCCGGTGCCGGTATACGTGACGTTGCCGAGCGTCATCGAGTAGGTCTGGCCGACCGGGAGCCCGGCGGGCACGACGTGGACCGTCCAGGTCGGGGCGGGCTGTTTCACGAACGTGGCGAGCTCGGTGACCGGCCCACCGGGGGCGATGACGACCTGGGTCAGCCCGGCCTGGGCGGCGTTGGTCGAGCCCAAGCCCGAGCCGGTCCAGCCCAGGAAATCGTACCCGGTCGATGGCGTGGCCCGGAGGGTGATCGTGCTGCCCTTGTCGATCCACTGGCTGGCCGGGGAGGCCGAGCCGCCGGGGCCGGCGCTCACCTGGACGTAGTAGGACGCCGCGTAATCGATCTTGAGGGAGACGGGGCCGCCGAACAGTACCGAGAGCGGGGCGAGGCCGCTCTGGTTGGAGTCGTTCATGAGCGCGACCTGGGCAAAGATCGCGACGGGCGTATAGCGGACGCCGGTCGTCGTGATCACCGGGGACGCGTTCACGATATAGTTCCCGCCCGGAACGTTGACGGTCAGCCCCGAGGCCGGCGTGCTGAGGGAGAGGTTGGTCCCCCCGGTCGAGAGGTCCTCGAGGGAGAGGTTCCCGGAGAGATGCGACGGCAGTCCCACCGTGGAAACGGAGACCGGCACGTTGATCGACGTCAGGTTCGCCAGCGAGTAGGTGACCTCGATGGGGAACGAGACGGGGACGAGGACCATGGAAGGAGCGTTCGACTGCGCTTGCCAGACCTGGTCCGGGTTGACCGCCGGGATGTTCCACGGCTGGACGCCCAGGAAGCCGACCGGCGCGTCGTTGAACGCGATCGGGTTGGGCGCGACCGAGACGTTGTTCGAGTCCAGCCCGAGGGAGTTCGAGAAGGTGACCCCCCAGGCGACGTTCGCGGGAAGGTCCTGCTCATCGACCGTGACCGGGCCACTATAGTTGCCGCACCCGTACGGATAGAGGTAGGTCTGCTTTCCGTTGTACCATTCGGTCTCCGCCGAGCAGGCGCCGGTGATCACGAAGCTCGCGGTCTCGACGACGGGTCCCTGCGGCGTGAAAGTGATGTTCTGCGCGTCGGTCGAAATGGACCCGGGTCCGGTGCCCCCCCACCCGAGCAGGGTGAGGTTGTAGATCGTATCGATGCAATCCGTGTAGTAACCGGGGTACGTATAGCACGGGTAGACGGTCGGGTACCCGGGGAGGGGCGCGAGGCCGAGGGAGATCGACTGGCCGATCAGCGTCCACGTCGTCCCGCCGGGCGCGCCGTTCGTGAAGTAGATCGAGTAGCAGCCCACGTAGAAGTTCTCGTTGGCGGTGCACCCCGGATAGAAGGAGGGGCAGGCCGATTCGCCGAAGGTGCAACCGGCGCCCGTGAGGATCGGCACCGTGTAGCCGATGGTGACGGGGACATACTCCAGGAAGCGCACGGTCACGGTCGCGGGTCCGGCGAGGGTCAGGGGCGAGCCGGGGGAGGTCGTGACCTGCGTGACGTAGTGGGCGGCGGTGAGGTTAACGTTCGGAACGGAGTAGAAGATCGGCTCTCCGGTCGGGACCCCGCTGACCGAAAGGGTCGTCGAACCGTTGCCGGTTCGCACGTTCCCCATCACCGAGACCGTCCAGTTCACGTCGGCGGGAAGCGCCGTCGTGCTGAAGGAGAGGGTCGTCCCCGTCCCGGTAAAGAGCGAGGAGACCTCGACTTGGGAGACCGGTCCGGCGGAGAAGGGATACGGACCGCACGGCGACGTCCGCCAGGCCGGACAGCTGTCCGAGACCCAGTAGAACTGGGGCGTGCCGTTCTCGAGGGCCACCGCACCCGTCTCGCCGTTCCACGCGTACGCGTCGGGCGTGTAGGCGTTCGACACGACGTTGGCCGGGATCGTAAAGGTCGTTCCGTTGTCGGAGGTCGAGAAGACGACCTCCGTCGCCGCCCCGCAGGTCGTGCCGAAGCATGCGGAGCCGTTGTAGAAGCCGGCTTCGAGGTCGACCTGGCCGGACGGCTCCACGGCGAGGGCGAGGCTCGTCACCGAGTCGGTCGCGTTGGCGGCCGCGGTCCACGGTTGAATGTAATCCGGGTCGAAGACGGTGCTCCGGATGTTGCCCGGGTTGAAGCTCGTGGCGTTGTCATACGAGGTGTAGAAGTAGAGGCCGCCGGTGAGACACTGAGGGGTCGAGTAGAAGCACTCGGTCGACCCGCCGGCCATCCGTCCGCCGGTGAAGGCGAGGTAGAGGGTGTCGTTCAGCGGATTGTACGCCATCTGGGGCTCGGGGGTCTGGAACGGACCGAACGAGGTCGGGTTCACCGCCGGGTCCCACGCCGGGGAATCGAGGGCGATGCTGTAGGCGGCCTCGGTGTACGAGAAGAGCGTCCCGTTGGAGGTCGACTGGGCGACCCAGACGTTACCGGTGTACACTCCGTTCCCGTAATAATCGCAGCCGTCATCGCCGCAGAAGAAATAGTTGTAGCTGATGTTGCTGACGTAGGCGATGAAGACCTCGCCGGCGGGGTCGACCATGATCTCGGGATTGATCGAGTCGTACGCCCCGTAGCCGGTGCTGATCGGGATGGTGGGGCTCCACGTGGCCCCGCCGGTCGAGGAGGTCAGGTAGCCGATCGAGCCGGCGTAGTCGAACGAGGTGAGCGACATCCAGGTGAGGTAGATCGTGTGGCCGATCGCCGTGACGGAGGGGTGGGCCGGAGTGAACTGGAGCCCGGGGGGAGCGGACGCGGGGTTCGAGATGTTCAGCACCTGGGGAGGGGTCCAGGTCGACCCGTTGTCGTAGCTCTCGGTGAGCACCAGGCGGGACTCGACCGGCGGCCAGGAGTAGGGCGTGAGCGGAGGAAGGGCGCCGGCGGTGAGGTTGTACTCCACGTAGACGAGGACGAGCGTGCCGTTGCCGAGCGAGGTGAGCGAGGGCTCCCAGGCGTCCGGGTATCCCGCGCCCCGCGGCGAGCACTGGGAATTGCCGAGGTACTGGATGGGCGACCAGGATTGACCCTCGTTCGAGGAGGTCAGGAAGGCGATGTTGGACACGCTGTACGGGCGGAGCGCGGGACACGGGCTCTGGTCGGTGAGCGAGGTGTACGCGACGGCGAGAAGACCGGTGCGGGTCGTGTTGACGGTCACATCGTTTGAGACGCTGAAACAGCTCCCCGCGATGCAGGTCGCGTTGGCGAGGGAGGGATTGGGCAGCGGGGTGGCGTTGTAGAACGTCCCGGGACCGCTCGAGTCCGCCTGCGAGCCGTTCGGGATGCCGATGGGCTGGAACGAGAGGGGAGAGGCGATCCGTCCGGAATGCGACGGGGCCGCCAGGACGGGCGTGGAGGGACTTCCGGCGGCATGGGCCGAGCCGACTCCGCTTCCGGCCGGGGCCCAGGGCGAAGACCGCGGCGAGCGCGATGACCGCGATCCACTGGGCCCAACGGCGTCGGGGAGGGCGGACGATCACTGCGCGCCTCCCGGGGGGGGTGGGCTGGACGCGCGTGTGTTCCCCTGCGGGCGTCCCCCGGCCGGGGTGTCCCGGTTCGCGAACCAGCTGACGATGGCCCCGATGGCGATGCCGATGACGAGCGCCGCGCCACCGAAGCCGGCCCACGTGGCGGGGTTCGACCAGATCGAGGTCCCCGCGGCGCCGACGTGGTTCGACTGGAAGGTCGCGACTTCCGTGATCGGTCCCGTGACGATGACCGAGGCGGTCGCGTTGCCGCCCGTGTAACTACCGGTGCCGCTCCCCGCCCAAGAGGCGAACGTGTCGGACGAGTTCGCGGCCGCGACGAGGTAGAGCACGCTACCGGACGCGTACCATCCGGCCCCCGGGCTCACGGTGCCGCCGACCGAGGCGGAGACCGCGACGAAGTAGTAGGGGTCGTAGCTGACCGAGATGGTCACGTTGCTCCGGACGGTGAGCGCGACCGGGTCCGAGGAGGTCGCCCGGTACTGGGCCAGCCCGCTCGGGGCGGTGGCCGTGTTGACCTGAAGGGCGTACGTCGTGGCGCTCACGTCGGTGACGACCAGCGTCGACGCCGTGGTCGAATAGCCGAGGCCACCCAACGTCACGCCCCAGGTCGTGCCGGTGGCGATCGGGGTACCGAGCGAGAATGTGACGGTGTACGTCGGGGCTTGCTGGACGACCACCTGGGTGAATAGGGCCACCTCATTGATCGGCCCGTTGGCGGTCACATCGTAGGTGGCGTTCGGTCCGGTGTAGGAGCCGCTCCCGATCCCTTCCCATCCCGAGAATGTCCACCCGGGGTAGGCGGTCGCCGTGATCTGCACGGAGGAGCCTTGCACGGCCCAGACGGAGGTGCCGCTCGGGGCCTTGTTGTAGGTCGAGGACACCGTACCGTCCCCGCTCAACGCCAGGTTGACCTGCTCCTCGGGGACGAAGACGACGTTGACCGGGGCGGTCAGGGTGCCGTTCGCGCCGACGACGCTCGGGAACAGCACGGCCACGTACTTCGTCAGACTCGTGCCGTTCGCGTAGGAGGTCGGCACCGTCAGGTTGTAGTGTCCCTGGATGCCCGAGCTCCACGAATAGAGCCCGCTGACCGTCATGCTGGGTACGTCGGACGAATACCCGATCCCGTCCAGGTTGACCGTCCACCAGGTCCCCGAGGGGACACCGCTCTCCACGAACGTGAGGTTGAAGCGAGCGCCGGGGAGCGGCAGGTAGCTCGCGGTCTCCACGATCGGGCCCGAGACGGTCACGGAGGTCGAGGGAGAGGTGCCGTTGTAGGCGCCCGCGCCCGTCCCGGTCCAGCCGGCGAACGAGTAGCCCGACGACGCGGTCTCGGTCAACGACAGCACGGTCCCGGCCGCCCAGAACTGCTTCTCCGAAGACTGCTGAGAGCCGTGGTTCACGCTGACGAGACCGCCCGCGGAGGCGGCGACCAGCACTTCGAAGGCGGGCGTGTAGTCGATCGTGTAGGTCGAGCCCGGCACGACGGACTCGTTGCCGGAGGGGGTCGTCGGAACATAGCCCGCGGTGCCGCTCGGAGCGACGGCGTCCCCGACCGAGTAGGCGAAGGTCCCCGGCCGTGTTGTGAGGTTGATCCATGGAGTGTGCGACGTATAGGTCGTGCCGTTGAAGGTGAGCGACCACGTCGTGCCCGCGCCGATGGCGGGGGCGTGGAACGACACGGGACCCGCCGGGGCCGCGACGTTCACGAACGCGTCGAACGCGAGCGTGACGCTCGTGTCGAGCGGCGGGACGAACGGATTCGGCCCCTCCGCCGCCCCAAAGTACTCCCATCCCGGCGTCGAGGAGGTGGCCCAGACGTCGGAGACGCTGTACGCGCCGGCAGCCACATCGTTCACGACCGCGGGAGCCGCGGGCGTCCCGGAGAGTACGGACCCGTTGAAGGTGGCGTGGAACGTCGAGCCCGAGGGCAGTCCCGCGGAGGAGAACGTCACGTTCGAGGAGAGGTTCTCCGGTGCATCCCCGAGCCAGATCGTTTCCTGGATCGGGCCGTTCGTGGAGATGGGGCCGGCGCCGAGGACGTAGTAGTAGTAGTAACAATAGCCGTTGAAATAGTCGCCGCAGACGAGCGTCTCGCCGATCTGACCCGTGAAGGACCCGACCCCGGTGCCCGTAACGTACACGGCGGGGAGGCCCCCGAATTCGTAGTCTTCGATCGAGAGCGTGATCACCGCGCCGAGCGGGAAATACCACGGGGTCGTCCAGTTGCAGAGCGACCCCAAGCAATCCTGGTAACTGTACGATAGCGAGCTTTCGTAGAAGACCTCGTTCTCGATGGTCAGGTGGCACGTCGGCGAACAGATGTAGTATTCATAGACGTCCCAGAACGCGTCGATGTACTGGTAGTTCGGGACCGACGAGATGTCCACGGTGAGCTCGAAGTCGCCGTTGAGCCACCAGAACCCCAAGTTGCCCGGGAAGAAGTTGAACTCCAGCCCGACCCAGACGGAGAAGGCGAAGGTGTAGGTCTGGTTGTAGTAGAACGATACGGTGCTCGCGTTGAAGTAGGTCTGGACGATCGTCCACTCCCCGGTCGGGTTGTAGTACGCGCCGACCAGCATCGTGGCGCCGAGCGGGATGTTCATGAGGATGACGGACGGGACGTCGACCGGGTAGCTGACCCCGTTGATGTACAAGATCCACGGAGTACCCGGACGGGAGTCCCGTGGCGGTGAAGTTGACCACGACCGTGTTGGCCGCCCCGGCGATCGCGAGCGACCCGACCGCGAGCGAGGTCGGATAGGTCGTGTTGACGTAGTAGTACGTGGACGAGGAGGTGGTCGTGGTGGTCGGGGATCCGGGCAGCGCGAACGCGACCCAGGGGCTCCCCGTCGCGTTGAACGCCAAACTCGACGGTATCCGGAGAAGGACGTACGGGTCGTGTTGACGCTTCCACCGGAGGCGGCGTACGACTGCACGTAGATGATGGTGGGGGCCTCCCACGCGAGGGTCGGTCCGGGGGCGCCGGTCACGATCCACTGGGAGAGGGAGTTGGCGAGCCCGTCAGTACCCCGAGGACTCGTTGGCCTGGAGGTAGGTCAGGAAAACTCCCTGGGACGAGACCCCGAGACCGGGGTCGAAGGAGCGAACGGCGGTCGCGCCCATCGGAGCCACGACCGAACCGGTCGTCCACGTGACGCCGCCGTCGGACGAGACCGCGTCAAAGATACCGGTATGGTTGTAGTTCAACGGAGAGGCGCCGAGCCCCTGATCGTAGGTCGCCGCATACGCGACATAGAGGTAGTTCCCCGTCGGGTCAAAGGCGATGGCCGTTTGGGGGGTCGACTCGAAGAAGAAGCCCAGGCAGGCGCCGGTGAAGCAGGTCGTCTCCCCGGCCCCCGTGGCCACCAAGAACGGGCCCGTCCAGTTTTGGCCACTATGGGTCGAGACCGCGACCACGATCGAATCCGAATAGCCCCCGCATCCGGTGGCGTTCATGTACCTCGCAGGTCCGGTTGGTCGCATACGCGACGGCGACCGTGGTCCCGCTCGGGCTCACCGCGATGGACGGCGACATCGCGTTGTATCCCTCGCTCGCGCCGAGACCCGGCAAGGTGACCGGCGTGCTCCAATTCGCACCGCGGTTGTACGAGTAGATGAACTCGAGCGAGATCGGCGGAACGCCACCCCCGATCGGGAGGGTCGAGTTCGAGATGTTCTCGTAGACGAGGAAGAGCTTCGCATTGTGGGCGACCAGCTCGGGCCGGGCGAGGTTCCCGGTCCCGGCGATGGAGATCGTCTTGACGACGTTGAAGGTGGTGCCGTTATCGGCCGAGCGGACGAACGCGAGCGCATCGCCCCCGCGGCTCCCGTAATTGGCGGACGTTACCGAGGAGTTCTCCTCGATGAACGCCCCGTAGACGTACTTCCCCTGGACGGCAAACGTGGGTTCGATCGCGTTCCAGTAGGAACACGACGTGACGTTCCCGAGGAGGGCCGCACTCCCGAACTGGGTCCCGTTGTCGGTGGAGACGGAAAAGCCCACCTGGTTCTCGGTCGCTCCCACCGCGGCCGGGCACGCGCTGTTGGTGGACGTCGTGGCGAGCTCGCTGACCAGACCGAGGTCGCCGTTCCCGAGCGGCAGCAGGGTCGGGGACTCCGCCTCGGGGGAGCAGAAGTTCTGGAAGAATGGCGCGGAGTTGATCGACGAGCACGCGGCGTTGGAGTAGTTCAGGTTCGGGATGACGGACGAGTTCACCGAGAAGAAGGTTCCGTTGAAGATCGGGAGGACGGTGATGCTGTTCTGGGAGGTGGACGAAAGTCCGGTCAGACTGTCCGTCACCGTCAGCGTGAAATTGTAGTAGCCCGCCGCCGCCGGCTGGCAGAACAGGAAGGTCGTGTCGCTGCTGAAACATCCGGTCGGGAGGCCCGTGTAGGAGTAGATGGGGTATCCCGGATCGTACGTGAAAGCGTAGTCCTCGATGTAGGTGTAACCGCCGAGCGTAAACTCGCCCGGGTAGACGTCCAGATAGTAGATGTACGGAGGGGTCCCGGACGCGGACGTCGTCGCGCCGGCGGGATGGAGAGAAGGGGAAGGAGAACCGCCTCCGGCGGCCGCCGCCGGAGCCCCCATGAGCCCAGGGGCCACGAGACCGAGCACGGTGACCACCGCGACCAGAACCATCACGCCCGTCGCTAGCTGAGACCCCCGGAAAATACCGCCGGACCGGCCCCCGTGCGGGAACATATCACGAGCCACTGGAGGACCCCCTTAAAGCGGCTTCGCGTGCGCCGTTCCGGGAGCTCCCGGGAGGCCAGTCGTCCCCCCTCCGACGACCCGTTCCGGAGCCCACCCGGCCGTCTCCCTCGAGGGAATCGCCCCCCGGAGGTGCCGTGGGGTGGTCGGGAGGGCGCTGGCCGGCCCCCCGGCCCCCTCCGGGCCTGTCTCCCATCCGACGGGAGGCTCCCGTCGTGTCGACCTGAGACCCCCCGGGGCGGTCGGGTCCGGTGCCGGAGCGCATGGAGAGGCTAAGTTGGTCCGCTCGCATTGGGACCCCGTGACCGGGCGCAGCGAGCGCGGACGAACGGGGTCCCGGGACCCGCGGCTCGCCCACTATCCGGAGGAGCGGCGGGAGAGCGTCGCGGACGAGACCCGTCGGTACATCGAGGGCCGCCCCTCGATCCGGGACTGCCTTCGGTACGACATCGTCAACTTCACCGCGCTCGCCCGCCGGATCCGGGCCGAGACCGGCCTCCCGAGCCAGGAGGCGATCGAGATCGCCTGCCGGCGGTACCGGCGGCAGCAGCCCGACGACCCGACGCAGGACGAGATGTTGCGGAGCGTGCTGCGCTCGAGCCACATCGAGATCCGGACCCACGTCGCCGTGATCTCCGTCCGGGGCGACTTCCCCTTTCCGGAGCGGACGGTCGTCTCCGGCGAGGTCGCGACCAAGCGCGACCGCCTGGTCCAGCTCTTCCAGGGATCGGGCGCCGCGACCCTCCTCTGCGGGGAGGAGACGCTCGCGAGCGTGCTGCTCACGATCCCGCGCACCTCCATCCTGAACGTCCAGCGCCGGCTGTCGGTCGTCAGCATCCGCAGCCCGGAGGAGGTCATGGCGACGCCACGGGTCCTGGGCTTCCTCGCGGAAGCGATCGGCCGCGCGGGGATCAACTGCGTGGAGATCGTGAGCGTCTACACCGACACCCTCTTCGTCGTCCGGGTCCCGGATGCGGTGCGGGTCTTCGAGATCCTTTCGGAGCTCGCGCGGGCGGTCGACGAACCGTCGGCGCCGGGCGGGATGGAGCCGCTCGGCGGGATGATGGCGTCCGAGCCCCCTTCGCTCCCGCCCCGTCGCCCGGGCGCCGGTAGCGTCGCGCCCGTCGCGTGGGCCCTACCGAAGCGACCGGGTCGGCTCTTCCTCGTAGACGTGGGGTTCGAGCGGCGCGAGTCCGGTCGCGTCGTCCTCCGCCGGAGGTTCGGGCGGCCGGCGACTCCGCGCGGCGAAGAGGACCGCGAGGAAGGCCACGACGAGGAGCGCCGCGATCAGGCCGTAGACGACGATCGGGGCGTAGCCGGTCGAACCCCCGCCGGTCGTGGTCGAACTGTATCCGACGACGATCGCGACCGTGGCCGAGGCCGAGTGACCGTAGACGTCCTTCACCTCGAGGGTGACGTCGTAGCTGCCGGTGGCCCACCCGTGGACGACCGACGCTCCGGTCCCCTGCGTGCCGTCGTCGAACAGCCAGGTGTACGAGAAGTTGCCGTAACCGCCGATCACGACCGCGGTGAGCCGGTACGTCCCGAACGAGCCGGAGGCGGTCGCGGCGATCTCCACCGTCGGGAGTGGCAGCACGTCGACCGGGACCGTGACGGTCGTCACGCCGCCCCACAACGTGTCGGTCACGACGACCTGAACCAAGTACGTGGTCGCGTTCACGTAGCTGTTCGTCACGGCGAGGCCGGTTCCGGTCCCCCCGTCGCCGAAGCTCCAGTTCTCGGCGTAGTGGCCCGATCCCCCGGAGACGTTCGCCGTGAACCCGACGGTCGTGTTCACGAACACCGGCGTCGGGGCGACGGAGACCGATACGACGGGATCCGGCCCGGGTGTCACGACGACGTCGAGGGTCAGCAGGATCAGCTCGGAGAGTTGGTCGGTCGCGTAGAGGTAGACTGTGGCCGGCCCGGGCGTGGAGAAGGTGTGGGAGGCGTTGGCGTAGTACGTCCCGCCCGACCCGGAGATGGCCGCATAGAGGATCGAACCGTCGCTGAAGTGGTAGGTCGCGTTCTCGAGCTGGTTCCCGACGCCCGTCGTGAACGCCGCGCTGAACGAATCGGCGAACGGCGCGCTTCCCACGAGGGCCCCCGTCAGCGGGCCGCCCGCGAAGTCCGCCACGACCGCGTCCAAGTAGGGCTCGGCGCCGAGCGCGGCCTCGGGCGGGAGGAGGCCCACTCCGTACTTGTCGACCGCCACGACCTGACCGAAGACCTCCGTGCCGACGGGAAGCGGGAGGTTCCACTGGGTCACGATCGCCCCGACCGTGACGAGGTGGATCTGGGGGACGGAGGCGTTGGAGGGCCACGCTTCGGCGAGGTACGGGGCGAGGCTCGCGTTGGTCGTCCAGAAGGTGGTGTAGGTGACGATCGGCGCGGGGGAGGGGGGCGCGGTCCAGGCGAAGTGGGCGAACCCGTCGCCGACCGAGAGGATCGCGGGCACCCCGAGCGGGGTCGCCTGGACCGGGAAGAACAACGTCGGGGCGACGGTCGCGTCACCGGCCGCGTCCATCGTGGAGATGACGACCCGAGCGACCCCGGAATAGTTGTTGGAGTACGGGTGGAGGACGCTCGCGTCGCCCGAGGTCGTGAAGATCGTGGTCGAAGTGCCGTCCCCGAACGAGAAGGTCATCTCGAACGGCGGGAGCCCACCCGTGACGTTCGCGGTGATCCCCACTTGGGTCGCGTTGACGTAGCTCCCCACGACGACGTCCTGCGGCGGGAGCGCGACCAACGGATACAGGGTCGCCGCGGCGACGGCCAGGTTCGAGGGGGTGCTCTGGTCCTCCGCGTTGAAGGCGACGACCTGCACCCCGTAGCTCACGTTCCCCAGGAGCCCACCGATCCGCACGCTCGTCACGTTCCCCTCGGGGAAGGCGGAGGTTCCACCTCCGCCCGACGGGGTCGCGAGGACGTCGTAGTGGGTCGCTCCCGCACCGGGGAGCTCCGTCCAGTTCAGCGCGTAGCCGCCTCCGGTCGGGACGATCGAGGAGGCGACGAGGGTCGGGGGCGGAGGTGCGGTCGCCCCGCAGCTCCCCGAGCCGCTCCGAAGCGTGACGTTCCCGTACACGGGCGCGGTCGACACTCCCGTGCTCGAGGAGGCGACCACCCAGAAGTTGAACGACCCGATCCAGGAGTTGGTCGGGAAGAGGACGGAGTAGTTCCCGTCCAGGAAGCTGTTCGGCGGGGAAAGGATCAGGGCCGCCTGGGAGGTGTTGAGGATCCGGGTCAGGTTCGCCCCGCACCACCAGGAGGTGACGTAGACCGAGTGCACCCCGTTCGGGTCGGTCACGCGGGTCGTCACGGCGATGGTCGACGAGGTCACCACGGTGCGCACGTCGGAGATCGTGGTCGGGTCCTCGAGCGCGGAGAGGCTCCCGTTCACCGGGAACTCGCTCGCGAGGGGGCCGAAGGTCGAGATGTCCGAGCTCGCGGGGCCCCCGGTCGAGAACCAGGACCCTCCGCGCTCGGCGGCGACCCCAAACGTGGGATAGGTCCCCGTGCCGCCGTAGGAAGTGAAGTCGGAGCAAGGGGCCACGCCGATCGCACCGGAGCAGGCGCCGGAGCTCGAAGCGGTCTCGACGTACGGGTAGAGGTTCGCATACGCGTGCGAGATCCGGTTCCACGACGCGACGTGGAGGACCTCCGGCGAGGGAGTGAGGCTCGAGAGCGCCCCGTCGTAGGAGTTGCACGCCGAGGCGAAGGAAGCGCCGTCGGTCGGGAGAGGACAATCCTCCGACCCGAAGCCGAGCCCGAGGCCGTCGGTCCACCCGGTCGCGGCCGCGGTCGCGTTCTCGTAGAACGGTGTGATCGAGCCCCCCGAGACGGTGGCGTTCACGAACGCTCCGTCCACGAACGTCTTCGCGCCGGAGTAGTTCCAGGCGAGGTCCTGGGCGGCGTTCGTGGTGTCGTTCAAGAAGATGGCGAGCGGGGCCGGACCGCCCGCGACCCCGGCAAAGGCGAGCGTGAGCGTGTCGCCGGGCGCAAACGCCCCCGCGCCGGTGGAGTTGAGCGCCCCGATACCCGTGAGCATCGCGTCGTCCTCGCAGTAGCTGCGCCCGGCGAGAGTGAAGAACGCGGTGTCGTTGGAGCACTGGGCGTCGCACGAACCGGCTGGGACCAGGTCCCAGACGGGGGCGCGCACGGTCCAGAACGGGCTCCCGTTCACCCCGTCCCCATTCGCGTACGGCGGCAGGAGCTCTACGCGCAAGTACGATTCCCCGCCGTAGGAGCAGGGGACCCCCGCGACCCACATCCCGACCCAGAAGGAATCGTACCCGCTCGCAGGGCTCGTCCCGTTCGGAGGCAAGGTGATCGTGAACTCGACCTGGGCGGCGGAGCCGGAGGAGTTCGAGAGGAGGTAGAGACCGGGTTCGTCATGGGAGAGGATGCACGGGGATTGAAGAGAGGGGGAGACCGCCGGCGCAGGGACGGGTGCGTTCCGGGCCGCCCAGTCGGCCGCGAGGGCCGAGCAGCCGCCCGTGGCCGGGCCGCCCGGGCCCCGGGGGCGGGGGCCGGTCCGGCGATCGGAGCGGTGCTATTCTGGAGACGGGCGGGAGCGGTGGCGCTTCCCGGGGAGATCGCTCCGCCCGTCAGCGAGGCGACCAAGAGAACCCCCAGGACGAACGCGACCCCGAGGAGGACCGTGGGGCCGGTCCGCGGACGGCCGACGGGGCGGGAAGGTCGTTCGGAGGTGACGGGGGCCATTGGTTCCACCGAACCTAGCGGGGAGGCTGGAGACCCTGGGAGCGGTCCTCGCCCTCCGACCACGGTTCGGGGGCCGAGCGGTCCTCGCCGTATATCATGTCGTCGGGTTCCTCACCGGGTGGGGGCGCGGCCGCGGCCGCCGGCACCGCCGCCGGTGCGTCGGCCTCCTCCGAGGGCTCCGACGGCCGGCGGAGGATCAGGAATGCTCCGAGCGCCGCCGCGCCCAGGAGGACCACGGCGACGACCAGCACGTCAAGGAGGGAATAGGCGCCGGCCGAGCTGCCGAGGTAGAGGTTCCCTCCGCCGCCGCCCGTCCCGCAGTTGACCGTGCACTTCGGTGGGATCGCGACGAGCGAGAAGTTGGCGTAGCTCCCGTTCGCGGGGGAGACCGTCACCAAGGACGAGCTCGCCACGTAGCCGACGGAGGTCACCGAGACGTTGTACGTAGCGTTCCCCCGAACGGAGACGTTGAACGCACCGCCGATCACCGGCACCTCCACGCCCGAGACCGCGACCGATGCGGTCACCGGAGCGACCGTGCCGCGGATCCATCCCACGTCGGTGAGCGAGATCGCGAGCACGTCCCCGCGGCCCGGCGTGAGGGAGACGACGGTGTGGTAGCCCGCGTAGTTCGAGAGTCGGGCGGTGACGGTATGGGCGCCCCCGAGGACGGAGACGTTGAACTTCCCGTTGGTGACGGTCACGGGCGTGCCGTCGACCTTGACGGTCGCGTTGCCGGGCGCGACCGTGCCCGCGATCCAGCTTCCTTGGAGGGCGATGTTGAGGACGTCGGACGAGCCCACGGAGACGGCGACGAGCTGCGAGAACGAGGTGAGGCCGGTCCCGGACGCGTTCACCCAGTAGGTGCCCCACGGGAGGGAGGCGTTGAAGAGCCCGGTCGAGGGGGCGATGCCGCCTACCGGCGTGTTATTGACCGTGAGGGTCGCCGTGGCCGGGGTCACGCGGCCCCGGATCCAACCGATCCCGCGGGAGAGCGTCAGATGGACGACCGAGGCGGTGAACGCCGTGGACGGGACGATCTGCGAGGTGATGAGGTAGCCGGGGGCGCTCCCGGCGACCGTGTAGATCCCCCCCGCCTCTTCGGTCACGTTGAAGGCGAGGGCGGTAGCATTGAACGGGTTCAACACCGCCGGCGTGCCGCCGACGGTGACGACGGGGCCGGCCGAGGCCGGGGCGACGGTGCCGGTGATCCAACCGGCGGGCGCCTGCTCATAGTTCGCGAGGACGGTGGTGCCGCCGCTGAAGTCGAACGAGACCGGGTCCACGGAGGCGTTGACGAGACCGGTGAAATTGTGGAACTGGGCGATGAACTCGGTCGTGTTGCCCTCCCGTACCCAGGGAGAGACCGACACCCGGGCGGGGCTGCCGAAGTCCCAGGCGGTCGCGAACGGGGCCGGGCCGCTGACGTTCGCCCCGGACGAGACGACGGTCACGTTGACGTTCGCCACGGCGGCGGTCACCCGCACGGCCTCCGCGCGGGCGGCATAGACGGCGGTCTCTCCCGTGGTCGTGCAGCCGCTCCACCGGCAGTCGGTCCAGGCCGCGAACAGGCCGGCGGAGGTCGCCGCCGCCCCGGTCCACGTCCCGAGGCTCAGGGTGTTGATGCCCGGTGCGCCCGCGGTGTCCGAGATCGCGAACGGCGCGGTCCAGGTGTTCCCCCCGTCGGTCGAGTACTCGCCAAAGAGCTGGTAGGCGTGCGAACTGCGGTTCTGGGCGTACTCGGTGATCCAGACGATCCCGTTCGGCCCGACCGCCACCGTCGGCTCCAGGAATTGTACCCGGGCCGTTCCGGCCGCGGGGTAGATCTCGCTCGACCAGCTCAACCCGCCGTTGGCGGAGCGGACGAGCGCGACCGACGCGACCCCGCCGCCGGCCGTGCGGTTCTCGTCCCAGACGACGTAGACCGAGCCGGCGTACGGGGAGCTCGAGGAGGTGTCGGAGGCGATCACCGGGTCCGTGAGCGCGCTCGGGAAATCGATCGCGGAGGCATTGACCGGGCCGACGAGCGTCGGGGGACCGATGTCGACCGGCTTCGACCAGTTCGCGCCGTCGTTCGAGGAAGAGGTGTATCCGATGGAATACGTGGAGAAGGTCCCGTTGACATAGTCGGCGTAGGCGTAGGAGATCGTGTGGGTGGGCGCGGGTCCGATGGAGACGGTCGGCAGGCCGGCGGCGACCTGCGCGAGGACCCGCGGGGCCGACCACGTGATCCCGCCGTTCAGCGAGACCGAAACCTCCGCGAGCTCGGTCAGGGAGTCGATCTGGTAGTACGCCTGCATCCCGACGCAGAAGAGGCTGATGTCGTAGTCCAGGACGTCCCAGCCGACGACCCCGACGTTCGTGGCGGCGTTGTAGGCGACCGAGGGCTTGTCGGACTCGTTCGCGGGCAGGTAGCCCTCGGCGGTGGTGCCGTTGCAGGTGATCATAGCGAAGAAGTACCAGGGGAGCGCGTCCACGGGGACCGGGGCGCCCCACGTCACCCCGGAGTTCGTCGACCGGGCGACCGAGATCCCGCCCGGGGCGGCGGCGACGAGGGTCGAGTTGCAGGTCGGCGTGATCAGCACGCACGGCTGGGCGTAGATCGCCCCGTAGAGGACGGTCCCGTTCCCTCCGGCCAAGGACGGCTCGCCGAAATCGATGTCCCCGTAGGTGGGAGAGGCGCCGTTAGCCCAGCTGGCGTTCTGCCCCAGGTAGGAGGTCGTCCAGACCGAGCCGTCGTCGCCGGACTGGAACACGGCGTCGTAGCCGTGGGTCCAGAAGTAGTGGTCGCCGATGAGGGCGTCGGTCGAGTCGGTCGCCCCCACCACGACATTGTCGGGGGTCGGTCCCGGCGTGGCGAGCGAGGTCGTCGAGGAGTAGTTGTCGAGCTCGGGGTTCGCCGGATCGCTGCCGAGGGGACCGACCGCGGCGGCCCGCGGGCCGAGGACCGAGCCGAGACCCGGTACCGAGGGAAGAGGGGATCCGGACGATCGCGGGAGGAGCGCCCGGGGTCACGGCGGGGAGAAGTCCGCGGTGCAGGAGGGAAGGGGAGGCGAGCTCCTCGACGAGCGCCGGCGAAACGGCCGCCGCGCCGCCCGCGACCGGGGCGGGCGCGTTCGAGCCGACGTCCGCGCCGGGTCCGACCAGCAGCATGAGCGCGACGACCGCGAACGCGAGGACGACCCCGCTCAAGCGAGCGGTCCCGAACCCCCGACCTCGGCGGCCGTTCACGAAGGGCCTCCGCCACCACCACGACCGTACTCCACGGCCGCGTAGTCGTCCGCGGAGTCGGCGGGCGGGGCCTCCTGGCTCTCCGTCTCCCGGCGGCGTCGGCGGGCCGTCACGAACACCCCGACCAGGGCGGCGGCGATGAGGAGCGCCACGCCGACGAGCACCAGGAGGGCGGTCGAGGAGACGCCGAACGAGAGGCCGGCGGGCGGCGCGACCACGTTCACGAGCACGGACGAGTTGGCGGTCCGGTGGAGCGGGTCGACCACCGTCAGCGTGACGGTGTAGGTCCCGGGGGAGGTGTACGTATGGCTCGCGAAGTTCGCGGAGGTGGTGACGGGGGTGGTGCCGTCGCCAAAATTCCAGGTGTAATTGTAGTCGTAGGGCGGGACCGGGACCGCGACCGAGGCGGTGAACAGGACCGATGCGCCGGACGCCGCGCTGGGAGGGGCCGTGATCTTGAGGCTCGGTGGAACGGCGAGGCCGACCTCGGTGAGGCTCCCCGAGCCATTGACGATAAGCCCGGTGGCGTTCACCGAGACGGCGCCGGTGGTCACCCAGCTCCCCAACGCGTAGCCGGTGCACAGGTCGGACGCGATGGCGTACGGGCCGGCGAGCAGGGCGACGGTGGAATTGTTGGCGTACGGGACGTTCGCGAGAAGGAGCTGCCCGCATCCGTCGGATTGGACGAAGAGCGATACCGCGTAGAGCGCCGGCACGAACTCGGCGGTGATGATCGCCGCCGAGACCAGGGTCACCGTCCCGTTCGCGATCGTCGCCCCCGTCGACGAGATCCAGCTTTGGAGCGTGTCGAACGCACACGGGACCGCGACGATCGAGTAGACGGCGTTCTGGGGGAGGAGTGCGGTCCCCCCGTTCGTGTAGAGACGGCCGGACAAGTTGACGGCCCCGCAGCCGGTCGGCGAGGTCTGCACGAGGACGCTGACCAGCGGATGGAAGATCGCTTCGATCGAACCGCTCTGATTCACGTAGGCCGTCGCCCCCCAGATCTGGATCCCGCCGTTCACGATCCACTCCACGAACCCATACCCGGCGCACGCCACCGTCCCGATCCGGACGACCGTGTTGGGGGCGACGTCGTCGAACTGGGCGTTGATGTACGGGGTCCCGTTGAACACGATGCTCCCGCACCCGGAGGGACCGGTGATGAATCCCACGAAGAATTGCGGCGTCCCCGCCCGGTACACCGCTTCCACGCTGCCGGGGCCGTTGACCGCGACGACCGAACCGAGTACGCTCACGTTCCCGGTGGGGAGGAATCCGATGAGATACGAGCCGGCGCACGGGTCGGCCGCGATCGAGTGATCCGTGTGGTTCGACACGTTCAGGACCGCGCCGCCGGGCTCGGCGACGCCGTCCCACAAGATGCCGCCGCATCCGCTGGGGTAGGTCACGATCGTGACGAGCGTGAGCTTGTAGTACTGGAACTCGACCGTCCCGCCCCCCGAGACCGTGAGCTGGCCACCCCCGACCGAGAGTCCCCCCGTGGTGGTCACGACCCCCGCCCAGCCGTAGCCCGCGCAGGGGTCCGGTGCGATCGGGTACGCGCCCGCGGCGAGGTTGATCGACTCGTTGTTAATGTACCCGACGCTGCGGAGCAGGACCCCGCCACAATCGGCGGGGGACGTCAGGAGGGTGATCGGCGCGGAGGTCGAGATCGCGACGAAGTTCGCCGTGAGCGTCCCGTTCCCATGGAGCGTGAGGTACGGACCCAGGATCGCGAGGGCGGCCGCGTTCGAGACCGTCCAGCCGGCGAAGGCATCGCCACCGCACGGCTCGGCGCTGAGGGGGTACGTCCCGTTGTCCAAGAGGGGCACGACCGCCGGGCCCGGTGCCGCGTACGGGGTGCCGTTCAGGACCGTCTCCCCGCACGAAGTGGGGTTCCAGGCGAGGGTCACCGAGTCGACCGGTCGGAAGTACTGCCAGACGGCCGTGAGGGTCCCGTTCCCGGCGAGCGTGACGGCGACGCTGGGTCCGGACCCCGTTACCGAGACGCCGCCCGAGGTGGACCATCCGACGAAGGCATACGAATAGCACCCGTTCGCCTGGGCCGCATACGTTCCGGCCTCGAGGGAGAAGCCCGTCCCGTTCGAACGGTAACTGCTCCCGTTCAAGGAGACCCCTCCGCACGCGACCGGGCTCGTGTCGGCGGTGACATGGAAGATCGGCACCGGTTCGCGCACGACCGAGCTCGGGGGACTGGCGGCGTCGGGGAGGGCCAGGATGGCGTCCGCGTCGTTCGTCGCCCAGACCCGGAAGGTGATGGGGCCGTTGCTCCCCGAGGAGGGGATCGTCGCATTGTAGATCCCGTTCGAGGCGGTACCGGAGACCCGGGTCATCGTGGAGTTCGTGAGGGCCCCGCCGGGGAGCGTGTAGGAGAGGTTGACGAGGGCGACCGTCCCCAGGTCCTGTACCCGCACCGTGACGTTGAGCCCGGTGCCGGGTGCGACGTAGCCGGCGCGGCTCGTGTTCGCGAACTGGTCGAGGAAGAGCGGCGTGTAGTCGTTCGCCGTCGCGGCCCCGTTGAATTCGTAGACGGCGCCGCCCCAATCCTGGGTCGTCCACGGCCAGTCGGGCCCGAAGTTCAGCTCGGTCCCGTTGAAGGAAAAGAAGGGGTACGCGCCGGCCTGGGCGGCCGGATCGCAGGGAGGGATCCCTCCCTGGGCGCTGCACGCGCCCGTCGACGACTCCGGCGAGAAGTAGCGGTAATCGCCCGAGTACGACATGTTCACCGCCGAGCCCGCCCAATATTCCGGGCTGCCCACGGTGAACGGCGGGTCCCCCGCCTGCTGGGTGGCGTTGTAAGAGAAGCACGTCGGGGGTCCGCTGTCGCACAAATCGACCCCGACCCCCAGGCCCAACGGCATCGACCAGTTCAGCAAGCACGCGTCGGGGCAGGCCGAGACGTAGTACGGGTGGAAGGTGAACGTCCCCGTGTTCGCCGACGTGAAGTTGTAGTGGGTCGAGTAGCTCGAGTTCGTCGAATCGTTGAGCCAGAGGCGGAGGGGCTCGGTCGTGGAGGTAGCGTTGCCGACGAGGGTCAGGTTCGCGGACTGGCCGCCCGGCACCTTCGACTCCAAGACCGCGCCCCCTCCGTTGCCGATCTCGTTCCAGACGCACCCGTAGTACCCCTTCCACGTGAAGTTGAGCCCGAGGATCGTGGTCGAGCCCACCGTCTTCGAGCACGACGTGTTCAGGAGCAGCGACCAAACCGCCAGCGTCACGTTCCACGTGAAGTTCGTACCGGTCGTCCGCGGCTGGAAGACGATCTGCGCGTACGACTGGCCGTCGACCGAGGCCGGCTGACCCGCGACGACCATCCCGAAGTAGAAGTCCCCGTACGTCGCCGCCTGGCCCGGGGACCCTCCTTGCGGTAGCACGAGGGGGACCGTCAGCCGTTCGCCGGAACTGATCCCGTTCGAGGAGAACGTCCCGTGGACCTCGTCGTGGTCGACGTGGCACGGTTTCTGCTGGGAATACTCCGGGAGCGGTGGGAAGAGCCCGTTCACGGGGAGGTAGACAGGATAGACTCCCCCGATGCAGGTGATCCCCGGCGTCGGACCGGCCGAGGTTGCAACGCGGGCGGGGGTTCCGTGCGGAGCGGTCGCGTTCGGGGCGGCCGGGGAGGCGGCGGTCGAAGGGTGGGTCCCCGGGGCCACGAACGCGGTGGGAGAGAGGCCCGAGAGCACGAGGAGGACGAGGACAGCGCCGATCGCGAGGGTCGCGTACGGCGTGCGGGCACCCCGTCGAGCGAGGGTGGGGGCCGGCGCGAGCTCCCGGTCGGGGGTGTCCGACCCGTCGGGAGCATGGGGCGAGTAGATCTCGAGGGACGGGAGGCCGGGCACGGGTCGGTTCGCGGGCAGGGGGCCGCGACGCCGGGGTTCGTCCTTCAGCTGGTACCAGCGCACCCAACCGACGACCGCGAGGTAGCCACCTACAACGGCGAGCGCGATGCGAAGGTACCCTGCGTATGGCACTCCCTGAAGGACGGTGTACCAAATCCCGACCACGAGGAGGATGATCCCGAGGACGCCCAGGCTGGCGTAGGTCGACGGGGCGAACGGAGGCGGCACCGGGGAGCGCGAAGGTGGCGACACGGGAACTCCCCTTCAGCGCTCGGGCCGGACCCCGTCGGTCGGGGGTACGACCGGGACCGCCCGGCTACCCCCTCGTGCCATAGGACTGGATGAACTCCTCGGCCCAGGCGAGCGTTTCGGGCGTGATGCTCGACTTCGTACGGGATACCGCCGCGAGGAGGTCGGTCTGCCGGATCCCCACGAGCGTGGGGGCCGGGAGCTCGGCCCCGGTCGCACTGGTCGTCACCGCGTCGGTCCCGAAGAAGCCGGTGCCCGGTCCCAACCCGACGGCCCGGGACTCCGTCCCGAGCTGCGAGCGGATGGCGATGAGCTTCGCCTCGTCGACCGCATTCGCGATGTCGGCGCCGGACCAGCCCGGGGTCCGCCGCGCGAGGTCGGCCGCATCGATGGTGCCGTCGGTCGGGACCCCCTTCAGGTGGATCTTGAAGATGTCCTCCCGCGCGGCGAGGTCGGGCGGCGGCACGTAGAAGATCTTGTCGAACCGCCCGGGCCGGAGCAGGGCCGGGTCGAGCGTCTGCGGCCGGTTCGTGGTCGCGATGATGATGACCTTGTCCTTCGGACGCAGGCCGTCCATCTCCGTCAAGAACTGGCTGACCGCCCGCGACACCTCCGGCGTCTTCATCGAGTCCTTCCCCGCCAGCGCATCGACCTCGTCGAAGAAGACGATCGAGGGGGCGTTCTCCCGGCCCGGTACAGGTACGTCCCGGACCGCCGCCTCCGATTGACCGGCGAGGGCGCTCACGAGCTCGGGGCCGCTGACGATCTGCATCGGGACGTTGAGCTCGTTCGCGGCGGCGCGCATGACGTGCGTCTTCCCGCATCCGGGCGGACCGAACAGGAGGATCCCCCGCCCGGTCTTGATCCGGTAGCTCTCCATGAGCTCGGGGCGGGTGAGCGGCAGCTCGACGTACTCGCGCAGCGCCGACTTGATCTCGGTGAGACCGCCGACATCGTCCCAGCGGACCACGATCTTCCGCTCCATGCGCACCGTCTGGTGCATCTTCCGCTCGTAGTCCATCTTCTGCGTCTCGTACTCCGAGATCATGCGCAGCGAGATCGACGGCTTGATGCGGGGCAGCACGTGCTTGAAGTCGTCGTTCGTGATCGGGCTCATGACGCCCGTCGTCATCTGGCGCCGGACGGCCATCGTCGCGGCCTCCCGGACGACGTTCGCGAGGTCGGCGCCGGAGAAGCGCTCCGTCTTCTTCGCCGCGTCGGCGAGGTTGATGTCGCGCGAGACCGGCCGTCCGAGCAGGTGGACGTGGAGGATCTCCATCCGCTCGTTGAAGTCGGGCGGCGGGACGTAGATGATCTTGTCGAGCCGGCCCGGCCGCATCAGCGCCGGGTCGATCAAATCCGGCTTGTTGGTGGAGCCGACCACGATCACGCCCGCCGACTTGTCGATCCCGTCCATCTCGGAGAGCAGGATCGAGAGCAGCCGGGGGGTGACGTCGTCCGCGGTGTACATGTCGCGGCGCTTCGCCACCGCGTCGATCTCGTCCATGAACAGGATGCAGGGGGCCCGCTCCCGCGCGGTGCGCAGGAGGTCGGCGACCTTGTTCTCGGACTCACCGTACCACTTGCTCATCAAGTCGGAGGCCTTGATCGAGATCATCTCGACGCCGAGCTCCGACGCGAGCGCCTTCATCAACATGGTCTTGCCGCACCCGGGCGGACCGAACAGGAGGATCCCCTTCGGCGGCTCCAAGCGGAAGCGGGTCGTGACGTCTCGGCGCATCAGCGGGATGACGAGCGACTCCTTGATGTCGGCCTTGACGTCGTGGAGGCCACCCACCATCTCGAACGTCACCTTGGTGAGTCCCTTCATCTCGGCGACCCGGGTCCCGACGCTGGTCCCACCCAGCCGCGACGTGAAGTACGCTTCGAAGCTGTCCTTGATGATCATCGAGCCCGTCGCGGCCGTCATCACGGCCGGCACGAAGGCGAGCACGATCAACATCCAGAGACCGGTCCCGTAGTTGAACGCGAGGAGCGCGCCCAGGGTCGCCCCCGCGAGCGCGAAGCCGCCGACGACCGAGGAGGTGGTGAGGGTCGAGAGCGTCTGGGCCTCCCGGTCCTTCAAGGTCCGGCAGAGGATCCAGACCGCGAGGCACCACGCGCCGACCTCGATGAGCGGGATCGCGAGCGAGCCGATCCCGGCAGCCCCGTTCACGAGGACCGTGAAGTTCGGGGAGAGGAGGTTGCCGTACGCCTGGCCGATGCTGTTGAACGAGAAGTACTCGATCGGGAGCGTCGGCAGAAGGGCGGCCGTATGGCCCGAGACGAGCGTGGAGCTCGAGGTGCCGCCGGGACCGACCAGGTAGCCCAGCACCGGCAGGTTCCCGAGGGTGACGAACAGGCTGATCAGGAGGCCGCCGGCGACCGCGACCGCGATCCCGAGGTACAGCGAGAAGACGAGCCCCATGAAGATCGGCACCGTGAAGGAGAGACCGATCGGAGCCAAGAACAGGCACATCACGGCGCCGACCCCGAACCGCCAATCGAGCAGGGAGGCGAACAGCACGGGGATCATCGCGAAGAGGAAGATGAACCCGAGCGCGCCCGACTGGTAGGCGACCTCGGGGACGACCAGCAGCACCATCACCATGAGCGAGAGCTGCGGGAACTTCCAGGCGAGCAGGATGACCGCGGCGGCGAAGAAGATGACGTAGGGCCATGGGTAGAAGGGCATGAAGAACCCGCCGAGCAGCATCGTAAGGCCCATCAGGCCCACGACCAGGTTCTTGGGGTCCTTCGTCTGGCGCTTGAACCAGGTCTCGACCTTCTGGTGGAAGAAGAGACCCAGGAGCATCAGGAAGGCGCCGACCGCGATGAGGAAGTAGAACACCCCGTCGTAGAGGGTCGCGGGATAGTGCTGGTAGGTACTCGGACCCGATCGCGACGGCGCCGGCGCCGGTGGTGCCGGTCGCGATCGCGTGCTGGGTCGCGTCGGCCGCGGCGCTCAAGGTCACGTACGATTGGGCCGGGTAGTTGCCACCGGGCGGCAGCGTCGCCGGTCACGACGGTAAAGGTCATGACGACGGCCGTGCCGGCGGTCACCCAGCTCGGGTGGCCCGAGAGGGTCCCGAAGAGATCCTGCGAGAGGGTCTGGAGGGCCGCCCGATCGCTCGCCGGCTGGTTGTCGATCGACTGGAAGGTGAGCGCGGTCGTATCGGAACTTGCATTGAAGGTCGCACTAGAAACGGTGTCACGGATGACGACCGTGTCCCCCGCGGTGTAGGAGTTGGTCGTGAGCTTGACGACGTTAACGGTCGGATTCCCGCTCCACTGCTGGGCGCCCGAGTCAGCCAGGAAGGTCGCCGCGTCGGTCGCGTGGACGACATCCGGATAGAACGTGACGAGCAGGCCGGCGCCGACCGCGAGCAGCAGGATGCCGCCCAAGAACAGCGCGTAGAAGGTACGGGTCAGTCCGGCCGGGGGGCGGCTTCTTGGCTCCCGCGGGCCGCGCGGGAGGCCGGCGGGGAGGGGGGCGCCGGGCCGTGCGGTGGCGGGACGGGCCGCACCCGGGGTCGCCGGGCGAAGACCGGTGGAGGAGGACCCCGAGGAAGGGGGATCGGAGACGGAAGGGGCTTCCGACCAAGCCGGAGGGTTCGCGCCGGGCGGCACGGTCGGTGTGGATCCACCGGCCGGTGGGGCGGCCAGAGGGGTCGATGCGGCGACCGACGGCCGTCCCGCGGGCGCAGGACCGGAGGCCGAGGGGCCCCCCGGGCTCGTCGTCATGTTCAGCTCTTCCGCGTTCGGTCCGCTCCTGCTCATGGTTTCCTTCCTTTCTCCCACGTCGAAAGCATCGTCATCACAACGTCACCCGCCGCTGCTCCGCCTCGGCCCGGGCCTTCCGCTCGTCGAACCAGACGAGCAGCGGCAGGGTCACGATGGCCGCGCCGATGAGCCCCATCGCCTCGATGACCGAGTCGACGTTCAAGGTGCCGGTGGAGAGGATCGGGACGGCGGTCGACTCCCCGTAGAAGACGACCACGGGTGTCGGGGAGCTCGGCGAAAGGGTCACGGTCGCGACCTGGGTCTCACCGAACGCCCGGATCGAGAGCGCGTACGTGCCGAAGGAGAGTTGGTACGGGACCCCGGAACCGGGGAGGAGGGGGACCGCGAAGCCGAGCCCGTTGGCGCTGCCGCTCTCCGACCACGAGGCGTTCGAGAGGGTGTACGGGAATTTCGCGAGCAGGCCCCCGCCGCTCAGGTCCAAGACCTCCGCGAAGATCAGCCCCCGGCCGGCGGGAAGGCTCGGGTTGGTCGGGCCGTTCTCGGTGTAGCTATAGTTGCCGGAGGTGATCGGGTCCCCGAAGATGTCCTTCGCGCTCAGGACGAAGGTGATCGAGGCGCCTGGGGGGAGCCCGGGGATCGAGACGACCGTCGTGTTGGGGGAGAGCGCGGTCATCGGGAGCACGCCCGAGTGCGACACGCCCTCATCGGAGTAGACGAACTGGAGCTGGGCGGAGGCGATCGTGACGTTCTCGATCGGCTCGTGCAGCGTGATGTTGACCGGCGCCGCCGTCGGGAGCGTCGTCAGGGAGGAGCCGGCCGAGCCGACGGTGGGGGTGAGCGCGGGGGTGACACTGAGGTCCAGGTTCGCGGCGATGCCCCCCAGGGGATGCCACCACCCTCCGTTCGGGGACCAGGTGAAGTTGATCTGGTTGCTCACGATCCGGTCGATCTCGCCCCCCTCCCAAGGAAGCCACGCGGTGACGTTGAAGGAGATCGTCGCGCCGGGGTACGGGCCGAGCACGCTCGAGAGGGTCATCGTCGTGTGGTTCTCGGGTCCGAACGTGTCGCTGAACGCCGTGGCGCTGCCGTTCTCGGAGAGCTGTCCGTACAGGATCGCAGTGGGGATCGGAGCGAGGGCCCCGCCCAGGTCGATCGCTCGGAGGCTCACCGACAGGCTCTGCTGGGAGTTCGGCTCGAAGGCGGGGCTCGAGAGGATGTTCGGGGTCGTGGAGATCGCGATGTCATTCGCGAAGTTCGTGGACGACCACGGTCCGCCGGTCGTGAAGATCCAGGTCGCCTGGTCGGTGTAGCCCCCGGGATAGTACATCGGGACGCTTTCGTTCCACGCCGACTCGACCTCGGACGGGTGGGTGTCCTGACCGACCACGGAGATGTTGAAGCCGACCGTCGAACCGGGCCAGAAGAACCGGTAGTCATCGAAGTAGAAGCTCGCGACCGAGGGGTCGGAAGCGTTGACCTGCATCGGTCGGACCGCCGGGGCAGAGGGGGTGAACCCGTTGATCGGGAGGGCGTTGCCGCCGGTGGGCCACTGCGTCCCCCAGATCGTGACGTTGGCGAACAGCATCGGAGCCGCGGAGCTGATGTTCAGCCAGAAGCCGAGAGTCGTGCTGGGGAGCGCGTTGGCGTACGGCACGGTCAGGAACGGGCTCGTAAGCCCGGTGCCGGAGAAGCTGACCTGCACGTCCTGGAAGAAGTTCCCGCTGGTCCAAGTCCCGGAGGAGGGATCGGGCGGGGCCGCCACTGGTGACCCCGACCGCGCGTCCAGTGCAGGGACCTCGGTCGAGGGAAAGGCGGTCCGGGCCGCCGAGAGGACCGGTACCGTATCAAGGGCGGAAGCGACCCGTTCGGTCGACGCCACGACAGTCGGCCGGGGGGCGAATGTCGCGGGGGTGAACGAGAGCAGGACCAAGAGGACGAGCACGGCGACGAGCGCGACGACGGTTCCCGGTCGGACGGACGGGGCGCTCACAGCGTGATCCTCCGTTCCTGGGCCAGGCGGCGGGCCTGGATGCGCGAATACCACATGACGAGCGGGATGATGCCGAGCGAGAACGCCGCGAGCCCGATCCCGGCCGCGAGCACGGTGGGGGTGCTCAGGAGAGCCGGTGCGGAGTAGGTCACGGAGGAGGCGCTCTGGTTGAGCCAGAAGAAGAGGGCCGTGCCCGATTCCGCCACCTCGTAATCCCCGCCGTTCGCGAGCACCGCCTCACCGGTCAGGTTGTGCGGCGCGTAGAAGGTGTACTCGACGCTCGGCGGAACGCCGATCCCGCCCGGGTGGAACGAGGAGTCGTTGACGTAGATCTGGTAGGTCGACCCGGCCTGCAGAAGGAGCGGCACGAACGCACGGCCGGTCTCGTTCGGGTAGGCGACCCCATCGAAGGTGGTCGCGTCCACGCGGACGAATCCGGAGGGGTTGACGAATTGGACGCTCGCCCCGGAGACCCACGTGTCGGTCCCGTTGTCGTAGACGTACACGACGAAGAAGGTGGAGTTGGAGGGAACGTTCGGGACGAGGGAGGCGAGGGTCGGGGTCGAGTAGCTGTAGACTCCCGAGACGTCTCGGGTCTGGTCGAAGTCCCAGGCATACACCTGGAAGGTCACGGTCGCGCCGACCGGCATCGCGGGGAGGGTCCCGTTGAAGTTCGTCGAGTTGTCCCGGTGCATCTGGACCTCCTGGGTCACCGTCTCACCGGTGACCCCGTAGCTGAAGGAGTAGACGACCTCGGCCGAGTAGATGGAGGTGCCGGCGTTCTTGCTGGTGAGGAGGAGATGGACGGGTTGGCCGGCGGCCACCTGCGCGGGGACACCACCGACCGAGATCCCGCCCGGGGTGGACGTGAGATTCAGATCGTCGGCGAAGATCATCGAGACGAAACTGCCGTTGCCGTTCACGGTGTAGTTGTAGAGGCCGGTCTCGATCTGGTCGGGACCGTAGGTGTTCGTGTCCCAGGCGGTGACCCGATACTCCACGAGCGCCCCCGGGGTGCGGGCCAGGAGCGCCGAGATCGTCACGTTCGACTCGATCGCTCCGATGCCGCCCGCGACCGAGACCGGGAACGTCTGGGTCTCTGTCGTGAGCAGGGCCCCGTCCGGCGCGTATTCGACCAGGTTGACGTACGCGCCTCCGATCGACGCACCGGTGACGAGGTCCCCGGGGGTCGTTCCGATCGTGATGCGGACGCTGTCGTTGAAGTTCGGCCGGAGGGGTGTTTGCGAGACGGCCAAGTCCTCGCCGGCCGCGGCGGGCCCGGCGAACTGGGAGGCGCCGGCGTACGGGGAGTACGGCCACGCCCCCGAGAACGTGAACTGGAAGGGGACCGAGAGCCAGTGGGCGAGGACCCCGCTCGTGTTGGTGACGAAGTAGACCCACCAGGTGAGGGTCATCCCGGGGAAGAAGTTCGGCTCGCCGTTCGGGGCGCGAGGGGTGAAGTTGAGGCCGTAGAAGTACGGATACGAGGCGTTGACGCCGGTCGGCCCGTCCGTCCACCACACCGATCCGGGAGGATGCCAGGTCGTCCCGTCCACCGTCGAGTAGTAGGGGACCCCGTTCCAGAGGACGCCGGTCGCGTTGAGCGCCATCGGGGAGAGGGGGCCGTTCGCGTGCGCGTTCGGCCAGACGAGGGAGAACTCGGATTCGATCCAGAGGCTCAGGGTGGCGTTGGAGGAGGGTTCGACCGAGGAGATGTGGCTTCCCGATTGGGGGATGATGTTGGGGACCGAGGAGTTCTGGACCGCGATGCAGATCGTCGCGTTCAAGCTGTAGCAGGGAGGCGCGACGGCCGGTGCGACCGGCCGCGACACGCTGGTGGAGTGCGACGCGGGCACCGCGTGCGACGGGGAGATCGCACTGGCAGAGACGGGGCCCGGAAGGGCGACCGTGCCGAGCACGAGCAGGGCTACGAGACCGAATACACCCAGGAGGGCCCGGACGCGGGGCGACAGGAACGAACGGAGAAGAAGGCGCCGAGGCCGATCGTCGGGGCGTTGTCGACTGGGTTGCGGGGGATTCGCCGAGCCCATCGTACGGGGAGACCTCCACCCTCCGAGCCTCATAAGCTCCGAGGTACTTTCGGGCGACGAAACCGACCGATACGTCGCGGCCGAGACACTACGCGGGTCCCGGTGTCGCGGGAGGGACCCGGGGCGTCGATGGCGTCCCCTCATGCCTTCCCCATGTTGTCCTCGGACGAACCGGCCCCGGGTTACTCGAATCGTCCGATCCCCCCGTCTTTGGAGGTCCCTTCCTCAAATCGCGAACGGACCGGTTTGTTCTTGCCGGCGAGCGCGGCGATGGAGAGTGACATCGGCCGGTTCCGAACCGAGATCGTCGTGAACCCGGCGGCGATGAATCCAGCGGCCGCCGCCTGGAGGGAGAGCGAGGCGACTCCGACCTGAGCCCCCACCCCGATCGGCGAGAGGATGGGGAGGGGCGCGGGCGCCGCGATCGCGGGCGGTGGCGGTACCGGGGCGGGCGGGGGTAGGATCGGCGGTCCGATGACGGTCGGAGGGGACTCCACACCGATCGTGCCGAGCGGGAACGATTCGACGAAGAGTGAGGTATTGGTGATGGGGAGGTACGTCGCGGACGTGTACTCTCCCGCGAGGGCGTGACTTCCGCCAATCTCGCAGTAGGAGGTGACGCACGCATCCACCGGGACAACCGCGTAGGGAGGTCCGGCGGCCAACACCCAGAACGAGGCGATCCACGTGTCCCCGGCGTACATCACGTTGTCCGCGGGGATCGTGCTCCAGTTCCACCCGTACATCGTGACGTTGGAGCCGGGGCCGAGCGGGAGCACCGTCTCGATCGGCTGCGTGGGACAGTTTCGTGCGTCCGACCCGTCCGGGAGCTCGCAGACCGTGCGGAACTGAGCGGCGACCCCGGGCAGGACCTGGATCGCGCCGAACGGCACGTAGGTGAACAGCGGGTGGGCGGTGCCGGTCGCAACCAGCGAGCTCGTCACCGGTCCGAATCCTACGCCCCGAAGGGCGGCGAACAGCGAGGGGTTCTGGAGGTTCGGGTTGCCGTACGGTCCCAGGAACTCCGGCTGCAGCGTTCCGGTCTGCCCGCTCGGGCAGGAGAAGAAGCTCGGGCCGGCCCAGGTGCCGCCGGTCGCCGACGCGAGATCACAGCCCGCGAGTAGTACCCGTGCCGACGTTCTGGTCGACCATGACGCCGTTCGGCCCTCCCTGGAGCGCCGCGGTGGCGTCTGCGGCCGGCCATCCGGGGGAACTCGGGTCCGTGGGCGTGGACCAGAGGTCGATGGTGTCGATCGTGCAGACGCCCCCGATCGAGTCGGTGCAGCTGGGCGCGCTCCGCGCGAGGGCGGCGATCGAGTCCGACTCGTTCCCGTTCTGACTGACGACCCACCCCTCGCAGTTGGGGCTGACGATGTTGCCGAAGGAGTAGGCCGGCTCGCACGCCGACGACTGGCACGGGGGCGTGTCGTGGTCGGACGAGCTCACGCAATAGTCCTGCGTGTAGCTCGGGTCGCGGGGCGCCGTGTCGCCGATCCAGACGACGACGTGGTGGGTGTCTACGGCCCAGTTGAGATTGCTGCCGATGATCGCCCCGTAGAGCGCGGTGATGGACGAGGAGTGGAGGATATTATCCGACATGTCCGAGTCGCCAAACCGGTACCCGGACTCGAGCTCGTTGCTCCCGAGCGTGGCCTGGACCTGGGAGCCGAACTCGCCCGCCGGGATGAAGGTGCCGATGTCGACGTGGTACTCCGCACCGTCCCCGTCGTCCCACTGGTCCTTGGTGGCAAAGTAGTCGACGAGCGCGAACTTGACCGCGCTGTGCGGGTTCGCATCCTGGATCGCGTTCGCGATCTGCTGGGCGTCGGCGACGAAGAACGGAACTCCGTTCGACTCCTCGCACGCCGGGCCCGCGGGGGCGTCCGACTGGGCGCACTGGTCGTTACCCGGGTCGCCGGCGGTCGGGTCGTAGACGCCATCATAGACCGCGGTCTCGATGACGAACGCGACGTCGACGTTCGGCCAGCTCTCGAACGAGGTCTGGGGGGCCGAGGCGGTGAGCGTGACCCGCGAGACACCAACCCCCGCGGGACAGGACGTCTCTTGGAGCGCACAGATCGCGCTGGGCGTGTCGGCGACGCTCAGGTCCAAGGTCGGGACGCTGCTGGCCGAGGGAGCCGGCCCGCCGGACGAGGGTGACGACGCCGTCAGGTCGGTGAGGCCGGCGGGGACATAGGCGTGGACGACGTTCGGCGACTGGCTCGCCGCGTACGGGGTGAGGAACATCAGAAGCAGTCCGGCTCCGACGAGCCCGAGGCCCAGGAGGCGCAACCGGCGTCGAGCGGCGTCGCTTCGTCCGAAATCCAAGGGAGGTGCGGCCACGGCTTACTCCGACCCCCCGATCCGGGGCGGGCTCCGGGGCGGACGGGAGGAGGAACCGCGGGGGTTCGCGGGAGGTCGCATCCAGAGGAGGAGCGCGCCGACCACGATCCCCACCGCTACCACGATCCCGATCAGCTCGGCCGTCGCGGCATACGAGGGCGTCGACGAACCCGTGGCGGATAGGGGGACGAGGGCGAGCGATACCGGCACGCTCGAGGTACCGGCGACCAGGGTGACGCTCTGGTTGGTCGGGGCGTAGCCGGCGAGGGTCGCCGTGATGACGTAGGTTCCGGGGTAGGTCGGGACGGTAAAGCGGCCGTTGGAGTCCGAGGTCGCTGTGAGGCTCCAGACCGTGTTCTCGGAGGTCTTGCCCGAGACGGTGATCGCGGCGCCCCCGATCGCCTGGCCTGTGAGGGAGCTCGCGACGGTGCCGTCCACGAGAACGGGCGGCGGGAAGAGGTCGATCGTCCGGGACACCGGCGCGCCGGTAACGGTGATGACGAACGGCACGGAGGCGTACGCCATCAGGTTGGGCGAGACCATCAGGAGCGTGTGGGTCCCGTTCGACAGTTGAACGGTGTAGGTCCCGCTCCCACCGGTCGCCGTGCCGAGCTGGGCTCCGCCTTCGGTGATCTGGACCCCCGCCAAGGGGGAGCTGGTGAGGCCATCCTGGGCGGTACCGCTGACCGTGTAGGTCATGACCGGCAGGGCGAAGTCGACGCCGGAGAGCGGACCCTGGACGGTGATGGTCGCGCTCTGCGTCACGTAGCCGGCGAGGCTCGCACTCAGCGTATAGCTGCCCCAGTAGAGGGGGAACGAGTAGGATCCGTTGTCGCTCACGTAGGTGGAGGTCCCTCCGGTCGCAGTGACGATCGCCCCGCCCAGGGCGGTCGAGGACGACCCAGCCGAGAAGACGGTGCCGGAGACCGTGAACCGGTTCCGGGGCCGATCGGGACGAGCAAGAACGCCGGCACAGCGGTGGTCGCCCCGCTCGTCAACTTCGCGGAGACGAACGCGGTCTGGTAGCCGGGGGCGCTGGCCTCGAGGATGTAGGGGCCCGGGGGGCCGCTCACCGCATAGCGTCCGTCGCTGCCGGCCGGGACGGGCGGTTTGCAATTGTGTGTGCCCCAATCCTGGCAGGCGTCGATCGTGGCGAGGGCGACCGGGGCGTCGGTCGTGCTGCTGTCGATGAGTCCCGTCGCGGTGCCGTACTCCTGCACGAAGATCGTCCCAACCGGGAGCGTGACGCCCGGCGCGAGCGAGACGGGCAGGTAGGAGTTGTTGTAGAACGTGCCGTTGACCTGGAGGACGTACGTCCCGGCGGGGGCGGAGAGATAGAACGAGCCGTCGAAGCCGGTGAGCACCGTCGTGAAGCAAGGACCCGCCCCGACCCCGGTGAGCGGCACGGCGCAAAGGCTCGCGTTCGCGCCCGCCAGCGGGGTTCCCCCCGGCAGGCCGAGGACGGTGCCCGCGAGGTACGCGTATTCGTAAAGGTCGATCCCGCCGACCCAGTACCACTGTTCGGAGGCGACCGCGACGTAGTCCGGCGCGTTCGTGACGTAGCCGTTGGCGTTGACCTCGACGACGTCGAGCCCCGGGGCGGCGATGAGGGTGAAGAGGCCGGTGGCGTTCGTTTCGACCGTGTTGACGCAGCTCGGCTGGAGCTTGGGGCAGACGGTGACGCTGGCGCCCGAAACGGGGAGGCCACCGGGCAGCTCAAGGACGACGCCCTGCACGACGCCGTCGCCCGTGAGGTGGACGGGGGCGGCATTGACCCACGCCCCGGCAGTGACGTTGTACTTCGAGATGTTCGAGGAGAATCCGGGGAGGGTCAGCGCGACCGAGTCCGTCGCCCCGAGCGGGGCGTCCGACACGTAGTACCCGAGCCCGTTGGTCACGACCCCGAGACGACCGGCCTGGTTGTTCGGTCCGGTCACCGTGACCGAGACGGCGTTGAGACCGGCTCCCGTGACCGCGTCGGTCACGTACCCGGCGACCCAGCCCCACGGCTGGATCGAGAACGAGTGGGCCACGCCGGTGGTGTTGACCACGGTCGTTTCGCTCGAGTTGACGTGGACGGTGAAGGTGTGGTAGAGGTAGTCGGGCGCACTCAGATTCGCGGAGTCGTTGACCTTGAAACTGGGTGGCGCGGTGAGGTTGATGTACCCACCTCCGTTCGCGACGCCGGCCGAGACCATCGTGTTGGGGGCGTTCCCCAAGAGCGCGGTCGACTGAACCGAGAGGGTCGCATACGGGACCGATTGGCCGGTCGCCGCGTTCTTGATCTGCATGTCGACCCAGCCGAAGTGCTCAAGGTTGAACCGGGAGCCCAAGTTGGTCACGTTCCCCGCCTGGAGGACGTAGGTCACGTTCTCGCCGGGACCCGTGGCGTTGGGGTTGATCGCGACCGCTTCGGGGACCCACGCACCGAGTCCGCCGACCGTGATGTTCAATCCGCGGCTCTCGGGGAAGAACATGGTGAATCCGCCGGTCGTGTTGAGACCCTCGCCCCCGGTAGCATCGACGGGGAAGGACGTGTCGAAGGAGATCTGGTCATCGACGACGGGCGCGAGGCCGCCGGTCACATTGTGTACCACGTTACCGATGATCGTCCCGAAGACGGCGAGACCCATGAGGATGGGGGGCCCGACCAGCCCCGAGGCGTTCGTGACGTTGATTTGGGTACGGTTGGTGGTGTACCCGCCGGGGTACGTGCCCGGCCCGGTGCCGGTCGTAGTCGTGAGCACGAGGTCGTAGGTCCCGGCCGGGGCGCTGACATTGAAGTCGCCGCCCGAGTCGACCGTATCGGTCCCGCAGGGGAATCCCCCGCTGAGGCAGACCTGGACCTGGGCGCCCACGGGGCCCAGCCCCAGGGCGTACGTCACGCCGTCCCGCCAGCTCAACGGGTCGATGACGAGGCGGCCCGTCACGGTGGGGAAGGGGGTGAGGGCGACCAAGCCCGCGTAGAAGGTGTTGAGACCGCCGGTGATGTTGACAAAGAGGCTCGACGGGTAGTACCCGGTGAGCGCAACGACCAGGGTGTACGACCCGATCGGCAGGGAGTCGTTGAATTCGCCACCGCTCCCGCGGACGGTCGACAGGATGGTGGACGGCGCCCCGTTGGTCGGGACCGCTGTGATGCTCGCCGTGGGGAGCCCGATACCATACTTGGCGTCGATGACGCGCCCGGTCACCCAGGACCCGATGGGGGCCGGGCCGGTTGCCGACGGACGCGCGGGGCTTCCCGCGACATGCGGGCTCGCGGGCGCGTTCCCGCCGATCGGCTGAAGCGGGGTGAGGATGATGGTCGGGACGGTGAAGTTCTCTCCCGGCGTCGTCACGTTCACCCACGTCCAGTCGGACGTATAGCCGGGGGCTTCGGCGGAGACCTCGTAGGTTCCGAGCGGAAGGCCGCCCGCCTGGACCGCCCCGTAGTAGCGCCCGTCGGTGGAGGTCGTTCCGTCCGCGCCCAGGGCGGTGCAAGTCGACGGATGCGTGATCGGACAGCTATCGATCGTGGCCTCGTAGATTCCGTTCCCTTCCGGGTCCGTCACCTGACCTTGGATGTACCCGTACGGAGTGAGGAGGATGGTCCCCGTGGAATTCACGGAGTTGACGTAGACCCAGGTCGTGTTCGATATGTACTGGGGAGCGGAGACCTTGACCTGGTCCCATCCGGCCGGCGCGGAGACATTGAAGAATCCCTCGGGGTTCGCGACGCCGGCTCCGCAGACGGCCGCCGATGACGCGGCCCCCGCGTTGCAGACCTCGATGCCGGGAAGCCCCAGGACCGGGGTCAGGCTCTCGGCCTGCAGGACCCGTCCGGAGACCTCGGACTGGGTGAGGTCGATGGACGTAACGCTGGGGTCGGTCGCCACCGAAAGCGGCAACGGCAGCTGCGTCCAGGAAAGGTACGGGACTTCCGCCCACGTGTAGTTCTGGGCCGAGTTCGAGGAGACTACGACGATCTTCACCGGCCCCGGCGGGGACGGAACGCAGAACGTGTAGGACGCCTCGGCGAGCGGGGGCTGCGGACAGTCGAACGGAGCCGGATTGGTGTTCGAAGACGCCGCCCCCGTGTCGTTGAAGGTCGTCTCCCCACACAGGGCTGGCTCGTCGGTCGAGCAGGCGGAAACGCTCCAGTCACCGGCGGTCTTCGGGAGCACCTCGCCCTGGATGTACGTCCCGGGCAGGAGATTGATCGAACCCGCGTCCACTAGCTTGTTGGGGGTGACGTTCGTCCATCCGATGTTCGGGAAGGCGGGCAGGAAGGGCGGGATGGGCCAGGTCGGAAAGCCGGTGCAGGTGCCGGCGGTATCGGGAGAGACGGAAATTTCGTTACGGAGGGGAAGGCCGGCAACCTCGATCGGCACCCCGATCGGCGTACCAGCCGGTGCCGCAGTCCGTGCTCGTCAGGTTGAAGGTGGGCGTGAGCGCGCCCATCGACATCGCGTCCAAACTGCAGGCGGAGACCGTGACGAGGCCCGTCCCCCATACCGCAGCCGGGCTGCTGGGGTTCGAGGGGTCCGGGATGCCGGTGAGGCCAATATCGGTCTGGATCGCCCCGATCGGAACCAGGTCGATCGTGCCCATGTTGACCGGGGCGCTCCCGTCCGGCACGGCCGGGACGACCCCGAGCGAGGTGACGTTGAGAACATACCCAACCGCCTCGACCGTGACCGTGTCCGGACCCACGGGGGCGGCCGCGACGAGCTCCGGCCCTCCGTAGGGGCTCCCCTGCGTGTCGCAGAGGCCGGACGCCTTCGAGCACACCGTCATCGCGGCCGCAGTCCCGGAGATGGCGCGGCCCGTGGTCGAATCGACGAGTTGAACACTGACGGGGCTCGACTTTTCGAGGAAGACCGTGCCGACGTTGAGCGTCTCGCCGGACGAGACGTTGACGAACGTGTTGTTCGAGGTGTAGGGCGAGAAGACGAAGATCGGGGAGAAGGAGATGGTGGACGGTACCGGCGGGACCGCGACGGTGAACGCGCCGTTGGACTGGGAGTGCGCCGAAGGGGTGGCAACGAACGTGCCGTCGCGGGTCTCGGCCGTCACGTTGATCCCGCCGATCGGTTCCTGGGCGGGGTCGTCCGCGCGAATGAACCCGGTAACGTAGCCGTCGCCGACGAGCTCGATTGTCCCGACGCTGACGTCCGACCCGGACGTCACGTAGGTCCACGTCCGGTTCGTCATGAAGTAAGAGTCGGAGATGTAGAGCTCGTTCTCGCCGACCGCGGCAGCGACCTTGAACGAGCCGTTCGCCGTGGTGAAGACGGGGACGCAGCCGACCGAGGGGCAGAAACCCGTCACGGGTTCCGCTGAAACGACGGCCCCCGAGAGCGCCGGGTTCGGCGCCTTCGCGGCGACCACCTTGCCCGTGACGTAGCCGTAGTTGACGCCCGGTGAGGCCGCCGGAGGTACCGGCATCCCCGTCGGCGATGGAGCGGAGGAGGCCGTAGAAGCCGCGGGGGGGGAGCCATAGGGGCTCGATTCACCGGCGAACTTTTCGTTCGCCGCCTTCAGCAGCAGTGGATACTTCTTGAGCACCATGCCGGTGGCGATAGGGTTGATGTTCGGCTCGCCGGCCGAGGTTTGCCCGGATGGGCCGGCCTGGGTCGCGGTCGGATGGGAGGTGGCTCCGATGGCGAGAGGGGGCGCGCCCGCCGCCGGGGTCGACGCGGCCGGGTGGGAGGAAACTCCTAGCAAAGTGGCAGCGGAGACCGCGGAAAAGACCATGAGGGCCGCGACGAAGATTGCCATCCCCCACGATCGGCTCGGGTCGCGGCCGCTGGACCGGAACCGGACCGACGCCGGGGAGGTCCGGTTGGAACCGGAAGAGCTCGAAGAAATCGAGGGGGATCGCAAAGCGGCAGCTGCGCGGTGAGAGGCGTGGCGTGCCAGCACGTGGCGCGCGACCACCTATGGCCATTTAATCTAGCTCCTCGCCGCCGTCGCCTTCCGACCCGCCCGGTCCGATGGACCACGGGTACACTTACCGGAAGGGGTGTCTCGTACCGGTCGCATGGTCCCGCGGTGACGGACATCGCGCCGCACGGGCTCGGGACCCGGAGTACTGACGAAATTGACGCTCCCCGTTCGCGGCTGCGCCGTCCGATCCGGGGCGCTGGGTCGGGTGCCGAGCGAAAAGGGAGAGGTTTATCTTGCGCAGGGGTGTGGGGCGGTCCGGACGGGTCGTCGGAATGGACGTTTCGCTCTACGCGATCGCGCTCGCGGTCTTCGCTGTGCTCTACCTCGCGATCGGGGTCTTCCTTGCGTTTACCCTCATTCTGACGCTGATGATCATGTTCCTGTACCTGGTGGTCCGGTACCGGGACCTGCCGGGGAACTACCCGCATTCCGGGGGCGATGCCGTACAGACGATGATCTTCATCGGGATCACCTGGGCGATCTTCACCTTCGTGGCCGGCAAGAATCCGGTCCCCTTCATCGGGAGCGGACTGACGTACACGAACCCGAACTTCATCCCGATCGATGCGATCATCGGGATCGCCTTCGTGGTGTCGATCGCCTTCCTCCTCATCTTCGCCTTCATCGCCAGCCGGCCCAAGGAACCCGAGGGCGACGCGCAAACCCCGAAGCAGGGTGTCGGCGCGGGTTAGACCGTTCTTCCCGAAGCGGACCGCCAACCGCCCCGTCAAATTCTTGGACCTCGTCGGGCCGCGCGCGCTCGGCTCAACGGCGGCGTGCGGTTCGACGCAGCTCGAACACGAGGACCGTCCCCAGGCCCGCCGCCACCGCAATGCCGGCCACGAGCCAGACCGTGGTGGGCACCGAGGCCGCCCCGCCCGTGCCGAGGGGAGCCAGCGCCAGCGAGACGGGCACGTTCGCCGCCCCTCCCAAGGTCAACGAAACGTTGGTGGCGGCATACCCCGAGGCACTGGCGGCGACGAGGTAGATCCCGGGATAGGCCGTTGCCACGAACCGACCCTGGGAGTCCGACGTGGCGGTCGTCGTCCACCGGGGTCCGTCCGCCGTCGTTCCGGAGACCGTCACGGACGCGCCGGCGATCGGCTGACCGGTCAGCGCGTTGGCGACCGAGCCATCGACGTAGACGACGGGCGGGTCCAGGATCAGGTCGCGGGACGTCGGGGTTCCCGAGACCGTCACGACGAACGGAACGGGAGCGTATTCGGCGGGCGCCGCGAGGTCGGTGGCCACCAGGGCGTGGGTGCCGTTCGGGAGCGTGAGGGAGTACGAGCCGTTCGTCGCGCTCGGGGCGCCGAGGGCCACTCCACCTTCGGTCATCTGGACGCCGACCAGCGGGAGTCCCGACAACCCGTCCCGGACGGTCCCGGTGACCAGGAACGTCGCCACACCGAGCCGGAACGTGAGCCCGGTGACCGGGGCGGTGACGGTGAGCGTGAGGTAGCTGGTGAGGTATCCGGGCAGCGCCGCGCTCAAGGTGTACGACCCCCAGTCGAGCTCGAACGAGAAGGCTCCGCTGGCCGAGGTGCCGGTAGCGACCCCCCCCGTCGCGGAGACCACCGCCCCCTCGAGTGGAGACGGGTTTGGCCCGGCCGTCTCCACGTACCCGGAGATCTCGTAACGGTTCCCCGGCCCGATCGGGATGAGCAAGATCGGGGCCACGTTGACGGTCGAGCCGCTGACCAGGGTCGCCGACAGGTACGTCGTCTGGTAGCCGGGCGCGGTCGCCGCCAAAGTGTACGGCCCGGCGGGCCCGGCGACCGCGTATCGGCCGTTGCTGCCGGTGGTCGCCGCGGACTGGCATACGTCGTTCCCCCAGGCCTCGCAAGCCGTGACGCTCGCCCCTCCGATCGGGCTCCCCGTCGGATCGGCCTCCACGAGACCGGTCCCGACCCCGTACTCGAACACGAAGACGAGCCCGACCCGGAGGGTCTCACCGGCCGTGAGCGCGAGGGGGAGCTCGGTCGTGTTGTAGAACGGCGCGCTCGCTTCCAAGGTATACTGGCCGGCCGGGCCCGAGACGAAGAACGACCCGTTCCCGCCGGTCTCGACCGTGTCGAAGCACGGTCCTCCGTAGCCGGCCACGGCGTTCGGACAGAGCGTCACGGTGGCCCCGACAATCGGAAGACCGCCCGGGATGGCGAGGACCTCGCCCACGACGGCGGCGAAGGAGTAGACCCCGATCGATCCCATCCAGTACCACTGGTCCGAGCCGACGTAAACGTAAACCGGAGTCGGGGTCGTGTATCCGGGGGCCGAGACGAGGAAGGTGTCGAGACCTACCGGAGCGTCGACCACGAAGATCCCGGAGGCGTTGGTCGCGACCTGGTTCGCGCAGTAGAGCTGAGCTTTCGGGCAGGCCATGACGGTCGCGCCGTAGATCGGTGCGCCCCCGGGGAGCGCGACGACCTCGCCTTCGACCGTCCCGTCGCCGGTGAGCGCGACCGGAGCCGTGCCGAGGACCTGGCCGGAGGCGACGGCGTAGCTCGTGAGGTTGAACGAGTATCCCGGTTCCTGGTGCGTGATGGAGTCGTTCGAAGCGACCGGGGCGTCGGTGAGGAAGACCCCCGCACCGTTCGTCGTGATGCCGGACCGTCCCTGCTGATACGCGGGACCGGTCGATTGGATGCCGACGCCCGCTAGGGCGGCGCCGGTCACGGTGTCGACCACCTGCCCCAGCACCCAACCCCACGGCCGGAGGATGACCCCCCCGTGCCGCACAGAGGTATTCACCTCCGTCGTCTCGCTCGAATTGACGAACACGGAGAAGTGTTGGTAGAGGTAGTCGGCCCCGGAGAGGTTGAGCGCCACGCTCGAGTTGGAGGGGATGCTCGGGGGAGCGGTCATGTTGAGGTATCCCAACGCGTTCGCGACCCCCACTGAGGCGTACTCCACGGCCACCCCGTCGAGCGTCCCCGGCTCGCTGGCCGAGAGCGTGGCGTACGGCACGGGTGCGCTCGTCGCCGAGTTGGTGACCTGCATCACGATCCACCCGAAGTGCGTCAGTGCGAACGCGGGGCCGAGCGCCAACGACCCCCCGACGCCGAGCGCGTACGTGGGACTCCCGCCGGGACCGAGTTCGGTCCCCGAGGTCCTGCTTGGCCTCCGGGACCCAGGCGCCCAGGCCGCCCACGACGACCAGGAGCTTTGGCGTGGGTGGGTAGGCCATCACGAACGCCCCGGACGCGTTCAGCTCCGTCCCGCCCGATACGTTCGATACCGGCCCCCCCAGGTCGAGCGAGGACGCCCCACTGAACTCGACCGCGTCATATCGGACCGGGGGCGTTCCGCTCGTGTTGGCGGCGACGACCGACCCCGAGATCACGCCGAAGACGTCGAGGCCGATCACGGGGGGGACGCCCACGAGACCGGTGGCGTTCGATACATCGACGTACGTCTGGTTCGCGAGGAACCCCCCGGCGTACGTCCCGGGTCCCACGAGGGCGCTCGGGGTGAGGTTGACCTCGTCGTACGAGCCCGGGGGCGCGGTCACGTTGAAGTCCCCGGAGGAATCGGTCACGCCCAACGTACACGCCGTCCAACCTTGGCTGCAGACCGTCACGTCCGCGGGAGCGCCGAGCCCATCCGCGACCGTCACTCCTTCTCGCCACGGTCCGGGGTCGATGACCGAGCGGCCGGTGATCACCGGGTACGGGTGGAGGACGATCGTGCCGAGGTCGACCGGGTCGACGTTCCCGGTAATGTTCACGAACACGGAGGCGGGGAAGAACCCGGCCTCCGAGACGTCGACGTCGTACGCGCCCGTCGGGACGGAGTCGTTGAACTCCCCCCCCGTTCCCTGAGCGGCGGTGAAACTGATCGACGGGCCCCCATCGACGGGTGTGGCGTTGACAAAGGCGAGCGGCAGGCCGACCCCGCCCTCGCCATCGACCACCCGACCGATGACCCAGGCCCCGACCGCGGCCGCCGGAACCGAGGCTACCGCGTCGCGGGGGTCGAACCCCCCGGGCGCGAGCAGTGGAGCGAGCACGATCGTCGGCGCCGTGACGACGACCGCGGGGGTCGAGACGTTAACCCAGGTCCAGTCGGTCCGATACCCCGGGGCTGTGGCCTCGATCTCATACGTTCCGAACGGCAGGGCGCCGGCGTTGAGGGGGCCGAAGTACCGACCGTCGGTGGAGGTCTGCCCTCCTTCGCCGACCAGACTGCAGGTGGTGGGTTCGGCAGCGGGGCAGCTCTCAACGATCGCCTCGTACAGGCCGACTCCATTGGGGTCGACGACCTGTCCCTGCACGTCGGCTTCGGGCGTTAGCAGTAGCGTACCCGTGCTGTTCGTGCGATTCACGTAGACCCACGACGAGTTCGAGACGTAGCCGGGTCCCGAGAAGGTCACCTGGTCCCACCCGATGGGGGCGGAGGCGGAGAAGTCACCGGACGTATTCGTCGCGCCCTCCCCGCACCGCGTCGATCCGGACGCGAGGCCCGCGGGGCAGACCGCGACCGAACCGTACGCTACCGGGTCGTAATCGGTGGCGTCCTCGATCAGGCCCGTGACCTCCGCGGAGACGAGCCAGATCGAGGCGACGCTCGGTGTGGTGGCCACGGCCAACGGGAGCGGATTGTCGGTCCATTGTAGGTAGGGAACCTCGCCCCACGTGAAGTTCGTGCTCGCGGTAGGGGACGTCACCTCGATTTGCACCGGGCCGGGCGGGGCGGGAGCGCAGAAGGTGTACCTCCGCCCCCGTGGCGTTCGGTGCGGGGCAGTCCGCCGGGGGCTGGTTCCGGAGATCCCCCTGGTACGACGCGTCGCTCGTGACCGCGGGAACGCACTCGGACGTCTCCTCGGTCGAACAAACGTTGACGGCCCACCCGGTCTCGTTCTTGGGAAACACCGTTCCCTCGATGTAGGTCCCGGGCAAGAGGTCGATCGACCCGGCGTTCAGGAGGTGGCCCGCCGTGAGATTCACCCAACCGGTATTGAAGAGCACCGGCAGGTCGGGCGGCTCCGGCCACAGAGGATAGGGGGTCCCGCATTGCGAGGCGGTGTCGGGGGCGACGGCGATGAAGTTGCGGAGGGGGGCCGCAGGGATCTCGAAGGCGACACCGGGGGGGACGCAGATCCCCACGCATCCGAACCCGGAACTGGGGATATGGCTGGTCAGGAGGGTGGTGTATCCGTCGAGGTTGCAGACCTGGACGGCCACCTTGCCGACCGGCCAGAGGGAAGTCGGAGGGGTCAACCCGTATGGACTCGGCACGCCCGTGATGTTGATCTCGAGCCCGAGCACGCCATCTGGGACTAGATCGATCGTCCCCATGGGGAACGGGGGCCCGATGAGGGGGCTGGAGGGAACGACGCCGAGCGAGGTGAGGTTGGCGACGTACCCATCGAGCCCGATGTCGACCGTGTCCGGTCCCACGGGGGCGAGCGCACCGATCGTGGAGCCGGAATTAGCGCTCGTGTTCGCCGGCCCGCACGTGCCGGAGACCTTCGAGCAGACCTGCATCTGGGCCCCGTCTCCGATGATGGGGAGTCCGGTCACAGAATCGATCAGGTTCACGCTGATCGGCGAAAGGTGTTCCAGGTAGATCGTGCCGATGTCGAGGGTCTGCCCCGCGGAGGCGTTGACGAACGTCACGTTCGCAAGATACGACGAGTTGTACGGCGGGTTGAAATTGATCTGGGACGGCTCCGGGGGGACGGCGATCGTGAAGTTGCCGTTCGCCGCTGTCGAGCCGGTCGGTTCGGCCTTGAAGATCCCGTCTCGAGTCACAGCGGTCATGTTCACCCAGCCGGCGGGCTCGTGGGCGGGGTCGTCCGTCAGAAGTATTCCCGAGACGAAGCCGTCCTGGACCAGTTCGATCGCGCCGACATTGGTCGTACCGCCGTCGGTCACGTTCACCCAGGTCCGGTTCGTGACGTAGTAATCCGCGGTGACGAAGACGGTGTTCTCGCCCGTCGTGGCCGTGATCTCGAACGTGCCGTTCGCACCGGTCACGGCGACGAGGCAACCCCCGGTCGGGCAGAACCCCGACACCGGTTCGATCGAAACGTTCGCACCGGCGATCGGGGTGTGGGGCGCCTTGGCCGATTCGATCTCCCCGATGACGTAGCCGACCGTGGAGGAGGCCCGCACCGCGGGTGGCGGACTCGGCGCGCTCGTGGGAAGTGTTTCGGCGTCTCGGGCCGCGGCCAGAGCGTCCGTCGCGTTACGCTCGGGAGGGGCGATCAGGAACGGGGCCCGTTCGAGGGTTCGCAGGACGGATACGGGGTTGACGGCCGGTTCTCCGGTCGAGATCTCCCCGGGATAGGAGGGCGGGGGAGCCAGACCCGGCGAGGTCGTCGGGGGCTCGGTCGAAGCGACGAGGGAGGAGCGGGAGGGGGCCGCCGGGGGAGGATGCGCGGCCGTGCCGGGAACGACCGGAACCATCCCGGCGAGGACGAAGGTCAGCAAGAGCAGGGTGCTTAGGTTCACGAGTCGCGACCCGAGACGGGAGCGACGATGCCATCGGACCCCGCCGCCACCCCGGGGCGCCCGGCCTCGCGTACCCGGGGAGTCCGGTTTGCCTGACGCCATGAGTCCCGGTAGGCCGTCGAGGGGTCCTCGGTATCTAGTCCCAGTCGCACCCGGAACGATTTCGCGCCGGTCGCTATCCGTCGCGCGTCGAGGTCTCTCGGAACGGGGCCCCGATCGACGGAACACCGAGGGCCTCCGTGCGCCGGTCGGGAGGCGGAACCCCGGGCCGTCTAGGCCGGGGGGGGCGGCTCCTCAGCGGGGGCGGGCTCGCTCGCCCCTCCCTCCGTCGGCGCCGGGCTGCGACCCCGGCCGCGAAGTAGCAGGGCCGCGAGGAGGATCGCGACGGCCACCACGATCAGTCCGAGCACGACCCCGTAGAACTGGGTCGTCGTGAGGCCGTTGTTGGTCGTGACCGTGATCGTGGTGTTGCCGGTTCGTCCCCCCGCCTTGGTGGGTCCCGAGCACGGCGAGGTGAATGGTCAGCGTGATCGGGGAGCCCGGTAGCACGGTCACGTTGTTGTAGTACGGTGCGTAGCCGGACGCGTTCGCCTGGACGGAGTAGGTGCCGGGGCTTTCCTCGAGCGAGAACGCCCCGTTCGTCAAGGGTACGACCTGGCCATTGACCCAGACCAACGCCGACGTGGGCGAAATGGTGGCATTCAGCCAGCCGGGGTTCGGCGTGAACGCCACGGCGACCGATAGCGCGGCCCCGTTCACGGCGAACGTGCCGCTACTCGTAGCGAGTGAGTAGTCCGTAACCGACGGGAGGGAGTATCCGTAGCTTCCGTTGATCGCGAGGAAGGCGATCTGGGTCCCGTGGCTCGAGTACGTGGTCGCGGCGCCGACGACGACCGACCAGCCGGTGCCCAACCCGAGGCCCGTCTCGTCGAAAGTGACGAGATAGGAGGTCGGGACCGTGACCGAGGATGCCGAGAACGTGACGGGAACGGTCTTGGTGGCATCGAAGACCGTCACCGTGCCGGAGGATGGGGAGACCGTCAGTCCCGAAACGGCCCCGACCGTGTAGTTCCAGTTGCCGTTCGGCAGGGAGAAGACAATGGGGGTACCGGCGGACGCGGACTCCGTGAGGCCCGCCGTCGTGACCGACCAGGTGCCCGAGTTGTCCCCGGTCTCGGTGAACGTGACCGAGTACGAGATCGTGCCGTCCGGTCCGGAGGGGCACGCATCGCCGCCGGTCGCAATGGTCGCCGGAGCCGGGCCCCCCACGAAGGGCAGGTGATCGCCGATCGCGTAGTTGTCCCACCAGTTCCCGCAGACGGTCGGCGCGCCGACGATGCTGCCCATGAGCGGGAAGCCGTTCACGACGGAGGTCGAATCCGACGGCACGGCAGCTCCGAGGTTCCAGTTGTCGAGGTTGATCTGGTGGTACCCGCTGTACAAGTTTTCGCTCGGGGAGAACGCGGTATACGTGGTGTTGAAGAAGTTGTTGTAGATCGTGTCCCCCGACTCATACTCCCAGATCGCGAACTGGTCCGGGAAGCTCGACGCGTAGAGGAGCCCGTTGACGAACGTGTTCCCCCAGACGACGTTGTGACTGCCTTGCATGAGGACGATCCCTACGCCCTGATCGACGAAGTGATTGTCGCCGATGAGGGAGTTGGTAGCGCCCCACAGGACGATCTCTCCGGTCGGGTTGTACGGAGGATAGGCGAACAGGGACCCGTAGAGCCAGCCGCCGATGTCCTGCCCTCCCCAGACCGTTGCATGGTCGGTGTCGTAGAGTTCGATCTGGAGCTGGTTGGTGCTGGGGAGGCCCAGGTTGGCGAGCGCCTCCGCCGCCTTGGGCGGGAACGCCACGGTAAACGGCGCGGGATTCTCGAGCACGAAGTAGGCGGTAGTGTTGCTGATGAGCACTCCGGGGAACACCGGGAAGAGGAAGTCGTTCGCTTCACTGTACAGTAGGGAAAAGGAGGTGTACTGGTTGTTCTCGATCAGGTAGGGGTCCGCCGCCGACCCGGTGCCGGCGCTCGAGATCGCCGCAAGCTGGGCGTTGTTCCATGCGAAAAGCGGCGTGTAGACCCCCGCGGTCGGGTCCGGGGAGAGCGTGATGTTCTCCCACAGCACGTGGCTGGCCGTACCCGTGTACGGCAGGGTGTACGGGTCGTAGTCGCTGAGCTCGAAATCGGCCGAGTACGAGGCCGGCGGGAGCGTAAAGGAGTACGAGCTGGCTCCCGGGGCGGTCGGCGCCCACGCCGCATCGAGCGAATAGAATTTCGACCCGTTCGAGATGAACGCGAAGCTGTTCGTCGGGGTGAGCGACCCCCGCAGGGTCGTCCAGCCGATGTTCCCGCCGGGGGTGGCGTTCCACATGGGCTCGACGAAGGAGGGGCCGGCCCCGAGCTGCATCACGCCGGGACTCGTGTAGTACTCGGAGACTCCCTCCGAGGTCTCGCCGGTGTCGGTCCCGCTGGTCCAGGCCGTCGGGTCGTTCTGCCACTGGCCCGCGGTCTGGTTCCAGTACCGAAGCTGCATCGAAGCATTCAGGGCGTACGCCTGGGTCGTGCTCCCTCCGCCGGGGCCCCCGATCATGAGCTCGGAATCGTAGAGGAGGAACTTCGTGGGCGTCAGCTTCCCTCCGTTGACCTGGAACTGCGGGTCGGGGAAGCTCGAGGAGGACGAGGACTTCGAGTTGAAGAGGACCGTGTCGAACGTTCCGTGGGCGAGCGTCAGCCCAGTAAGGTCGGTCAGGTGGTAGCCGAACCGGACGGTGGAGTACGCCTTGCCCGAGATGTTCGTCACGCTCGAGTTGGTGTAGAGGTTCACGACGAACGGGCTCGTGACGGTCCAGTTCTGGCTCACGTCGTAGTAGTACGAGCCGGTGGCCGTCCCGTTGCCCTGATAGAAGGTCGACGCCGGCTCGGCGGTGGACGGGTTCGAGAAGTTCCAGACGTTGTCCAAGAACTCGAGGAACCCGGTGCTGGGCTGGTAGAACATGACGTCCTGGGTCCAGTACACGTTGTTCGGGTTGCCCGCGACGGTCACGTTCGCCAGGACGGTGTTTAGCTGGACCCCGAAGACGTCGGGGCCGTCGTTGTCAATGTAGAACAGGTCCCCGCTGTTCCACGTGAACGTTCCTTCCCAGCTCGTACTGTCGAGCACGTAGGGGGTCGGCGTGCCGGAGGTGTTCCGCACCCCGAAGTCTCCGATCCCCATCGGGGCGGGCGAGTTGTTGTGGATCACCGAGACGGCATTGCCTCGCATGACGCCTCCCCCGAGGAAATTGGGCAGGTAGACGTCCCGTTGGGGGACGTGGGAGGCCCGGACCTCCGCGAGGATCTTCTGTTGGAGCGCCGCTCGCTGCGCGAGGGTGGGCGTTGGCGCGGAGCCCGTCGCGGGCCCCGCGTGGGCCGAGGCCACCGGCCCGCTCGTCGTGGAGTGGACCACAGCGGTCGCCGGGGGAACGGTCGCCGCCGGGGCGCTCGAGTGGGGCGCCACGACCAGCGCACCGGATCCGACCAATACCGCGATCATCACAGCGACGAACGTACGCGCCCGCATCGGGCGCGGGGAGGAGGCGGACGGGTCAAAACCTTTCCTGAATCGCAACAGGTCCGGCGACAGAAGCCGAGGGGACTGTACCCCTGCGGTCCCCTCGCGAGCCCGCCCGGTCCGAGGACGGGGGGTCGGTCGGGCCCGTGCTCGAGCGGTCGAGGGTGGAAATGCCTCAGTTAGAATCGCTATGAGGGCGGCCGGTTTCGTCGACCTGGGATGGGTCCGCTCGACCGCCGTCGCACCGTCGCCGGCGTCGGGGCGGTGGCGGTGAGCCTCCTCCTCCTTCTCGGGTGCCTGGTCGGCCCGACCCTCGGCCTTCACGACCCACCTCCCCAGTCCAGCGTTCTCTCCCTCCGAACCGTCGTGCCAGGCGAGGGCGGCATTCTCCCGAACGCCGGGGCTCGGTCGGTCGGGCCCGGAGAACCACCGGTCTCCCCCGGCATCTCCGTGGGCGGCGACCCCACCGGGATCGCCTTCGATGGCGACAACGGGAACCTCTACGTCGTGAATGGGAACTCGGGCACGGTGTCGGTCATCGACGGGGCGACCGGTCATGTCGTGGTTTCCGGGATCCCCGTGGGCTCCGCGCCCCGCCAGATCGCGTTCGACTCCGGCACCGGGAACTTGTATGTGACGGATTCCGGAATGGAGGCGCTCACGGTGATCAGCGGCGCCTCGGACGCCGTGATCGTGTACGCGATCGGAACGGGGGCCTCGCCCCAGGGGATCGCCTACGACAGCGTGCACGGGTACCTGTACGTAGCGAATCGCGGGAACGACAACGTCTCCGTGATCAGCGACACCCAGGAAGCGCAGGTCGTCGTGGGTCTCCCTGTGGGGAGTGCGCCGATGGGCCTCGCGTACCGATCCGGCCACCGGGAACGTCTACGCGGCCAACTCCGGTTCCCAGAACGTCAGCGTGCTGGACGGCGGCACGGGGCAAGTGTTGATCGGCGGGATCGGGGTGGGCACGAACCCTGTGGCGGTCGCTACGGCCGGGGCCACCGGACTCGTCTACGTCGCCAACGAAGGTTCGAACGACCTGACCGCGCTCAACGGGTCGAACAACGGGGTCGCGCGATTGTCGATCCCCGCCGGGTCCGGCCCCGATGCCCTGGCGTACGTTCCGAGCCACAACGCCCTGTACGTCGCCGACTCCACCGCGGACCAGATCACGGTCCTGAACGCGTCAACGGGCGTCGGGCTGGCCACCGTCGACGTCGGCGCCGACCCGGACGGGATCGCGTTCGATAGCGCGAACGGCTACGTCTACGTGGCCAACGCCGGGTCGAACAACGTGTCCGTCATCAACACCACGACCAACCAGCTCGTGATCGCCGACATCCCCGTGGGCGCGGACCCTATCGGCCTCGCCGACGACCCGGCCAACGGCTTCCTGTTCGTGACGAATGCCGGGAACGATAACGTCACGGTGATCGACGGGCCGAGCGCGACCGTCGCCCTCCCGGGCATCTCGGTCGGTGCTTTCCCGACCGGCCTCGCCTACGACCCGGCCAACGGCGACGTCTACGTCGCCGACTCCGGCGGGGATCTGGTCACGGTCCTCAACGCGACCACCGACACCGTCGTGACGGCGATCCTGACTGCGTCCGGCCCCGACGCGGTCGCCGCCGACCCGGCGAACGGCCGGGTCTATGTGGCGGACCCCGCGACCGGGAACATCAGCATCATCAACGGCACAACCAACCAGCTCATCGGATCCCCCGTCCCGGTCGGAACCGGGTCGGATGCGCTCGCGGTGGATTCGGCGAACGGCGATCTCTATGTGGCCGTCGCCGGGACGGACCACGTCGCGGTCCTCGCCCTCTCCACGGACTCGGTCGTGGCCTCCCTGCCCGTCGGGGCGAGCCCCTCCGCGCTCGCGCTGGACCCGGAAAGCAACAGTCTCTTCGTCACCAATTCCGCGTCCAACAACGTCACCGTGATCGACACGCTCACCAACGGGATCCGCGTCGCGGGGGTCCCGGTCGGGACCTTCCCCGAGGGGATCGCCTTCGACCCCGTCTCGGGCGCGCTCTACGTGTCGAACTTCGCGTCGGACAACATCTCGGTGATCAACGGCTCCACCGACCGGCCGGTGAGCGCGATCTACATCGTTCCCGCGGGACCCGATGGACTGGTGTATGATGCGGGGACGGGGGAGCTCTTCGTGGCGAGCTCGGAAGCGAACCTTGTTTCCGCGACGCCCGTCGGCGCTCCGCCCCGCTACGCGGTCTCCTTCACCGAGAGCGGCCTCTCTCCCGGCACGGCCTGGAGCGTCTCCCTCAGCCGGCACTCGGACGACCTCCGGGACCTCGACCATCAATTACTCGGAGTCGGCCGGGACGTACCCGTACACCTTCGGCCCGGTCGCCGGATATCGAACTCCCTTCGGCGGGAACCTCACTGTCGTGAACCAGGGCGTCGCGGTCGGCGTCACGTACGTGCCGACCACGACGACCGCGACCTATTTCCCGGTCACGTTCCGGGAGAGCGGACTCCCGAACGGGACGGAGTGGACGGTGAACCTGAGCGGGACGGTGAACGGGTCCCGGACTTCCTCGGTCGGGTTCACCGAATCGAACGGGACCTATCCCTTCGTGGCCAACGCCACGGGGTTTACGCCGACCGGTTCGTCGGGCGTAGTCGTAGTGGCGGGGGGACCGCAGGTCGTGAACCTCGCGTTCGTACCGGTCCCAGCCTCGTTCCCGATCACCTTTTCGGAGAGCGGGCTCCCGAACGATTCCTCGTGGTGGGTCCTCGTCGGGAACGCCAACGCCTCCGGCTCCTCCGTCACGATCACCGAACGCGCCGACAACGGCACCTGGACCTTCCGGGTGGGGGTCCGGCCGGCTACACGGCCAGCCCGGCGGCGGGAACCCTCACGGTCCACGGCGCGCCCGTGACCCGAACCATCGCGTTCACCTCGACCGGCGGGAGTTCGACCGCATTCCCCCTCGCTCTGATCGCAGGCGTGGGTCTCGCGGTCCTCGTCCTGGTTGTGCTCCTGGTGCTCTGGCGACGGGGCCGGGGTCGCGCGCCCGACGAGGTTGACCAAGCGGAGGTCGTGGACGGACCTTGGGTCCGGCCGTCGGCCGAAGAGGAAGGGCCCCCGTAGGGGCCGGCCGTCCCGAACGGCGTGCCTACAGGACGTGTCGGTCGAACTCGGGCGGGGGCAGCTCGAGGCCGATCGCGTGGGTGAGCTGGGTCGCCTCGTGGATGTACCGGTCGCGGGCCTCCTCGTTGGTCCACCGCTTCAAGCCGTACTCGATCGCGCGTCGGCTCGTCTCCGAGTTCGAGTGCCCGAACATGTCGAGCGCGCGCGGGTACCACTTCAGGATGGCGGCCTGGGCCTCGTCCTTCGACCCGTAGTACTTGGCTCCCTCCTGGACCATTCGGCGGAGGACACTGGCGCCAAAGTTGAGGTGCAGCTGCTCCTCGGAGAGCATGAGGGGCATCGCGCGGGCGAGGGGACCGTACGAGCACTCCTGGAACGCCCGCAGCTGGTAGACCCCGACGCGGTCCACGAAACAGGTGAACGCGCCGACATCTCCCCAGGTGAGGAACGGCATGTTGAACGCGTCCAGCTTGTGTTCGCCCTCCCGCTTCGCGAGGAGCTCGTCGATGAAACGCTGTCCTTCCTCCCCGAAATCCCGGAGGATCCGGCACGCCTGCAGTCCGTGACGGGACTCGTCGGCGATGATGCGCGACTCGATCCACCGGTCCTCCAGGGTCGGGGCCCGGTCGAGCCAGGGACGGTGCTGCTGGATCGAGGCGAACTCGGTGTCCGCCTGGACGACCATGAGCTTGATGATGAGCTTCCGCATGTCGGCGTCGAGCTCCTCGGCGGTCTCGTACTTGTGGGCCCCCGCCCGCGACCCCCAGAGGATCTCGCGGACCGGTTGGACCGTGCCGCCGTCCTTGAGCGACTTCGCGCCGGCTCCGGTCCTCGGCGGTTCGATCGTCATCGATCCCTCCCGAACGTCGCTAGGGCTCAACGACCCTTAAAGTTGGGCTTGCGCTTCTCCACGAACGCGGCCAGGCCTTCCTTCGCGTCCTCGGTGATGAAGAGCCGGTTCTGGAGTTCCCGCTCGAGCGCGAGCCCGCTCGTGAGGGGCTCCTCGACGCCCTCCGCGACCGAGCGCTTGATCAGGCTCACGGCGCGGCTCGGTCCGTGCGCTAGCGCGCTCGCGTAGGCCTGGACGTCCTGGGCGAATGTCTCCTTGGGGTAGACGTAGTTGACCAGCCCGATCGCGAGGGCCTCGTCCGGGGTCAGGAGCTTTCCGGTGATCATCATGTCGAGCGCCCGCGCCGTCCCGACGAGACGGGGGAGCCGTTGGGTGCCGCCCGTCCCGGGCAGGACGCCGAGCGTGACCTCGGGAAGGCCGATCTTTCCGCCGTCCTTGGCCATCATACGGAGGTCGCAGGCGAGCGCGATCTCGAGCCCGCCCCCGACCGTGTGGCCGCTGAGCGCGGCGATCACGACCTTCGGGGTCTTCGCGAGCTTGTCGAGCGTCTCCTGGCAGTGCAGGCAGAACATTGCCTTGAAATCCGGTTGGCTCGACTTCAGCATCTCGATGTCCGCACCGGCGCTGAAGAAGCCGGGGACCGAGCTCTCGACGATGATCACGCGCGCGGTATCGTCGAAGCGGAGGTCGTCGATCGCCAAAGCGAACTCCCGCATCATCTCGAGGTCGTAGGTGTTCGCCTTCGGCTTTCCGATCTCGATGTGCCCGACGTGGTCCTCGACCCGCGTGCGGATGTGCTTGCCCTGCATCTTCCCTCAGCCCCCGTTGGGGGGGGCCGTCGGTGCCACTCCCCCGGACAGATAACGCCGACGCTGGCCGGCCGGTCAGCGTGGCTCGGACGGGGGCGGCGCTCGCTCCTCGGTCCGACCGTCCGGGTGTCCGATCACGATCCGGTCGGCCAACCCGACGAAGAGGCCGGTCTCGACGACCCCGGTCCACGCCCGAAGCGACCGGTCGGTCTCCGCCGGGTCGGCCAAGGGGCTCGACGGGGTGAGGTCCAGGATCGCGTTGCCGTTGTCGCTCCGGAACTCGTGACCCTCCCGGTCCGCACGGAGGCGCACCCGGAACCCCATCCGCGCGATCTCCGATTCCAGGACCGGACGGGCGAACGGAACGACCTCGATCGGGATCGGGGAACGTTCCCCCAACCGGTGGACGAGCTTGGTCGGGTCGACCAGGATGATCCGTTCGGTCGAGAGGCGCGCCAAGAGCTTCTCGCGAAGGAGCGCCCCGCCGCCCCCCTTCGTGAGGGAGAGAGAGTCGGCGACCTCGTCCGCCCCATCCAGCATCACGTCGAATCGGTCCCCTCCGCGGAGGGTCCGGACCGCGAGCCCCAGGCTTCGGGCGAGTTCCTCGGTCGCCCGGGAGCTGGCGACGCAATCGAACTTTCCGTCGGGAAACTGGGCCGCGATCGCCCGCACTGCGTGCGCGGCGGTCGAGCCCGTCCCGAGGGCCAGGCGGAGGCCCGGGCGCAGTCGGCGGACGGCCGCCTCGGCGGCCGCCGCCTTCGCCCGCTCGAGGTCGCCCGGCACGGAGGCGGGGAGGAGCGCCGGGTATTCAACCCGGCGCCCGCCGTCCGATACGTCTAAGTTGCCGGGCTCCTCCTTCGAGCCGATGCCGAAGCGCGTCGCGCCGACGGTACGGCCGGTCGTGGTCTCGATCGGGGGTTCGGTCCTCCTGACCGGGGATCACGACGCCCAGTACCTCGGGCAGCTGGCGGACCTCCTCCGACGGATGGGCCGACGCTTCCCGCTCGGGGTCACGACTGGCGGAGGACGCCCGGCCCGCGACTACATCCAGCTCGGCCGGGAACTCGACCTCACCGAGGTCGAGCTCGACGAGCTCGGGATCGAAGCGACCCGGATGCACGCCCGGCTCCTCGCAGCCCGGATCGGGGCCCCGACGCCCGCTCACCCACCGACGTCCCTCCGCGAGGCGGTCCACGAGCTCGGACGGGCCTCTCCCGTGGTGATGGGCGGGACCGAACCGGGCCACACGACCGACGCGGTGGCCGCCTTGTTGGCCGTTCGCGTCCGGGCGGCCCGCGTGGTCAACGCGACGAACGTCGACGGGCTCTACGACCGGGACCCACGGAGCCACCCCAACGCACGACGGATCGAGTCGATCGGATGGCCCGAGTTCCGGCGCCAGGTCCACGGCACCACGACCGGCAAGGCCGGCGAGAACTTCCTGTTCGACCGCCTCGGGGCCGACGCGCTCGCGCACGCCGGGATCCCCCTCGCGATCGTCCACGGTCGGGACCTGGTCGCCCTCTCCGCGGCGATGACCGGCCGCCGCTTCCACGGAACGCGGGTTGGGTGACCCGGCCGCGCCAACCCCTTAAGGGGTCACGGGTGAGCGAGCCCATGCATCGGGTCGTCTTCCTCGGCCCCCCCGGGGTCGGCAAGGGAACCCAGGCCGCCGAGATCTCCCGCGAGCTCGGCGTACCGCACCTCTCCACCGGCGACCTCCTCCGCGCGGCGGTCGCGGCCCGGACGCCGCTCGGTCTCGAGGCCGAGGGCCACATGAGCGCCGGTCGCCTCGTACCGGACGCTCTCGTGCTCCGGATTCTGAATGAGCGTCTGGCTCAGCCCGACGCGCGATCGGGGTTCATCCTGGACGGGTACCCCCGCAACACCGCGCAGGCGGGGGCCCTCAACGCCATCACGGCGGTCGATGCGGTCGTCTCCTTCGACCTCCCGGAGGATGTGCTGACAGCCCGACTGGTCGACCGACGGGTCTGCCCCACGTGCAAGACGGTCTACAACCTCGGGACCCAACCTCCACGCGTCCCCGGGCGCTGCGACAAGGACGGCCAGGAGCTCGTCCAACGCCCCGACGACCGGCCGGATGCCGTGAAGACCCGCCTCGAGGTCTACCTCCAGCAGACCGCCCCCCTCCTCGAATGGTACCGGACCCGCGGGCTCCTGCGCCCCGTCGATGCGCGGGGAACTCCGTCCGACGTTCGCGTCCGGGTTCGATCGGCGATCGGTTAGCGACCGAGCCCGTACGGACCCGCGCGGAGCGTCCCCGGCGGGGTGGGTCCCCCCTCCGCGACGCCAAGTTTATAGGCGGAGGGCCGCTCGGACGGGATGTCCCGGCTTAGCTCAGTGGTAGAGCGGGGGACTGTAGGCGAGACTGCCGGACCACCGGCGGCCCCCGTAGAGATCCTCAGGTCGCCTGTTCGAGTCAGGCAGCCGGGACCTGAGGCCCCGCCCCACCCTCCCATGTCGCGCTGTCGATCCCGCTTCGAAGCGCTCAAGTAACGGGGTCGGCTGCCTCGGCCGATCCCCTCGCATCCATGCCCGGAACCTTCTCCGACTCCTGGAAACTGACCAAGACCTCCTTCCGCCTCGTTCGCGAGGACCGAGCCCTCCTCGTCTTTCCGGTCGTTGCCGGCCTCTCGATCCTCGGAGTGCTCGCCCTGTTCCTCCTGGGCGCGCTCTGGCTGTTCCCGCTCGTCCTCGCCGGGGGCGCCGACGACGACCGATTACGAGGCGCTGGGGGCCCTCCTCTTCATCGCGCTCTACTTCGCGATCTCCTTCATCTCCGTATACACCACCGCGGCGCTCGTGGGCGCGGCGACGTTGAAGCTGAACGGCCAGCAACCGACAGCGGCCGACGGGTGGCGCATCGCCCGCGCCCGGATCGGGCGCCTCCTCGTCTGGTCGTTCCTGACCGCGTCGGTGGGCCTCGCGATCCAGATCATCTCGAGCCGGGTCCGCGGGATTGGCGGGATCCTCATCGGGGCGGTCGGCGGAGCCACCTGGGGTGTGGTGACCTACTTCATGATCCCCGTCCTGGTCTACGAGGACCTGAGCGCCTGGAAGTCGCTCTCGCGGTCGGCGCGCCTTTACATCTCGAACTTCGGCCGCTCGATCGTCTCGAACCTCGTGCTCGGGCTCCTCATCGGGGCCGGGATCGTCGTGGCGGTCATCCTGGGGATCGCGGGGATCTTCGTCCTGTTCGGAGGCTCCACGGTCCTGGGCTTGGTCCTGATCGTCGTGGCGATCGCCGTGGCCGCCGTGGTCCTGCTCCTTGGCGAGACGGCAGAAGGGGTCCTTCAGGCGGCCCTCTACCGCTACGCGACCACCGGAAAGATCGACCCGGATCTGTTGCCGACGGCCCTCCGGAGCGGGGGGCGTGGGCCCGACGCCACGCCGCTCCCGTAGCGGCGTCGGACCGACTCGCCCCCGGAATGCGGTTGTCGGGATTCGAACCCGAGTAGGTAGCTTGGGAAGCTACCGTCCTAACCACTAGACCACAACCGCGCGTCCCGTCCGGGAGGTTGCTCGGTTCTTACCCTTTGTGTGGCGGCGGTGGGGTCTTACAGCAAGAGCCCGACGGACTCGCCCGGAATGGAGGGGGCGCTCGCGAGAAGGTCCGCGTTCGAGACCAGCCGCTCCGCCGCGCTGCTCGCGAAGCCGGCCTGGCGCAGGATCTTGCGCGCGCGGGGGAGGTCGTTGGCCGAGAGCGCGACCAGCGACTGGTTCCCGTCGCGGGCGACCAGGATCGCGACGCTCTGGACGTTCACCTTGGCGCGGGCGAGCGCATCCAAGACCCGGAGGAAGCTGCCGGCCCGATCCTCGAGACGGACCGCCATCATCTCCCGCACCTCCGTCTCGTAGCCGGCCGCCGAGAGGAAGGTCATCGCGCGGTCCGGGTCGCTGACGATGAGCCGGACCCGACCCTTCGTGGTCGTGGAGTCGACGCTGATCGCCGCGAGGTTGATTCGCTCGCGCGCGAGGGCGCGGGCGACCCCGGCGAGCGCTCCAGGACGGTTCGGGAGCGTGAGCGAGATCTCCCGGAGGGTCATCGGACGAGCCGTACCCGTCCCGGCCTAAAGGTTCGACGCCGAGTGCCGGACCGCCGGTCACTTCTGCTGTAGGTATTTATACCCGAATCAAACCTAATTCTCGTTGTCACGTTCCTTGGCGGGAATGTGCTGGTCTGTCGGATGGGGGGAACGCCACCTCGGAGCGCGAGCCGCCGCTATCGCCGGGCCCGGCGCCGACTCCGGGGGGAGCGGGGGGTCGTCGCGGTCATCGGGACGCTGCTCGCCCTGCTCGTCTTCTTCACCCTGTTCGGGGTCTTCCTCACGGAGTACCTTCCGCTGTGGATGACCGAGAACGAGGCGGCGTTCACCTCCTCCACCGACTTGTCGTTCGCGAACTTCAAGTCCAACGTCGACACGCAGTACCAGTTCCCCTCGGGGGTGCCGTCGTCCCTCGCGACCCCCTTCACGATGAGCTCGCAAGGCGTCCCCCTCCTCGCCCAGCCGACCGAGGGAACCCTCGCCTTCCTCCCGTCGACGTGCCCGAAGGCGTTCATCGTCGCGCCCACGGTGCTCAACGTCGGCCAGCCGGTGAACTCGGCCTACTGCATGTTCGCCAACATCACCGTCTCCGCCGGACCGGGCGGCTCCGGTCCGTTCAGCCAGCATTTCGCGACCGGCGCGCTCGAGATGATCCTGCCGAACCGGTACTACTCGGCGGAGACGTTCTTCTTCGAGGACGATGCCGTCATCCAATCCCAGAGCGGGGGCTACCAGGTCATGACCGCGAACGCGCCCCTGAACATCACGCACAGTGCGACCGGCAACACGACGGTCACGGACAGCCTCCTCCAGCTTTACGGGAACTCCTCGGTCTACATCGCCCAGGGCGGAACGGTCGAGTACAGCCACTTCCGCTACAGCCAGCCGGTGACGGCGAGCGGCGACCTAGGCCCGGTGAACCACACCGCGATCCCGTTCGTCTTCACGTTCGAGATCGGAACCCAGTTCCCCTGCGCGTGGACGAACTTCTTGAAGCAGACCATCGCCGTGAGCGGGCTCTCGAGCAGCAACATCACCCTCTCGTACACTCCCTCCACCTTTGTGGCGACCCCGGCGGCGTGCCAGAACACCCAGGGCGCGACGACAATCCTCACCCTGAACGTCTACAACGTCAATTTCGCCAAGTTCTACTACGCCGGAGTGCAAGTCAGCAACGGCGTCGGAGGGACGTAGCACGATGACGAGCACCGGTTCGACCTTCCGGGTCAAGATCCCCCGTCCCCGCACCGCCGAAGTGAACGCGCTCGAGACCGCGCGCCCGCTGGAACAGACGACCGACGTCCCCGGGACGTTCATCACGGCACTCCCCCCGCTCGCCGAGTCCTCGATGCGCGAGCTCGAGGTCCAGCCGGTGAACCCGCCGTACTCCTACTCGCGGATCAGCTACAACGACCGGACGAAGGAGTACCTCTACGAGGTCATCGAACCCCAGCTCTCGGCCCACGAGAAGGGGCTCGTCGCCCACCTGAAGGCGACGCTCAACCAGATCCTCGGCAGCGAGACCGCCAACCTGACGACCGCCGACAAGCGGGCGTACCTCCGGGGCGAGACGGAGGAGTACTTCCGGAGCCGCGGCGTCCTCCTCTCCCCGCTCTCGACCGAGCGGATCGTCTACTACGTGCTCCGGGACTTCGTCGGCTACGGACCGGTCGATTCCTTGATCCTCGACTCCCAGGTCGAGGACATCTCGTGCGACGGGATCGACGTCCCGCTGTTCATCTTCCACGGCAAGTACGAGTCGATGAAGACGAACGTCGTCTTCGCCGACGAGGACCCGCTCAACTCGTTCATCGTCATGCTCGGCCAGCGCTGCGGGAAGGCCGTGAGCGTCTCCTCGCCGATCCTGGACGGGACGACCCCCGAGGGGCACCGGATCCAGGGCGATGTACGCGAAGGAGATCACGACCCGGGGCGCGAGCTTCACCATCCGACGATTCAAGGAGCGGCCGTTCACCCCGGTCGACCTCGTGCTCATGGGCAGCGCCAACGCGGAAATGGTCGCCTACTTCTGGCTCGCGGCGGAGCAGGGCGAGTCGGTCATCATCTGCGGCGGTCCCGCCGCGGGGAAGACCAGCACGCTCAACGCGATCGCGCTCTTCATCCCCCCGACGTCCAAGATCGTCTCCATCGAGGACACGCGGGAGGTCAACCTGCCTCACGAGAACTGGATCCCCGGCGCCACCCGAACGGGAACGGGGGACCGGGGCGCCGACGGCAAGACCGCGGGAGAGGTCGACATGTTCGACCTCGTCCGGGCCGCCCTGCGGCAGCGGCCGAACTACATTATCGTGGGCGAGGTCCGCGGCAAGGAGACCTACACGATGTTCCAGGCAATGGCGACGGGGCACACCACCTACTCCACGATGCACGCGGACAGCGTCAAATCGATGGTCAACCGGCTCGAGAATCCCCCTATCAACACGCCGCGGATCCTCCTCTCCGCGCTCAACAACGTCATCATCCAGATCCAGGCGCGCACGGAGAAGGGGGTCGTCCGGCGGCTGAAGCAGGTCCTCGAGATCGTCGGGTTCGAGCCCGAGACGAACGAGCTCATCACCAACACGGTCTACGAGTGGGACCCGGGGACCGACGGGTTCGTGTTCAAGGGCCACTCGTTCCTGTTCGACAAGATCACCGAGCTTCGGAACTTCACGACCGAGGAGATGGATGCCGAGTTCCAGCGCCGCGTCCAGGTGATCCAGTACCTCGTCCAGAACAAGATCACTGACTACCGCCAACTCTGGCGGATCGTCGCGCAGTACTACCGGGACCCGACCGAGGTCATGGCCCGGGTGAACTCGGGATTGCCCCCCCCGAAGGCGGTCTGATCTCGTGCCCGCGACCCCGAGCCTGCCGGCGACCCAAGCCGCGGCGACCACCGGCCGCCCCGGCGCGGGCGCCCGCGCGGTCCGCTTGAAGCGGGGCGCCCAGCCGACCCACTCCTCCCTCACCGGCTTCCAGCGGTGGTGCTGGATGACGTTCCGCAACCGCGTGCTGGCCCGGCCGCCCGACCCCTCCCTGGAGGAGAACCTCCTGAAGGCGCACATCCGGCTCCGAGCGGACGAGTACATGACGATCGTCTACGGCACGACCGTCGTCGTGAGCGCAGGGATGGTCGCGGCCGGACTCGGCGTCGCCTACTTCCTGGTGGCGCTCGTGGGCCTCCCGCTCGTCGTCGGGATCGGGGCGGCCGTGGGGCTCCCCGTGGTCGGCGCCGCCGGCACCTTCTTCGCGATGCCGGGCGCCCCCGGGAGCACCGCCAAGGCCCGGGGTCGCAAGATCGACCGCAAGATCAGTGCGGCGATGAGCTTCGTCAGCGCGATGGCGTCGGCCGACGTGAACATCGACCAGATCTTCAAGGAGCTCGCTCGCCAGAAGATCTACGGCGAGGTCGCGGAGGAGGCGGCCTGGATCACCCGCGACACCGAGCTCTTGGGCTACGACATCCTGACCGCGATCCGGACGGCCGCCCAGCGGAGCCCGTCCAAGCGGTTCCAGGACTTCCTGCAAGGCGTCGTCACGACCGCGACGAGCGGCGGCCAGCTGAAGCCCTACTTCCTGCTCAAGGCGGAGCAGTACGAGCAGGAGAACAAGCTCGAGATGCTCTCCCGGGTCGAGACGCTGGGGCTCCTCGCCGAGACGTTCGTGACCGTCGTGGTCGCGTTCCCCCTCTTCCTCGTGATCATCATTGCCATCTTCGCCGTCATCGGTGGGGGGGGCACGTTCATGATCGACATCCTCTGGGCGATCGTCGGCCTCATGATCCCGATGGCCCAGTTCGGGTTCATCTTCTTCATGTACAGCTTGACCCAGGACATGGTGTAAGATGGCGAGCGTGAACGCACCGGCGTCGGTCCGCAAGGTGAAATCGCTCGCGGCCCCGTCGGCGGAACAGGCGGAAGGGGTCCTCACCATCGACAAGTGGATCCTCCTCATCGGCACGACCGCCGCCATCGCGCTCTGGATCGTCGCGGCCCTCGCGTGGGTCGGCACCATCACGTTCACCATCACCGCGGGCGTGGCCCCGGGCTTCGATTCGGCCATCGACTGGATCGTGTTCGGTCTGATCGCGATCATGGGCCCGTACGGGTTCGTCCGGAGCTCGCAGCTCACGCGCGTCGAGAAGATCGAGGACCGCCTCCCCGACTTCCTCCGCGACGTCGCGGAGGCGGGCCGGTTCGGTATGACCCTCCCCGATGCAATCATCGTCGCAAGCCGGGGACGCTACGGCCTGCTCACGGACGAGATCAAGAAGATGGCGAGCCAGTTGGAGTGGGGCGTCCCCGTCGCGACCGCCCTCCGCCTCTTCGAGGAGCGGGTGCCGACCCCGCTCGTCCAGCGGGTCGTCTCGATCGTCACCCGCGCCAACGAGGCGGGCGGCAACGTCGCCGACGTGCTGACGATGGTCGCCCACGACACCCGCGAGGCCCAGCTCCAGGTGAAGGGCCGCGAGATCTCGATGCTCACCTACCTCACGGTCATCTACATCTCGTTCGGCGTTTTCCTCGTCACGATCTACATCATGGCGGCGATCTTCCTGCCCGACATGATCACGGCGGGGGCCGGCGTCGCCAACTCGTCGCTCTCGGGCCAGGGCGGGCTCACGCTCGCCTTCACGCTCGTCCCCGAGCTCTTCCTCGCGTTCTTCGTGGCGGTCATTTGCCATGCGGTCGGCGACGGGATCATGGCCGGGATCCTCCAGAAGGGCCAGATCGCCTACGGCCTCCAACACGGGACGATCATGCTGATCATGGGCTACCTCGTCATGCGGTTCTTGGTGCCGGTCCTCGCGGTCCCGGGAGGGGGAGGGTGACCGTGGCCGGCGAAGCGCTCGAAGTCACCTCGGTCGACGCGACCGACACGATCCCGGCGAAGAAGCGCCCCCGCGGCTTCTCGCCGTTCCTTCGGATCGGTGCCGCCCTCCGTAAGGGCGCCTCCGACACCCACCCCGTCAAGCTCGCCCGCCTGGGCGTCTCCGGCCAGGGCTCGGAGGGGGAGGTCACCCCGCTCCCGCCGCTCCCCGACCCGGCCCAGAAGCAGCTCGACCTCGCCGTGATCCGGCCCGGCGTCTCGTTCGTCCGGATCTCCTACCACAACACGCGGAACGAGTACCTCTACGAGGTGATCGAGCCGCCCGTCTCCCCCCTCGAGAAGGAGCTCACGAGCCGCCTCCACGAGGTGCTCATCGACGAGTTCGAGCCGCTCCCCGAGCTCGACCCGGCCACCAAGCGCACGGAGCTCCGCCTCATGGTCGACCGGAAGCTCCAGGAGTGGGAGCTCGCCCCCGGCCCGGTCACGAAGGGACGGATCCTCTACTACCTCGAACGGGACTTCATCGGCTACGGGATCGTCGACGTGCCGATGACCGACAGCGAGGTCGAGGACATCTCGTGCGACGGGGTGGGCATCCCGCTCTACATCTACCACCGGAAGTTCGGGTCGATCCGCTCGAACCTGAAGTTCGAGGACTCGAAGACGGTGGACGACTACGTCATCTGGCTCGCCCAGCGCTCGGGCAAGCACATCTCCGTCGCGAGCCCGATCCTGGACGCCACGGTCCCGGACGGCTCCCGTCTGCAGGCGACGCTCGGCGTCCACGTCACGAAGCACGGCAGCTCGTTCACCATCCGTCGGTTCCGGGACAATCCCTTCACCCCGGTCGACCTCCTCAAGTTCCGCACGATGAGCCCGGAGATGATGGCCTACCTCTGGATCGCCATCGAGACCGGGCAGTCGATGATGGTCTGCGGCGGCACGGCGAGCGGGAAGACGACCACCCTCAACGCGACCCTCCTCTTCATCCCGCCCCAGATGAAGATCGTCTCCATCGAGGACACCCGGGAGCTGAACCTCCCCCACGAGAACTGGGTCCCGTCGCTCACCCGCGCCGGCTTCGGTGCGAAGAACGTCATGAGCGGGAAGGCCCCCGGGGAGATCGACATGTTCGACCTCCTCGCCGCCGCGCTCCGGCAGCGCCCCCAGTACCTGATGGTCGGAGAGGTGCGGGGTGCGGAGGCGTTCATCGTCTTCCAGGCGATGGCTACGGGGAAGACCTGCTACACCACCTTCCACGCGGAGAGCGTGAGCGCGATGGTCCACCGGATGGAGAACCCGCCGATCTCCCTCCCGCGCTCGCTCGTCAGCGCGCTCAACCTGGTCCTCCTCCAGCGGCAGGTGAAGGTCGGGTCCAAGATGACGCGGCGCGTCCAGTCGCTCACCGAGATCGTCGGCCTCGACCCGGAGACGAACGAGCTCATCACGAACTCCGTCTACTCGTGGAACCCGGCGGACGACACCTTCCTCTACTCCGGGCACTCGTACGTTTACGAACGGGTCGCGGTCGCGAAGAACTGGTCGATGAAGGAGATGGAGCGGGAGGTCCGCCGGCGCGTCGAGATGCTCGAGTACCTCGAGGCGAAGGAGGCCCAGGCGACCCGGTCGCATCCGTTCACGCACCGCGACGTCGGCCGGCTCGTGTCGTTCTACTACAAGGAACCGGACAAGGCGCTCCAGGAGGCGCGCGAGGGGATGGCCAAGCTCAAAGCCGCCCCGCCGCCCGCGCCCGCCGCGGCCCGGTAGACCTATCCGCCCGCCCGGGCTTCGCCCGTCCGATGGCCCGGCCTCGCCCGTTCGCGCGCTTCAGCGCGGGGCCCCGTTCGAGCCCGGTCGAGCTCTGGTGCGAGGACGCGGTCCGGGGGATGCCGGCCCGGCTCCGCGCCGGGTCCGTGGACGTGGTCGTCACGAGCCCGCCCTACAACCGGCGCGTCCCGTACCGGAGCTACACGGACGATCGGCCCCGCGCCGAGTTCCTCGCGTGGGTCGGACACGTCCGCGACGCGGTCGACCTCGTCCTCGCGAAGGACGGCTCCTTCTTCCTCAACGTCGGCGGCTCCCCCTCCGACCCGTGGTTCCCCTACGACGTGGCGCGGGAGGTCGCCGCCCGGTTCGTCCTCCAGAACGTCCTCCACTGGGTGAAGTCGATCGCGATCGACCGGCGGGCGGCCGGGCGGGCCGCGGGGCTCGACCGGGACCTGGCGCTCGGCCACTACAAGCCGCTCGCCTCGTCGCGCTACGTCCACGGCGCCCTCGAGTACGTCTTCCACTTCACCCGTCGGGGCGATGTTCCTCTCGACCGGCTCGCCATCGGAGTCCCGTACCAGGACAAGTCGAACGTGCGTCGCTGGCGCGGGGCGGGCGGGGACGTGCGCTGCCGCGGCAACACCTGGTTCCTGCCCTACCCCACGATCCGCTTCGCGCGCCGGGACCGGCCGCACCCCGCGACCTTCCCGCCCGAACTGCCCGAGTGGTGCTTCCGCCTCCACGGGGTCGGACGGATCCGGCGGGCGGTCGACCCGTTCGTCGGGATCGGCTCGTCGGCGGTGGCGGCGGTCCGACTCGGGCTTCCGTTCGTGGGATTCGACGTCGACCGGGAGTACCTCGCGACGGCGGTCGAACGGGTCCGGGCGGAGGGCGTTGCGGGCGCCCGCCTCGAGGCGAGGAGTTCGGGCGGGGGCGTCCCTACGACCGCTCGTCCGAGGTCGCGGAGTCGGACGACGGCGCGTTCCAGGTCTTGATCGGCTTGCGGTTCACGCCGGCGGCGGAGGCGAGCGCGTTGCGGGTCCCTTCCCGGGTGCGCTTGCCCGCGGCGACCAGGGCGTCCCGGGTGGCCCCTCCTGCGCGGGAGGCGCCGTCGGCGATCCTCCCGGGGAGGCGCCGCATCTCGTCATCGATCCGCTTGCGCAGGTGGGACATGCCGTCCTCGATGTCCGCGGCGAGGTACTTGGCGTCCTTCGCCGTCGCATGTCCGAACTTCTCGATCTTCACGTCCAAGTCGGTGATCTCGGAAGCAAAATCGTGGCCCAGCCCGGAGGCCGCCCGCCGCATTTCGGCCAAGTGCTCCCGGAACCGCGCCTCGTCCTGGTAGTCGCTCATCTCTCCACCGAGGGCGATAAGGCGCGCGTTCGTCAGATAAACTTTTGTCGGCAGAGGAAGCGGATCAGCCGCCCATTCGGCGGTCGGCGCGGCGGTGGCGGCCGCGCCCCGACGGCCCGGTCCCGGTCGCCGCCGGTCGGGCGGGGGCGGCCGGCGGCAGGAGGCGCCGCTCGGTCTCCACCCCGTGGGCCCAACGGACGAGCAGCTCGACCCCGAGACGGCCCGGATCGGTCACGACCAGGTCACCGCCCATCGTCCGGGCGATCTGGCGGGCCGCCGGCTCGTACTCCGGGTTCGGGGACTTGAGCAGGATCATCGTGGCCCGCAACGGTCGGACCGTCGCGAGCTCGGCTGCCCGCACGAGCGCCTGCTCCATCGCCCGATCGAGCTGGCCGGAGTGGACCCGCCCGTCCGGTCCGGTGGACGCCTCCGGGAGCCCGTCGGTGAGCAGGTAGACCTCCCGTCGGGTCGCGCGGGAGGCGCGGAGCAACAGGTGGGCGGCCCGGAGCGCCTCCGCGGTGTTGGTGAACGACCCCGCGCGGCACTCCCACAGCGTCACCAGGTCCAGGACCTCCACCTCGTTGTCGAAGGCGAGGAGGTCGATGGTCGCGTCGGGATGGCGACGACGGATCGCGACGTAGAGCGCCAGCAGGGCCTTCTTCGCGGCGTCGAGCTTGCCGGCCTCGGCCATGCTGCCCGACCGGTCGAAAGCGAGCACGACGTGGACGCGCTCGCTGGTGATCTCCCGGTACACGTAGCTCGTCGCTTCATCGATGTGCCGCTGGCCGGCGAGGCGGGCGGCGAGGAGGGATCCCGGAACGTCCAGGTGGGCGACCTCCTCGGCGCGCCGCAGCCGGGCCTTCTCGTACACGCCGGTCGACCCCTCCCCGCGTAGGGACATCCGCGCATCCGTGGGAAGGCGTCGGGTCTCCTCCTCGAGCAGGAGCCGCGCGAACCGCTCGACCAGGCCGAACGTCACGACCAGGCTCGTCCCGCGCTCGGCGACGAACCCCCGCTCCTTGAGCTCGCGCTCGAGGCGTCGGGCCTCCCCTTCCTTCACGCGGTTCTCGGTATCGGCAGCGGCCCGCCGAACGGCCTCGGCGCGCTCCTCCTCCAGGCGACGGCGCTGCGCCTCGACGGTCCGCCGTTTCTCGTCGGCCTGCTTTTCGAGCTCCCGTTCCCGGGCCCTGAGGGAGCTTGCGACCTTGTCGGAGAGCTCCTCGCGTTGCGGGGGGGAAAGGCGGGCCAAGGCCTCGCCCAGCTGGGACGGGCCGAGGCCCCGGCCGCTCGGGTCGGGGATCGCGAACGTGACCGTCCGACCCTCGCTCGCGGGGGAGGAGGTCCGGGCGCGTTTCCGGGAGAACAGCGAGCGGAGCCAGGCGACCAGGCGGGCGAAGAAGGCGCGGATCCGGGCCCCGATCCCGGGGGGCGCCGGCGGACGGTTCCACGACGCGTCGGGAAGGAGGAGGGCATGGCTCAGGTCGTCCAGGAGGTCGGTCGGAGGTAGCCGGCTCCAGTCGAGCGCCCGCGCGCGGGCCAGGCGGGCCTCGAGGGCGGCGATCTGGTCCTTCACCTCTGCGTCGGAGCGGATCCGGAGCTCGTCCAGCGCCTGGGCCTGGCGGGCGTAGTCGGTCGCGATCCGTCCCACGCGCCGGTCGCCCTGCCGACGGAGCTCGGCCCGCAGCCGCTCCAGTCGCGCCCGCAGCTCGGCGTCGTCCTTCGCTTTCTCGCGGAGCAGCCGGCGGGTGCCGTCGACCCCCTCCTCCGCCAGGGCCCGGACGAGGTCCGCCGAACGGAGGGTGTCGAGCAGGTCGTCCGACCCGACGTCGTCTTCGAAGGTCGTGCAATCCGGGAGGCGCAGCGCCTCGCTAGAGGGGGGCGTCGTCGTCGTCCTCGTCGCCGCACGCGAAGAGGGAGTGTTCCTCGAGGAGCCGGTAGACGCCGAGGGCCGCGTCGTACGACGCCACCGAATCGCCGGGCTTCTCCCGCTCGGCGACGTACCGGGCGAACGATCGGAACCGCGGGAAGAGGGTGGTGTCGGAGGCGGCCTGGGCGACCAAGCCCGCGTCGTCCTTCAACCGGCGTCCCTCGCCCACGAGGGCCTCCCCGTCGGACGCGCTCTCCTTGAGCGGTCCACGGAAGTAGCGGCACCAATAGACCCCCGCGCTCCGCTTCAGCGACGGGCCCAAGTACTGGTCGATGAACTCGGCGACCCGCTTCTCGTTCTGGCGGAACGATTCCCCGCTCCGCGCTCTTAGCCGGCCCCGCATCGCGTGGAGGAGTCCGGCCTTCAGGTCGGCCGACGTCGGGATCGACCGCTCGGCGAGGACCGCGACGGCATGGGTCCGGGCGGCCACGTCCAGCAGGGTCCGGTTCGAGCCGACCTCGCCGATATCGGGGTTGTCGTCACTGACCCGAAGCCGCCACGCCTCGATGACCCGGACCCCGGCATCCGTGAGGATCTCCGGGACCCATCCGCCGCCGGTCTCGCGCCGGGCCAACGCGACGATCCGTCGGTTGTCCGCGTGATGTTCGTTGTACCCCACGTGGAGGCTCGTGAGACGGTCGGAGAGCGGGTCGTTGATGTTGTCGAGGTCGGAGAGGTTCGAGGTCCCCACGGCGACGAACGATCCGGGGAAACTCTCCCGCGACTTCGACGGGGTCACCACGCCCTCCTGCAGGGCCTGGAGGAGCACGTTCTGCGTTCCGAGGGGGAGCTTCCCGATCTCGTCCACGAGGAGGAACCCCCGGTTCGCCTGGAGGAGCTTGCCCGGTTCCAGGACGAGGGGGCTCATTGGGTCCCCGATCTCCTCGAGCTTGCGGAGGTTGATGTTGCCGGTCAGGTGGTCCGGGAACACTTCGGAACTGCCCTGAAGACGGGCGAAGCCGAACCCTTCGCGGAGACGGACGTACTGGCCGGGGACCTTCGACGCGTCGATGGTCGCCGGGTCGAAGCGGGCGACATCGCCCCCCGGGGAGAACCGGCGCATGCAGATGGGACACGGCGGGAACTGGTCCGCGACCTCGGGGACGACGAGGCTCAAGGGGTGGTCGAGGACCGGACAGCCGTCCACGACCCAGGCCCCCTTAGGAAAGAGCGACCACAGGTCTTTGGCAAGGCTGGTCTTGCCCGCTCCCGACGGGCCGAAGAACAGGACATGCGCCCCCGAGACGATCGCGGTGACGACGTCCTCGTACGTTCCTTCGGGCAGCACGGTGAGCGGGAAGAGGGAGCGGATCGCCTCGTCGTGGGAGAGGCCCTTCGTTCGCGCGGCCTTGAGCCGTCGAAGGACCTCGGAACGGAACCGCTCGCCGGGGGACTCGACCTGGATCTTCGCGGCGCGGAGTTCGGCCGCCGTCGCGCGGGTGCCCGTCGCCGGTTCCTGGGGGACCGCCACGGCGCGCGCAGTTGGGGTCGGGTTATGTACTTTGCCGAGACGGGGACCGGCCCGATCGCTCCGTCGGGCGGCCTCTCCGGGAAGAAGCGGGCCTCCCTCCTCGACACGGTTAAGTAGGGTACCCCGCTCGGCGGCCGCGCGAGCCATGGCGGAGAAGGAGGCGTCCGGGAAGAAGGCCCCGCTCGCCCGGACGGTCAAGGACAAGTGGCGGTCCAAGCACTGGTACAAGGTGCGGGCCCCCGGCCTCTTCCAGCACGCCGACTTGGGGGAGACCGTCGCGACCGAGCCCGAGCAGCTTCTCGGCCGGACGCTCGAAATGACCCTTCCGGAGATCTCCGGCACGCAGGACGCCGGAAAGGCCCACGTGAAGCTCCGGTTCAAGATCGAACGGATCGGCGGCGACGGCGTCGCCGAGACCCGCTTCATCGGCCACACCCTTACCTCGGACTACGTCCGTCGGCTGGCCCGTCGAAAGCGATCCAAGGTCGACCTCTCCCTGCTCGTCACGACCAAGGACGGGATCCAGGTCATCCTGAAGCCCGTCGCGGTCGGCGAGCAACGGCTCCAGACCCGCCTCCGCGCGGAACTCCGCCACAAGATGGTGACGATCCTCACGGAGGAGGCGGCGTCCCATACGGCGGCCGAGTTCGTCCGCGAGATGCTCCAGGGGGAGCTCGCGAAGGTCCTCGCCCACGGGGTTCGAACCCTCTACCCGCTCAAGAAGATCGAGATCCGCACGTCCGAGATCCTCGGAACGATCGCGGACGAGATCCCCACCAGCCCGCCGGCCGCGGAGGTCCCCGAGGGACCCTCGGCCCCCACGCCGGTCGCCGCCGAGGGCGGCGACGAGGGCCCGGTCGCGTAGGAGCGACCGTGGTACCTCCGATCCTTGTCGGAGTGGCTCAGCCCGGTAGAGCACGGGACTCATAGCGGGACGCCGACGGCGTCCCGGGAGAGATCCTGGGGTCGGGGGTTCAAATCCCCCCTCCGACACCTTTCGCCGATTTCTCCCCGAGAAGGGATGGCGTTTGACCATTCGTCTGTTCGGGACATGAACCGGGTAGGTGCCCTTCCAGAAAGGGTCGGATTACCGGTGGCTTGGTTTTCGTTAACCCGGGGTTAATGGGCCGCGCGGGTTCGGCCAGCCTGGGATGGCTGACGACTCCGGTCCCTCGAAAGTAGCTCCCTATGCTCTCGGGAGTGGGACGCTTCCAGCCCTCTCGCGCCACCTGCGGGCGCCCCGGAGATGGCGGGGGGGCCCGGCTTGGCTCGTCATGATCGCCGACGTCGACGCCGCCAGCATCCTGACTGCGCTCGCTTCGGGAGCGAGCTATCGCTACGAGTTCATCTGGTTCCTGGTCCTCCTGACGGTGCCTCTCTTCTTCATTCAGGAGGCCGCCGGCCGGCTCGGCGCGGTGGCGGGGAAAGGTCTGGGCCAGCTGACGCGGGAGCGCTTCCCTCGCCGAGTCGCCTCGGCCGCGGCCGTTTCCATGGCGGTGGGCGACATCGCGACCTATATCGCCGAGTACGCCGGCATCGCGCTCGGCCTGAGTCTGTTCGGGATTCCTCCCTTCATCTCCCTCCCCATCGCGTTCTTGGCACACATTGGTCTCGTCGTTCGGGGTTCGTACGCTTGGGTCGAGCGGGTCCTCATCGGGATCTCCGCGGGGGTCGTGGTCGCGCTCGCGGTGGTCGCCCTCCATCGAGGGCTCCTCCCCTATCCACTTCTCGCGGGCTCAACTTCCCCTTCCTTCTTCCTCTTGCTCGCGGCCAACGCGGGGGCGGTCGTGATGCCGTTCATGCTGTACTTCCAGTCCTCGGCGACCGCCTCGAAGCGGACCTCGTTGTCGATCTCGCGCCAGTCGACCCTCCTCGGGGCCGTCGTCAGCGAGGGGTTGATGATCGTGGTCGTCATGATCGGAGCGGCGGTGGGCGGGGCGTTCACCTTTGCGACCGGGGCCGGCTTCTCCGCGGCACTGACCACGAGTCTGGGGCAGTACGCAACCTATGCGCTCGGTGCGGGACTCGTCGCGGCCGCATTTCTCGCGCTCGTGGTGATCTCTCTCGGCAGCGCGTGGGGAGTTACCGAGGCGCTCGGACTCCCGGCCAAGAGCGTCTTCTGGATCTATGCGGGGGAGAGCATCCCAGCCGTCTTCGTGCCTCTGCTGTTCCCCCAGCTCGTGACACTTGTCCTCGCCCTTATGGTCGCGATGGTCTTCATTCTCATCGTTCCCGGCATCTTCCTGGGCCGATTGGTGACCGATCCCCGAGTCATGGGCTCGGAGGCCTCGCGGGGACTCTGGCGGGGGGCCTACTGGGCGAGCCTCGTGTTCGTGGTATCTACGGGGGTCCTCGCCGTCGTCATCTACACGTGACGAACCGGGCACGCGTCGTTCGCCGAGAGGGCGACTTGGTTGCCAGGCTTTGAAGGGCTATCCCGCACGCGCCACGCGGTCCGGTCATCGGCGGCGCGCTCCGTACCCCGCGGGTCCGAAACGGGCTCGTTATGTGACCAGGGAGCCACAATTGTCCGCTCGCAACGTTTCCTATCGAACGGGGGGTCTGAGTGGGGTTCCGTTAGACCCCCCGGCTTCGCGTGGGGGATAGGAACAATTCCGGGGATTCCCCCTCCGACACCTCGACCCGGGTCTGGCGGGGCGCACGAGGCCCGGCGCCCACAAGGTCCTTGGCGGCGTCTTCTCCCCAAATCAGGTGGCGGGGGAGTTCAGTCAGGGATCCCGTACGACGCACGGGCCTTCCGGAGCAGGCCCGGGAATCGCGAGTCGGTCTTCATATTCTGGTACGTTGGGTCCCGGAGCTCGCCCGGTCCGATGCTGTTGCGGTCGATCAAGTAGTCGGCCAGCCGGAAGAATCGCTCTCCGTCGTGTACGAGGGAGCATGCATAGCAGAGCTGGACCCGTGCATCGAGCGCCCCCGGAGACTCGTCCTCGCCGATGAGGGTCAGTGCGGCGTCGGTCAGCTCGGACGCCTTTTCCCGGTTCCCGAGGTGACCTTCGATCCGGGCCCGGAGTCCAGTGTACTGCATCTCGGTCGTCAACCGTCGGTAGGTCGCCAGGTCTCGGTACGCCGCGTCCCGGTCGCCCTGGGTTGAGGTAAGCACCGCCCGGCCGAGGTAGGCCCAGGCGAACCCGGGTTCCGTCTGGATGAGCTGAGTGCAGACGGCGAGCGATTCTTCGTTCCGCCCGGCAAAGTAGTACGAGACGACGAGCAGCCACGCGCGTGTCGGCGGAAGGGGGTCGAGTTCGTAGGCTCTCTTCGCCTCCTCCAACGCTTCCCCGACGCGGCCCATCCCCCGCAGAATCGCTCCGTACGACTGATGGGCGTCCGCGTGACTTGGGTTCAGCGCCAGCGCCTTTTGGACCTCGATCAAGGCCGCTGCGTAGTCGTTGACCGCCAGCACATTTCCCAAGGCCAGATGGGCTTCGGCAAGCTGATCGTCGAGCTCGAGGGCGCGTCGCGCGAATCGCCCCGCCTTGTCGTATGCTTCCTTCCGGTCCATCCAGTCGAAGTCCAGAGCCGAGCTGTAGCAGTCGGCCAGCCCCGCGAACGCCCGGGCCGACTCGGGGTCGATGCGCAACGCCTCGTCGAACAGGACGATCGCCTGCTCGTTCGCCTCCCGGGTCCTCTTGTTCCACAGGCCACGGGCCTTGAGAGAGAGCGGGTACGCCTCGGGGTTCTCGACCCGATCCTCCGACGCGGGCGACGGGAGCCTCAACGCGACCGCAATCTTCCGCGCGATGTCCGATTGGGTCTCGAAGACATCGTCCAGCTTCGCGTCGTAGCTCTGGGCCCACAGATGGGCATCGCTCTGGGCGTCGATCAGCTGGACCGTGATGCGGACCCGATCTCCGGACTTCCGCACGCTGCCTTCGAGGATCTTTCCGGCGTTGAGCTCGCGTCCGATCTCGGTGATGCTCTTCGACGTCTGCTTGTATCGCATCACCGACGTCCGCGAGATGACGCTAAGGCCCCGGATCCCGGCCGCCGTCGTGATGATCTCGTCCGTCAGGCCGTCGGCGAAGAACTCGTCCCCCGGGGCCGGACTGAAGTTGGCGAGGGGCAAGATGGCGATGCGATTCCGGTCGGCCCCGGGGCGTACCGCGGGAGGGCCGTCGGCCCACGGCAGCACCACTCGGAACACCTCCACGGCCGCATCCACGTGCTTGAGCGGTTTGGCACCGAGGCTTTCCAAGGGCAACTCGAACTTGTTCCGGACCTGGTCGAAGACCTGGCGCGTGAGGCAGACCCCTCCGGCGTCCGCGAGGGGTTCGATCCGGGCGGCGACGTTGACCGCGTCCCCGGAGATGTCTCCGTCGGCCTCCACCACATCCCCGAGGTGGACGCCCACCCGGAGGAGCACGCGTCGTTCCAACGGTCGGGAGAAGTTGGCTTCGCGGCTCGCACGCTGGACCTCATAGGCGCATCGCACCGCCTCGAGGGCATTCGTGAACTCCACGAGGAAGCCGTCGCCGATCGTCTTCACCACCCGGCCTCCGTGCCGTTGGAAGACCGGTCGGAGGAGCGCGCGCTCCTCATCGAGCAACGCCAGAGCGAGCGCTTCGTCTCGCTGGCCCAACGCCGTGAACCCCACCATGTCGGTGAACATGATGGCGGCGAGACGGCGGGAGGTGGGCACGCCCCAACGAGGGCGCCCTCGGATTAAGCCCCGCCGGTCCGCCCCGTAGTGCGGGAACGGTCCGCTCGGCCGTGCCCCGCGCCCTCACCCGTCGGACGGGTCGCCCGGGGCGAGCGCGCGCTGGAGGCGCTCGAACTCCGCAGCCAAGTCGGTCCGGAGAGTGAGGAGGCCCAAGCGTCCGAGCTCGTCGACGTAGCCTTTGGCGGTCGCGGTCTCCCCGCGGACCTGGGACAATTGCGCGAGACGCAGGACCACATCGATCTCCTCAAGGGTGTGCTTCAGCCCCTGGAGCAGCCGGTAGGCTTCGAGAAGATGCTCCTCGGCGAGATCGGTGCGACCCTGGGCCATCGCGATCTGGCCGCGCACTTTCAAGGACATGCTGAGGCCGACCCGGTCCCCGATCTGACGAAAGATCTCGCCGGACCGCTCGCCCTTCTCGGCCCCTTCCTCCAAGCCTCCGGCCTCGAGCAGGAGTTCGGCGGTCTTGTACAGCGCCCAGCCGATCCGCCGCGGGTCCTTCGCCTTCTCGGCGAACTGGATCGCCTTCGCGTACTGGGCCATCGCCTCCTTGCGCTGCGCCGGTGGGGATCGGGCGTCGGCCAGGATGTCGCCTAGGAAGAGGTGCGCCATGGCCGATTCGCGAAGGGAGCCCAGCCGATCGCGAGCCGCCGTCGACTCGCGGGCCTCGGCGATCGCGGCCTCGGTTTGGCCCAACATCGCGAGGTTCCCTACGCGCCAGACCTGGGCGCGCGCGACCACGAGCTCGTTCCCCGTCTCTCGGGCGAGACGGATCTCCTCGGTGTGCTGGGCGAGCGCCTCCGCATAGTGCCCTGCGTAGTAGAGCGTCATCCCCAGCTGACGGTGCGCCCCGACCCGGACGAGCAACTGCTCGTCCAGCCCCGGCGAACCGAGCACTTTCTTCGCGAGCTCCGCGGCCGCGGGGTTGTCGCCCTGGTCGATACGGACCCGGGCCAAGAACAGTTCGAGGGTGGCGCGGCGTCCCGGGGTGAGGCGGGGATCGTTCTGTTCCCGGTCCAGGAAGTCGCCCAGGATCGCGTCCGCTTCCTGGAGCAAGCCGAGCTCCTCCGTGATGCGGGCCACCTCGAGGACCAGCGACGACTCCTCGTCCAGGTCCTCCGGGGTCGTCTCCCGTTGGCTCTCGAGGGCCCGGGTAAAGTGCTCCCACGCGGCGTCCGGGGCGAGCGCGCCCTCGGCCAGCTCGGCCGCGATCCGATTGTAATGGACCGATTTTCGGCCCTCGTGGCCGAGGTAGAAATGCCGCGCGAGCGCGAACACCAGCGAGACGTCCGTGTCGCCCATCGCCTCCAGCGCCTCCCCGGCGCGGCGGTGGAGCAGGCGGCGCCGCCGCTCGGGCAGGAAGTCGTACGCTTCCTGCCGCAGCCGATCCTCGGGGAACTGGAGGATCTCCCCCGGGCGTTCGAACAGGAGCCCCCGACCCACCAGGCGGTCCACGACCTCGGCGAGGGTCTCCTCGTTCTCGCCGCTGGTACGAACGAGGAGGGCGAAGGGGAACTCCGGCCCGAGCACTGAGGCGAGCTCAAGCGTGTGGCGTCCCGCTTCGTCCAAGGGGGCGACGGCGGTTCCGGGGGCGGCCGCCCCCTCCCCGCCGGCGGATTCCCGGTGGTCGAGCTGCTGGAGGAGGAACGGATTCCCGCCCGTCTCGCCGTGCCGCCGCGCGATCTCCTCAGGGGAGAAGTCCCGGGTCGGGTCGTTCGATTTGAGGTAGACGGCGGTCTCTTCCGAGCTCAGCGGTTGGAGCTCGATCCGCCCCGCCTTTGTGGCGCTCTCGAACGCCTCCAGTTGCCGCCGCCCGACGCTCGAGAGCGAGGCCGCAGGACGACTGGTCGCGAGGATCCACAACGGCCGGTCCTTGAGCTCGCTCGCGAAGAACTCCACCCCGGCGAGGGAGGACTTGTCGGCCCGGTGCAGGTCCTCGAAGATGAGCACGGTGGGGCCGTGCCGAGTGAACTCGAGCAGTCGGTCGGCGATCTCCATCAGGACCTCGTCCGGCGTGGTCGCGCTTCGGGCCCCGGTCCCGCCGAGCGCCTCGAGCAACCGCTCTTCGATGCCGACGGGAACGGGGAAGGCCGCTTCTCCCAGGCCGGGCGCGAAGCCGATCATGACGGCGCCCGCCCCGAAGAACGGGTTCTCGTCCGAGTGGAGCACCGGATCGTCCTGCGCGCTCTCGATCGCGGAGTGGAGAAGGGAGAACGGGGGCGGGTCGTCGAGCGCGAGCGCGCGACCGATCATGACGCGGATCCCTCGTGTTCGGATGTCGTGGACGAACTCGGCGATGAGGGTCGACTTCCCCACTCCGGTCTCCCCGACCAGGAGCGTGACCCCGCCGGCGCCTCCCCGGACCTCGTCCAGCCGACGGTGGAGCGCCTCGACCGCGTGCCCTCGTCCGATGAAGGGCGGGATCGACACCGGTTCGCCCGTCATGGCTCGGTACCGACAGATGGGAGCCCCCAGTACTTACGTGCTCATGGGGTTCTCCCGAGGGGGATTTCGACCGCCCCGACCCTAGCGAGACCCCCCTTGGGACCCGCGCCCGGGGGGAGGGCAGATTCTGCATCGGGCGGGGGTAATCGCGTCCACCTTCGAGGCCAAATACCCGGGGTCCTGCTGGCTGAATCCCCGCCCTCATGACACCCCTTTCGGAAGTCGAACAGGCCGCCGCGTGGTCCCGCGAGCTGGAAGGCCGGGACGCCGCCGGGGTCGTCCGCTGGGCCGTCGAGCAATTCGGCGAGGGGCTCGTGATCGGCTCGAGCTTCGGGAAGGACGGCCTCGTCATCCTCGATGTGGCCCGCCAGTTGAAACCCGAGATCCCGGTCCTGTTCCTCGAGACGGGGTACCACTTTCCCGAGACCCTCGAGTTCCGCGACCTCTTGCGTCGCGAATGGAACGCGAACATCGTGGACGTTCGCCCCGAGCTGAGCGTCCCCGAGCAGGATGCCGCCTTCGGGTTCGAGCTGTTCGCCCGCGACCCCGACCGCTGCTGCGCCATGCGGAAGGTCGAGCCGCTGCAACACGCGCTCGCCGGCCGCGCGGCCTGGATGACCGGGGTCCGGCGCAGCCAGCACGCCGGCCGGGCCCAGACCCCCGTAGTGGAGTGGCAGGAGCTGACCCGCGGCGGTGGCCTCTACAAGATCAATCCCCTCGTGGCCTGGACGCTGACCCAGGTCGAGGCGTACTTGGACGCGCACGCGATCCCCCGCCACCCGCTCTGGGCGAAGGGGTACGGGAGCGTCGGCTGCGCGCCGTGCACGTCTCCCGTCGGCGCCGGCGAGGGGGAGCGCGCCGGACGCTGGCGCGGCACCGGCAAGGCTGAGTGCGGTATCCACGTGGTCGGCGTGCGGCGGAGCGCCCCGGAAGGCGTCGCGGCCGCGTCCGAGCCGGTGCGGTCTTAAATCCCCCGCCGGCTCCGCTCGCGGGCCGGAGAGCATCCCGAATACCTACGATGATCGAACCCTACGGAGGGCGCTTGGTCGCCCGGGAACTGTCGGACGCGGACCGGGTCCGCCGCGAAGCGGAGCTGGGGCATCTCCTGACCGTGAGTCCCCCCATCGACCAACTCTACGACGCCGAGAAGATCGGGATCGGTGCCTACAGCCCGCTCGAGGGGTTCATGGACTCGGAGACGCTGGGATCGGTGACCCGGACGGGCCGCCTCCCGAACGGTCTTCCGTGGTCGATCCCGATCCACTTCCCGATCCCAGTCGAGGCCTCGGGAACCCCGGCGGGAGCCGCGGGACCGGGGGACGACGTCGGCCTGCTCGACCCGGGCGGTCGGCTCATCGCGATCCTCCACGTCGAGGAGCGGTTTCCCATCGACCCGACCGCCCTCGCTCGCGCGACGTACGGGACCGAGGACCCGAAGCACCCGAACGTGGCCGACCTTCTGGCCGGCAGCACGACGGCCTGGGGCGGTCGGATCGATCTCGTCCACCGCCTGCTGCCCCCCTGGGATCGGGCCGAGCCCACGCCCGCGGAGACCCGGACGGAGTTCGCGCGGCGGGGATGGGAGCGCGTTGCGGGATACCAGTGCCGGAACCCGCCCCACACCGCCCACGAGTACATCCAGCGGCTGACCTTGGAGCGGGAGGACGTCGACGGTCTCCTCATCCACCCGGTCGTGGGACGGTTGAAGAAGGGCGACTACCGACCCGAGGTGATCCTCGAAGCCTACGACGCGCTCGTCCGGAACTACTATCCCGCGAACCGGGTGATGATGACCCCGCTCACGATCACGATGCGGTACGGCGGGCCGAAGGCGGCCCTGTTCCTCGCCATTGTGCGCCGCAACTACGGCTGCGCGGTCTACATCGTCGGGCGGGACCAGGCGGGGGTGGGGAAGTACTACGACCCGTACGCCTGCCACCGGATCTTCGACGCCTTCGACATCGGGGTGCAGCCGGCGCGGTACGACGAGTCGTTCTTCTGCCGACGCTGCGGGTGGATGGCCAGCGGGAAGACGTGCGCCCACCCGGTCTCGGACCGGGCCGAGACGAGCCAGAGTCGGGTCCGGGATGCCCTCGCGAGCGGGGCCGAGCTCCCGCCCGAGATCCTACGACCTGAGGTCGCCGCGATCCTCCGACGACCAAACGTTATGCTGACCTGAGGCGGGGGGGCGGACGATGGAGCGAGGACCCCCCGGTTTCTGCATCTGGCTTACCGGACTCCCGAGCGCGGGCAAGACGACCATCTCGAAGGAGTTGCTCCCCCGCCTCCTCGCACGGGGCTGGTACGCCGACCTCCTGGACGGGGACGAGATCCGGCGCGGGCTCAGCGCCGACCTGGGCTTCGACCGGAAGTCGAGGGAGACGCACGCCCAACGGGTCGCGTTCTGCGCGAAGCTATTGGCCCGGAACGGGTCGATCCCGATCGTCGCGCTCATCTCGCCGTACCGCACGTCGCGTGCCGCGGCCCGCGCCGATATCGGCCGCTTCGTCGAGGTCTACGTCAGCACTCCCCTCGACGTTTGCGAGACCCGCGACGTGAAGGGGCTCTACAAGAAGGCCCGCTCCGGCGCGATCAAAGAGATGACCGGGGTGGACGACCCGTACGAGCCCCCCGAGCACGCCGAGATCGTGGTCGACGCGGTGCGCCTCGCCCCGGCCGAGTCCGCCGAGTTCATCCTGGGCGAGCTCGAGCGCCAGGGCTGGCTTCCGAAGACGTAGTCCCACAGACCCGGGGGGCCCTGGGGCCGCGTTTCTGCGCCACGAGGAGGAACCCGCCGATGCCACTCCCCCGGAAGAACCGGACCACCTCCGCCGGAAGGCGGGACTGCACCGCGTAGCGCTCCAGGTCGGGATGGGAGACCTCCGCGTCCCGGAACCCGGCGGCATGCGCCATCCCCTCCATCTCGGCGTCCTCGTAGAAGTGCAGTCGCGAGGCCATCGGTTCCGGACACGCCGGCGTTCCCACGAGCTCGCGGGTTCCGCTAAAGACGACGAGACGCCCCCCGATCATCAACGCCCTACGGACCTCGCGGAGCGTCGCTTCGGGATCGGGGAGGAAGCCGAACACGCCCGTAGAGACGGCGCACGTGAACGCCTCATCGGGAACGGGCAACTTCGCCGCGTCCCCTTGGAGGATCTCCGCCCGACCGTCGCGGACCGCCTCCGGGTTGTTGAGGCGGGCCAGCCGGACCATCTCCGGACTGTGGTCGACGGCGGTGGCCCGGCACCCGCTCTTCAGCGCTTCCTTCAGGAACGCACCGCCCCCGCATCCCACCTCCAGGAGCCGGTCCCGGGGCGAAAGGTCCAGGGTATCGAGGATCAGGAGGAAGTTCGGTCGGTGGTAGAGCGGGTCTGCGTACGTCGCTCGGGCTCGCTTCCCGAAGGGGCGCCGTGCCGCCCGGTCGGTGGCCCAGTCGCCGAAACGGGCCGGTGCCACTCCCGCCAGGAACGGGGCGAGCACCCCGCTCGAGAACCAGCCGACGACCTCGTCGGGCCCCCCGAAGAGCCCCTCCCCTCCCTGGTGTTCGAGCGTGATCCGGGTTCCCGGCTTCTGGTCCGTGAACCGGATCTCGATCCGGGTCTCCGTGGCCGGGTCCCACGTCGCGGGATGCCACGCGAGGCGGATGCGCTCCTTCGGCTCCCAGGCCTCTACCTCGCCGACCGTCACCTCGCCTTCCGTCACGGTCCCCTTCGGGCCGGGCTCGAACGTGAGGCCGAGCCGTTCCAGGGTCTCCCGCAGCTCGTCGACGACCGTCGAGAAAGCGGCCCCGCGGGCGAGCGGGACCGTGGTCGCGAGCTCCACGCTCCACGGGACCCGGGTCGCCTTCGGCATGGGATGGGAGGGCGACAGACGTGCTAGGCCAAGAATCGTTCGACCGGAACGGCCGACCTAGACCTCGGACCGGGTGAGCACCGTCTCGAGAAGTCCGACGGGCGGGCAGCCCGCGCCCAAGAGCGTGTCGTGGAAGGCCTTCAAGTTCCCGTGGAAGTGCGTCGTGAGGAGCTTCGCGCGGGCGGTGAGGATGGCGAGCTTGCCGAGCGTGTAGCAGAAGTACTCCGGGTCGAAGGTGCCGCGCAGGGCCTCTCGCTGGGCGGGCAGGTGCTCCAAGTGGGCCTCCCGCTCGAACATCTCGGTCGACCGCTCGATCGACCAGCCCTCGGTATGGAGGCCGATCGCGGAGAGGAGCCGAACGTTCCGGAGGAGGGCGTCGTGGATCTGGGCGACCTCGGCGGCGCGGTCGGGGGCTCCGAGCCCGGCCTCGATCGCGAGCTGCTCGGTGTAGTGGGCCCACCCCTCGACAAACGAGGACGAGAGGTAGACCTTCCGCACCCGGCTTCCGACACCAGCCCGCAGGTGGAGGAACTGGAGGTAGTGGCCGGGAAACACCTCATGGACCGTGATGTTCCTAAGCATCGTCCGGTTCAGCGAGCGCAACCATTCGTTCTGCTGGGCAACCGGCCACTTTGCATCGACTGGCGTGACGTAGTACACCCCTTCGGGTCCCGAGTCGAACGGTCCGGGGGAGTTCATGCTCGCCGTGGAGAGGGCCCGCCCCCAGGTCGGAGTCTCCTCCACCCGGACCGCGACGGGCTCGGGGATCGAAACCAGATCGTGCGCGCGGACGAATTCCCGCGTCTCCGCCACGTAGTTGGACGCTGTCGAGACGACCTCCGACGCCGCGGGGTGGTCCTCCCCCAGACGACGGAACAGCTCCGGTAGAGGGACGCCCTCCAGGGCGGCGATCTCGGTTAATCGCGCCTGGTTGCGACGCAGGTTCTCAAGTCCGGCGGCGCGCATCTCGGCGAACGGAGCCTCGATCCCCTCCCGCACGAACAGGAGGCGCTGGAATCGCGCCGGCCCCAAGGCGAACTCGGGCACGGCCCGAGGGAGCTCCTCCTCCCTCAGCCACGTGAGGAACTGGGCGAACGCCGCTTCGGCCACGGCGCGCGGTCCCCGCACCCGGGCCGCGAGGCCGGCCGAGTGGGCGAACGCCTCGGCCTCCGCGAAGTGCGCCGGCAGCCCCGACCCCATCGAGAGCGCCAGTTCGACGAACGGTTTCGGCAGCGGACGGGTGAGTCGGCGGCGCCCGTCGTCCAGAATGCGGGGAACACCCTCGAGGGTTCGCACGATGGCCGTGACCCGGTCGGCCGCGGGGGCGTAGTCCCGGATGAGATACGACGTGAGCGAGACCGCGCCGACGTAGGACATCGGGTTCCGGTCGAGATCCTTCGAGTCCCGCAGCGAGAAGAGCGGGCCCTCGAGGAGCAAGCGCAGGAGGAACCGGTCGATCCGTCGATCCGGGGTGAGGTCCGCCTCCCGGACCGCGGCGAGCTGGGCAAGGAGACGATCGGCCGAAGTGGCCCAATGGTCGGTTCCCGCGGACGAGAGGTCGGGGACCCGACCGTCGTACTCGTGGAGGCCGAGGCCGACCGCGTACCCCGGTTGGAGCACGAACAGGTGGTCGACGATCGACCGCTCGACGGCGTCGAGCTCGATGGCGCCAGAGTTTCCTCTCAGCATGCTCTGACCGCTCCTTACCGAGACGGGTTCAAAAGGCTACGCGAACCGAGGCAGGCGGACCCGCTACTCCGCCCACGTCATCCGACAGGTGGAGCAATACTTTCCTTCGAGGGGGTTCCCGCACACGAAACAGAGCGAGAAGGGCGCCGCGTGGGACGCGGCCACCGGGGTCGTGGGGGCGGCCGCCGGGCGCGGCAGCGGCGGAGGGGGAGCGGAAGGGGGCGCCGGGGCCGACGGGGAGGCGACTTGAACCGGGGCGGGCGGCGCGGGCGCGCGTGCGGGCGCCGACACGGGCTCGGCCTCCGCCGGCGGACGTTCCTCGACCGGGGGCGGCGTCGGTTTGTTCGCGTCGGTCCATATCGTTCCCTCGTCCTCGGTGGCGGGCTCGGTGGGCTCCTCGGAGGGAGGCTCCTCCTTGTCGCGGCGCAGGCGTCGGAAGAACGACATCGACCCCGAAAGCTCGCGACCCGCTCTTAGCCCTGACGACCGACGGGCGGCGCTCCCGTTTTCTGCCGTTCGGCCTAGCGCGCACCATGTCTCCCTCTCCGACCGAGCGGCTCCGGGAGCTCGGGATCACCCTGCCGCCGCCCCCGAGTCCGAAGGGGACGTACGTCCCGGTCGCGATCCAGGACGGTCTCGCGTTCGTCTCGGGTCAGATCGTAACGGACGCGTCCGGGGTCGTTCGGCCGGGCCTGGTCGACCGGGACGTTCCGTTCGACGAGGCGCGGGACCTGGCCCGACGGGCGACCCTGCAGGCCGTGAGCGCCCTGGCCGCGGCCCTGGGCACCCTCGACCGGGTGACGCGCATCGTCCGCGTCGGCGTGTTCGTGGCCTCGTCCGTCGGATTCGTTCGACAGCACGAGGTCGCGAACGGATCGAGCGACCTGCTCGTGGAGCTCTTCGGGGAAGCGGGCCGCCCGGCCCGGGCGGCCGTCGGGGTCGCGTCCCTCCCGCTCAACGCTCCCGTCGAAGTCGAGATCCTCGCCGCGGTCCGGTAGGGGCGTCGCATGGAACCTACGCCGTGGGATCGGGTGCGGCGGGAGGGGCGGGAGTTCTACACGGCCAACCGGGGCCCTCCCGGGGACCGGGTTTATGGAGAGACCCTGCGGACGGTCGAGGGCATCGAGTACCGCCACTGGGATCCGTTCCGGTCGAAGCTCGCCGCGCTCCTCGCGAAGGGAGGTCCCCCCGACCTGTGGTCGGGGGCGCGCAAGACCCTGTATCTCGGCGGCGCCCACGGGACCACGGTCAGCCACCTCTCCGACCTGCTCGATCCCGCCCCCATCTTTGTGATCGAGAAGAGCCCCACGTCGTTCGCGCCCCTCCTGGCCCTCTCGCAGCGACGGACCAACCTCCTCCCGATCCTCGCCGATGCCCAGCTCCCGGAACGCTACCGCGCCGACGTCGGGGAGGTCGACCTGCTCTACCAGGACGTGGCGCAGCGCAACCAGGCGGCCATCTTCGTGGAGAACGCGCGGGCCGTGTTGGCCGCCGGAGGACGGGGGATCCTCATGCTCAAGGTCCGCTCGGTCACGCAACGCCGGCCGGCGGCGGCGGTCGTGCGCGAGACCCGAGCGGAGCTCGCCCGGGGGGGCATCGAGGTCCGGGCCGAGGTGGGCCTCGCTCCCTTCGCCCGCGATCACGTCGCCCTCGTCACCCGCTCCCCGTAACCGCGCGATCGGGGGCCCGCACCTTCCACCGTTCGCCGGGCCCGGCCGGAGCAAGTACCCCGACCCAGTTCGAGGTCGCGGTGGTCTCGTGGCGGGGTTCCGATGGGGGGCGACGGGCGGTTCGACCGGCCCCCTCCCGGTCTGGCCGCTCGCCTTCGCGCTCTTGCTGGTTCCCACGGGCCTCGGGTCCACCCCGGCCGGAGCAACGACCGACCACGTCGCTTTCGGGAAGACCAGCGTCCTCCCCTCCCCGCCCAACCTGACCGTTACTCCTACGACGGCCTGGGTCGAGGACGGCAACTCGACGCCGCTCTCGGCGATCTGGGGTCCCGTCGGCCCGGCCTGCACGATCCGTCCGTCGTGGTTCCAATGGTTCGTGAACAGCAGCGAGGCCGGTGGGCTGCTCTCCTCCCAGAACGGGTCCGCTACGAACTTCTCGGGGGCGACCCGTCAAACGGAGGCGACAGAGGTGGGAGTCCGCTCCGCGGCCACTCTCGCCTGCGGGAATACGACGCAAGGGGTGTTCCGGACCGCGTATGCGACCGTCACGACGGTGGCGCCCCTCGTGGTGGGCGACGTGGCTGCCACTCCTCTGCTCCTTACCGGGGACGGGGACGGCCAATCTCTCCGCGCTCGTGGAAGGGGGTGTTCTCCCCTACTGGGTTGAGGTCGAGTGGGGCGACGGGAACGTCTCCGTCTTGCCCGTTACTATTCCCGGCTGGGTGAGCCTGAACCACCAATACCGATCGGGGACCTTTCTCCCGATGGTCACGGTCACCGACAGCTCGGGTCTCGAGGTGTCGGTCTCCGCTCCGGAGCGGATCGAGGCCACCTCGGGCGGCGCCTTCGCGATCTCGGCCTCCCTTCCCGTGGCGGAAGTGGGTCTCCCGGTACGATTCTCGAGCCTGGCCAACCCGGCGGGCGCTGACGATCGGGTCGGGATGGTCGCCTGCGGGAACCGGGCCTTCGGGCCGGCCTCCGCTTCGGTCAACGTCACGTGCGTTCCCCCGGAGGCCGGAGCCCTCTCCGTTCTGTTGGGGGAGGTCGGGAGCAACGCTAGCTCGGTCCTGCTGGCGGAGCCGGTCGTCCCGGCGCTCGCCCTCTCCGTCGTGCCACTCGCGGTCGACGGAGAGACCGACCTCCCGTCCTCGTTCGAGGTACGTATCTCGGGCGGGGCCCCACCCTTCACGCTCGCCGGATCGTTCGAGGGGGTCCCGCTCCCGACGGAGAGCGGCATCCCCGGTGACGGCTCGCTCCTCCTCGAGGCCACTCCGGGAGCAGCGGGATTGGCCTCGTTGACGCTTCGGGTCACGGACGCGGACGGGGTCGAGGTCACCGGGGCCACTGCGTCGATCCTCGTCGCCCCTCCGCTGCTCGTTTCCCTGTCGACCTCGACCGTTCCGCAGGGCGCCATCGCGCAGGTCGCGCTGGTGGCGTCGCTGGCCGGTGGCGTCGGTCCGGTTGGTTGGGTGATTTCTACCCGGCCCGGACCGGTCCTCGCCGATCCGCCGACCGGAGGCGCCCGGGTGGACTCGTCGTTCGAGTGGACCGGGAGTTTCGGGTCCGAAGGGGCGGCGTCGATCTGGGTGACCGTCGTGGACGCCGCCGGCGCGCAGGTCCGGTCGTCCGTGAGCGCGGTCCTGCTCCCGCCGCTTTCGGGGCAGTTCGACGTGGCCCCGGTCGACTCCTCCGACGGTCCGAGCCTCAACCTCAGTCTTGAGCTCGCCGGTGGCGCGCCACCGTTCTCCATCTGGGTCAACGCGACCGGCACCGCGAGCTGGAACGCCACCGACCAGTCGGATGGCGCCTTCGTCGCGGAGGTCCCCCTCGCGCGTGCCGGCCCGCTCTCCGTCTCGCTGGTCACCGTCGATGCGCTGGGCGGTCGGCTCGTGGGCCGTACGAGCGTGGTCGTCGCCGAGCCGCCCCCGGCGGAGCCGACCCCCACTCCCCCGCCCGGCGATCCCTCGCTCTGGGGCGGCGGGGTGGCCGTCGCCCTCTTGGCCGGCGGGGCGGGATACTACGTCTACCGAGGGCGCCGTTCGGCCCGGCCTCCGGCCCCCGCCCCCGACCCGGTTCAAGTCCTCCAGGGAATCCTCGCGCCGGCCGACGGGGCCGAGCGGGTCACGGTCGAGCTGCTCGCCGAGGAGGCCGGCATCCCCCTCGACACCGTCCGATCCACCCTGACCGGCCTGATCGCGTCGGGGCGGGTCCGCTCGGAGGTCTCGTCCGAGGGAATGGAGGTGTTGGCATGGTCCACGTCGTCCCGTCCATGACCCGCCGGCGCGGCCCCGGCGCGCTTGGACCGCTCCTGGTCCTAGCCCTCCTGGCCGGAGCGGGCGTCCTCCTCCCCTCGGCCGGTGGGACGCCGCCCACCCCCACGCGGACGCTCCCGGCCCTGAACTCCTCACCGGCCAACGACTCCGCGGTCGGCAACTTCACTGCGTCGATCAACCGGATGGTGGACCTCCTCGGCGTGGCGGGGAGCGGCATCCTCGCCCTCGTTTGGGCGCGCGTCGCGCTGAGCTGGTTCTCCAACGACGTGACCAAGAAAGTGCAAGCCAAGGACCGGGCGCGGGACGCCCTCGTCGGCACGCTCCTGTTCGTCGCCGCGATCACCGGACTGGTCTGGGGCCTGGCCCACTGGGTCCTCACCGGGGCGTAGGTGGGCCATGTTCGACCCCGGCATTGACTGGTCGACCTCCATTCGGGCGATCCTCTTCGCCCTCTTCGGGGCGCTCACCGGGATCGTTTCGGCCATCATCGGCCCGACGTACGACAACCTCTTCGTCCCGATGATGCACGGGGCCGCGCTCTACCCCTCCCTCACCCATGGGTCGGCGGGGTCCGGGGATTACCTGGCCCTTTCGGGGCGGTTCTCGGCATACGTTCTCGTCACCCTGGTCGACCCCGCGATCGCGCTGGTGGCCCTGGGCGTCGCCCTCCTGTTCCTCGTGAGGTCGGTGGTGACCCGCTGGTCCGAGCGGCTCGACGGGCTCCTGCCCCGGCTGGTCGCGAGCGTGATCGTCGCCAACTTCACCCTGCCCATCGTCGGGGCCGTGCTCGGCGTCGCGGGAAGCATCTACCCGGTGCTCGCGGGGTGGAACGGTGGGGCCTGGGCCCACTGGGTCGACCTGGCCGGGTTCGCCCAGGTCCGGTTCTCCTGGGACAACGGGGCCGTGAGCTTCGTGCTCTCGATCGTCGAGTTCTTGCTCGTCTTCGGTCTGATCCTTGCAGTAGGGGTGCGGGATGCCCTGCTCGCCGTCCTGATCGTCCTCCTTCCCCTGTTCACGTTACTCTGGCCGCTTCGACCGATCTCCGGCCTCGCTCGCCGGGCGTGGCTGTTGTTCTTCGAGGTCACGTTCCTCCCGTGCGTGATGGTCGTCCCCCTGCAGCTCGCGGTCAACACGTCGTCGCCGGTACTCCTGGTCGGGTACCTGGGGGTGGCGCTGGCCTCGCCCTACCTCCTCTCGCTCGCGGGAACGCACCTGGTGGCCTTCGGAATGCCCGGGAGCGGCGGCACCGTCGCGGGGGGTACCCAGCGCGGCCTTTCCGCGAGCTCCTCCAGCGCCGCCTCGGTCGCGGGGCCCAGTTCTCGCGCGGCGGCGGGGAGTGGGGCGTCCGGGCGGGCGGCGGCGGGCGCCACACAGGTCGCCGGCTCGGCTTCCGTTCCGGCGGCGGCCCCCCTCGTGGCCGCCGAGCTTCTCGGCCACACGGCCCACCACCTGCTGAGCCACCTACCGTCCGGTTCTGGCGAGGCCACCCCGGGATGGGCTCCCATCCGGGGGCGGGGGTCGCGATGAGATGCGCGAACCCGAGGTGGAAGCTCCGGTGGTCCCGCTCCCGGGTCCCGTCGAGCGTCGTCTCCGACTGGGTCCGTTCGCCTCGACGCGCGACGCCCTCAAGTTCGTCACTTACGCCGCCGTGGGGGCCCTGCTGGCCCCCTTCGTCAGCCCCTACGCCTGGCTCCCCGTTCTCGGCCTCGGGTTCGGGGTCTCGGTGTGGCGACCCGACGGGGAGGCGGTGGACGAGCGGATCGGGCGTTGGATCGGTTGGTCATGGCGCCACCTCGGAGGAACGCCGATGACGCGGGCGACGGCGCGGTCCGTGTCGACCGGGAATTTCGCCCGTCTCGGTCCGGGCCGGTATGCCGACGGTCCTCCGGTTGGGCGGCACGCCCGTCGCCTATCGCCCCCCCGCCGACCTCGAGCGGATGTTCCGAGAGTACGGCGACGTGCTTCGAGCTTCGGATGGGGTCCTCGTCCTGCACGTGGGAACCGTTCCCCTGACAGCCGGCCCCCTCCTCCCGCACGACGCTCCCGCGCAGGCAACCGAACGGAGCGCGCACGCGGGGTATCGGGAACTGGTCTTAGTCCTCTGTCACCGGCGCCAGGTTCGTACGGTCGATCTCGCCCTGTTCGGATCCGGGAAGGGCCGCGAGGTCCCGGGTCAGCTCGAGGCGCGTACGCAGGCGCTAGCCGGACGGCTCACCGCCCTCGGCCTCCGTTCCAGCCGACTGCGGGGGCGTGGTCTGGCCGACGCGGCGCACCGAATGGGGTGGTCCTCGGGAGAACGGGGAGAGTGACCGCGGCCGGTCGGACCCCCCGGTCCTCGAGTTCGAGGTGGTGGGAGTGGCCGTTGGCGCCGCCCTGGTGAGCGGATCCCTCTCGCTGCTCGCTCCGTACCTGGCCTCGCTCACCGGTGCCCTGGCGGCCCTGGCTCTCGCCGGCTGGGCCGTCCGACGGAGCGCTCATCTCCGGGGAGGACCCGGGGCCTCCCTCGGCGTCGCGGAGGGGTTCGGGCTCGGCGCGCTCGCCCTCGGAGGCGCCCTCTTCCTCGCGGGACCTACCCCCTTTCTGTCGGTCCGTGGGTTGGTCCTTGCGGTCTCCCTGCTTCCGCTCTGGGCCGCGGCTCGCAACCTCCCGTCGAGGAACCCGTGAACGTCCCCCCCTCGGGCGGGGACGAAGAAGGCCCGACCGTCCTTCGAACAGGACACCGCCACCGGGCCCCCCTCCTGCTCCGGGAGCTCTCCCCGGAAGTGCCCTTCGGCTTCCTCGGACGGGTGTTGCCGACGACCGAGCCGCTCGAGATGACGTTGGAACTCTACCGGATCCCGCCCGGCCGGGCCCTGGAGATACTCGAGGGCGCCCGGGCGGTCGCGGAGGCCGAGCTCGCGACCTCCGCTGCGCGGGGGGAGACCGCCCGACTGGAGGTCGAACGCGACTCCTCGGGGGCGCTCGGAACGGCCGTGGCCCGGGGTACGCAGGAACTCTGGCGTGCCGGGATCTGTTTCACGGCGGTAGGCTCGACCCGAGCCCGGGTCGAGGCGGTCCGGGCCCGGCTCGCCGAACGCCTCGCGGCCCTCCGCTTCCGGACCCGGGTCCCGCGCTACGGGGTGGCGGCGGCGCTCCGTCCGCCGGATCCCGGGGCGGGCGCGCCGCGTCCGCTGGGCTACTGGCACACCCTCCCATCGGACGCGGTCGCCGCCCTCTTTCCCTTCGGAGATGAGACCGTGGTCGAGCCGAACGGCGTGCTCGTCGGCCTCGCCCTGGCGGACGCGAGTCCCGTGTTCCTGGACCGCTGGTCCCACGCCAGCCACTCCTGGGGGATCTTCGGTACCACGGGCTCGGGCAAGTCGTTCGCGGCCGGTCTGTTGATCCTTCGCACCCGCTGGATGCGGCCGGACCTTGACGTGGTCGTCCTCGACCCCTTGGGCGAGTTCTCGGAGTTCGTGCGTGGGCTGGGGGGCTGCGTGATCCACCTCGCGGACGGCCGAGAGGGGCGCCTCAATCCTCTCGATCCCATCACGACCGGAGGGGATCGTCGGGAGAAGGCGGGGCGGGTGGCGGCGCTCCTGAGGGCCCTCTTCCCGACCTTGACGGACGGGGAGGCCGCGGCCCTCGATGCGGCGGTCATGCGACTCTACGACCGCGGCCCGGACGTGCCCACGCTCGACGATCTCGTGCGGGAAGTCGAGGAGAGTCCGGTCGGCGAGAGCCGTCTCCGAACCCTCCTCGAGGTGTTTCGGACCGGATCGCTCCGGGGGGCGAACGGACCGACCACGTTCCACCCGGATTCCTCCCCGGTCGCGGTCGACCTTTCGGGGATCTCGGACGAGCATCGGGCGTTCCATCTCGCCTATGTCCTCGACTGGGCGTACGGGCGGATGCGCGACCGACCCGGACCGAAGCTCGTGGTCGTGGATGAGGCGCACCTCCTGGCCCGTCACCCCCCGACGGCGGAGTTCCTCGATCGGGTGGTCCGTCACGTGCGGCACTTTGACGCCGGATTGCTCCTGCTGACCCAGAGCCCGGATGATTTCCTCGCCCTTCCCAGTGGACGCTCGGCCCTCCGCAACCTGTACGCCACCGCGTTCCTTCGTCTGCCCGAGGTCTCTTCGGCGACCCAGGAGTTCTTCCATCTGACGAGCGCCGAGGCCGAGTGGTTGCCGAAGGCCCGACTTCCCCGGACCGCGGGCTACTCCGAATCGTTGTGGCGCGTCGGAGCGCTCCACCTGCCCCTCGCGATCGTCGCCTCGACCCCCGAGTACGAGCTCCTGAGCGCGACGCTCGGGAGGGGTGCATCGCCTCCGTCGCCTGCCGGTCGAGAGGATGGTTTATGAGGGCTCGTTCGCCGGTGGTCCTCGTGGCCGAACCGGCGACGGCCGAAGGTCCCGCACGCCGTCGCTCCAGCTGGAATCTCCGGGCGATCGTCGAGGACGTCGCGGGCCGTCCGATCGAGGAACTCCAGGACCCGGATCGCCCTCCCCACCCCTACCTCCGGGGTCGGACCGCTCCACCCGTTTCCTCTCCCCGGACGGCGCTCCCATCGGAACCCGTCTACGACCCCGTCGCCCACGTGTACCCTCCGATGGTTGGAGCGGCGGGCCGGGCGTACCACGGGAGTGCCTACGAGCACCACCAGGAGACGATCGACCGCCATGCCGCCCCCGAAGGAAGCCGCCCGACCGGCCCGCTCGCCCGGCCGGAACGACTCTACCTCCACTATCTCTTGCTCCACGTGGACCGTCTGAGCGACTCGTCCCTCCGCTACTTGCAGACCGTGATCCGGGAGGAGATGGACCACCGCGCGCCGCGCGCGGTCCCGGCCGCGCCGGCCGCCTCCCTCGTCACCGAGCCCGGCGCGTAGGGCCGCCGCCGGTCGACCCCCCGAACCCGCGGCGCGCCGCCTCGTCGCGAAGCGTCCGCGCCACGATCGGGTCCCATTCCACGCCGACGGCCTCCCGCCCGAGTCCGGCCGCCTCCCAGAGCGTAGTACCGGTTCCGGCGAAGGGATCGAGCACCGTGTCCCCCTCGACCGAGAACATGCGTACGAGCCGACGGGGGAGCTCCGGCGGGAACGCACCGCTCCGCCCGCCGGGACGTCGTTGAGGTACCCCGCGCACGTCGGTCCAGAGCTGGCTGAACCATCGGTCCCGTTCGGTCCGGGTGTACCGACTCGCATACCGGAGCGGGTCGTGCGGCGGAAAGTGCCGGAGGCCGTCCTTCCGGAACAGAAGGATGAACTCGCAGTCCAAGGTGACGTAGGCGTTCGGAGGAAGGAGGCCCGACCCCAAGAAGGCGTTCGGTTTGTTCGTTGGTTTCTTCCAAAGAAGGTAGGGAAGGGGCCGAAAGCCGGCTCGTTCGGCGGCCGTGAGCGTCTCGGCGTGGTTGGGCCAGAGTCGGAACTGGCCCCCTTCCGTACGGAGCGCGTCCCCGATGACCACCCCGAGGATCCCCCCGGAAGCAGGAGCCGATGACATTCGCGCCACGCTTCCTCGAGCACCGCGAGCATCGCACGGTAGTCTTGCGCGCCGAGCGCTCGGAACAGCGCGTCCCACTGGGGGATCATGGGGTAGGGAGGGGAGGTGACCACGAGCGCGACCGAACCGTCGGCCAGCTCCGGGATCCGGCGGGCGTCGCCGGAGAAGATGCGGACTCGTCCGGTCCGTCGCGCCGCCACCAGTCCGGGGAGCCGGGAGAGCGTTAATAGACGCCCCCCCTCGCAACGCCGATGCGCCTCGACCGACCCGTCCTGCAGGTCGCCCTCGACTTCGAGAACCTCTCCCGGGCCCTCTTGGCGGCCCGGGAGGCCGTGGAAGGGGGCGCGGACTGGGTCGAGGCCGGGACCCCGCTGATCAAGAGCGAGGGGCTCGACGCGGTGCGCGAGCTGAAGAAGGCGTTCCCCGACCGACGGATCGTGGCGGACATGAAGATCATGGATACGGGCGCCTTTGAGGTCGAGATCGCCGCGAAGGCCGGCGCCGACCTCGTGACCGTCCTCGGAGCCGCGGACGACGACACGATCGCCGACGCGGTGCGCGGCGGGGAGCTCTACGGTGCGGAGGTCATGGTCGACCTGTTGGGTGTCGCCGACCCGATCGCCCGCTCGAAACGGGCGGCCGAGCTCGGGGCCGCGGCGGTCTGCTGGCACGTCGGGATCGACATGCAGATGGCGGGCAAGACCCCGTTCGCGATCTTGGGGGACCTGGCCCGAGCGTGCCCCGTGCCGGTGGCGGTCGCGGGCGGGCTCAACAGCGAGACAGTCGCCGCCGCGGTCCGGGCCGGGGCCGAGATCCTCATCGTCGGAGGGGCCATCACGAAGAGCCCCCAGATCCCGGAGGCGACCCGACAGATCCGGGAGGCGATCGCGACCCAGAAGGAGGTTGCGACCGATCTCTTCCGCCGGTACTCGGGGGAAGATATCCGCGCGGCCTTCCTGAAGGTCTCCAGCCCGAACGTCACGGATGCCCTGCAGCGCCAAGGCGCCATGCACGGGCTTCATCCGCACCTCGTCGGCCCCAGCGTCCGGATGGTCGGGCCGGCCGTCACGGTCGTCACGCGGGATGGGGATTGGGCGAAGCCGGTGGAAGCCATCGACCGGGCCGGACCGGGCGAAGTGATCGTCATCGACGCGGGCGGGGGGAACACGGCGGTGTGGGGCGAGCTCGCGAGCTGGTCGGCCCACGGCCGAAAGCTGGCGGGCGTCGTCATCGATGGGGCGATCCGCGACCTCGACGCGATCCTCGAGCTCCAGTTCCCGGCGTTCAGTCGGTCGGTCAGCTCCAACGCGGGCGAACCGAAGGGCCACGGGGAGATCGGCATCGAGGTCACCGTCGGCGGGCAGAAGGTCCGCCCCGGAGACTGGGTCGTGGGCGACCTGAGCGGCCTGGTCGTCGTGCCGCGCGAGCGGGCGCAGGAGATCGCCAACCGGTCGCTGGATGTCCTCGAACATGAGAATCGCGTGCGCGAGGAGATCCAGCGAGGGTCTACGTTGGCGACCGTCCAGAAGCTCGAGCGGTGGGAGCGAGTCGGCTAGCCGAGGGATTCGGGTCCGATTCCCTCTCCGAGGGTCGCCCACACCGCCGAGCGGGCCTGCGCCCACCCCCGTACCCGCGCCGCCTCCCGCTCCTGGTGGCGGTTCGGGCCCCTCCAGACCACGGCCCACGGGTCCGGGTACCGGACCTCCCAGAGCATCAGTGGCTCGGCTTCGGCCATCGGAAGGGTGAGGCGCTCCTTTCCCTGGACGGCCCGACGGAGTCGCTCGACAGGGAGCCGCCCCGCGCCCACCTCGCGGCAGGCACCGACCATCTTGCGAACCATTCCCCAGACAAAGGAAGGCGCCTCCACCTCGACCACGGCCCCACCTCGCGCGGGACGGACCGTCATCCGGTGGACCGAACGCCAGACCGGAGCGCTCGCCGGGATTCCCCTCCCGATCGAGCGGACGTCCACCTTCCCCACTAAGGTCCGAGCGGCTTCCCGGTATTTGGCGAGGTCGAGGTCGGTCGCCTGCTCAAAGAACCGGTACGTTCGGCCCAACGCACTCCGGATCGAACGCGGCCTCGGGAACGGTACGGCCGCGGTGAACCATAGGTCGGGCGCCGTCCCGTTCAGGATCCGAAGGAGGGCTCTCGGTGCGAGTGGGCTCTCCAAGGCCAAGGCGTTCGCGCGCGCGCTGACCCCTCGGTCGGTTCGGCTCGCAACCTCGAGGTGACCGGTCGCCGATGGAACGATGCGGGCCGCGACGAGGGCTTGGATGATCTCCCCCTCGACGGTCCGGAGGTTGGGCTGGGAGGCCCACCCATGGAAGTTGCTCCCGTCGTACCCGAATTGGAGGCGCCACCGCATCGATAGGGCGTTCCTCTCGAGATTCAAGAACGTGCCGGCGGTCGAGGAGGGTCGGTCATTTGGGTATGTACCCACATCTATGTCCTTGAATTGTGTTCTATATATTCTACGCTCGATTCCCATTTATCCTGCGCCCAGGTCCTCGGCCCGACGAAGGGGGGTTTCTCGGACGTGACGGACCGCGACCCCCGCCCTTCGACACCAACACGAGCCGGGGAATAAGCATGAATCGAGAGGAGAAGACCGATGAGTAGCGGGGCAACGAATGCGCCGAACACGCCGAACCCATCCAGCGACAAGATCGTGCGGAAGGCGGGCGGCAGCAATACCGCCCTCTACGCGGTCGTGGCGGTGGTCGTGGTCATCGTAGTGGTCCTAGGGCCGGTTATGGATTGGGATGGTTCGGCAAGAGCAGCTCGAGCGGCAGCACGGGGACGGGCGGTTGCACATCGCCGGCCTCCGCCACCGTAACCGGGGCCGGCTCTACGCTCGTGGCGCCCCTGATGTTCCAATGGGCCTCGGCCTACACGGCGAGCACCGTGGACTACAGCAGCGTCGGCAGCGGGGCGGGCATCACCCAGATCACCGCGAAGACGGTGGACTACGGCGCTTCGGATGCTCCCCTCACCCCGACTCAGCGCGCGGCCATTCCGTCGCCCGGGGTTCTGACCATCCCGGAGTCGATTGGGGGCGCGGTCCCCATCTACAACCTGCCCGGACTCGCCCAGACGCTGAAGTTTACGGGCTCGATCCTGGCGGCCATCTACCTGGGCCAGATCACGAACTGGAACAGCACGGCGCTCCAGGCAGTCAATCCCGGAGTCACCCTGCCGAATGCGGCCATCGTAGTGGTGCACCGATCGGACGGAAGCGGTACGACATTCATCTGGACCAGCTTCCTCTCGAACGAGAACGCCACGTGGAAGAGCACCGTCGGGTACGCCACATCGGTCAACTGGCCGGTCGGGGTCGGCGCGAAAGGCAATGCGGGCGTGACCGAGACCGTGAAGAGCACCGCGGACGCGATCGGGTACGTCGACATCAACTATGCGCTTACCGACAGCGTGTCGTTCGGATCGGTCCAGAATCCCGCGGGGAACTTCATCCTGGCGAACATCACCAACATCGCCTCCGCTGTGAAGGACGCGAAGGCCGTCTTCCCGGCTGCGTCGGGGGATTGGTACAACTTCACGGTGGAGAACTCCCCCGGCGCGAGCGACTATCCGATCTCGTCGTTCACCTACGTCTTCGTGTACTCCGATGTAGGGACGGCCTATGGGTCATCCTACACGCAGGGGGACGCGGAGAACTTGGTGAACTTCCTGTCGTGGGTCGTCAGCGGGGGGACCGATGGCCAGAGCTATTCGTCCGCCCTGTACTACGTCCCGCTGTCGCCGGCCGCCACGACGTTCGACCTAGCCGCGATCGCCTCCATCACCTACAACGGGGCGTCCATCCCCGTTTGCATCCCTTAGGCGGGCGTAGGTCGGTCTCGTGAAACCACCCGGGGGTTCCGCATGACGACCCCCGGGAACCCTTTCCTGCGTTCGTTGCGAGCGGGGTTGGCCCGCATCGTCCGGCCGATCCGGCGCGTCGTTACGGGGAACCGCGTCTACGCCGTGATCACCGGGCTCGGAGCTGCCGGTGTGGTGGGCCTGGCGGTCGTCCTCGTCGTGGTCCTCTACTTCGGCGCGAAGCCGACGATCGACCTCTTTGGATTTCGGTACCTGACCACCCGGGTCTGGGCCCCGGCTCCTGTGAACAACTACGGGATCGTACCGTTCGTGGTCGGAACCCTGGTCACGAGCACGATCGCCCTCCTCATCTCCGTCCCCCTCTCCCTGGGGGCCGCCATCTTCCTGACCCAGCACTCTCCGACGTGGCTGAGGGCCCCGGTCGGGCAGGTCATCGAGCTCCTGGCCGCCATCCCCTCGATCGTCTTCGGGTTCTGGGGCCTCATCGTGCTCGTGCCGATCATGCGGTACGATATCGAGCCCCAACTCAAGGTGTATCTCGGCTGGACCGGACTCTTCGCGGGGACGCCCATCGGGCTCGACGTCCTCACCGCCAGCGTGGTCCTTTCGATCATGACGGTTCCCACCATCACCGCCATCAGCCGCGATTCGATCGCCGCGGTTCCGATCAGCCAGAAGGAGGCCGCCATCAGCCTGGGGGCGACCGACTGGGAAGTGACCCGTCGGGCCGTCATCCCCTACGCCCGCGTCGGGATCGTCGCGGGAGTGATCCTGGGCCTCGGCCGCGCCCTCGGCGAGACCATGGCGGTCACCCTGGTGATCGGGAACGACAACATCGTCCCCAAGTCGCTGATCGGGCAAGGTCAGACGATATCGAGCCTCATCGCGAATCAGTTCACGGAGGCGAGCGGCCCGCTCGAGCTGTCCGCCCTCATCGAAGCCGGCCTGGTCCTGCTCGCGCTCACCCTCGTCATCAACATCGGCGCGCGAGTGATCCTCTCCCGCTTCCAAGTCGGGCAGGGAGGCGAGTAGTGGCGTTCGACCGGTCGACCCGGCGCAAGGTGCTGAGCCACTCGGTGACCGTCCTGTGCGGAGCGTCCATCGTCGTCATCCTGATCCCGCTCGTGGCCGTCATCTACGAGGCCGCGGTGCTCGGGGGCTCGGTCCTCTCGGTGAATTTCTTCACCCAAGGACTGCCCCTCCCGTGCAGCCCTCGCCCCGGGGTCACCTGCCCCACCGGGGGAATCGCTCCCGCGATCCAGGGCACGCTCATTCTCTTGGGACTGGCGTCGCTCGTCGCGGTTCCCGTCGGGCTGGGGGGGGCGATCTTCACGGTAGAATACGGCGACCGGTACGCCGCCGCCCGAATCGTCGGCGTGGTTGCGGACGTCATGTCCGGCATCCCCTCGATCGTGGCCGGAGTGTTCGTCTACTCGTTGATTCTCTACTACGCCCCCCAGATCGTCTTCAGCACGATTTCAGGGTCGCTTGCGCTCGCCGTGCTCATGATCCCGATCGTCACCCGAACGAGCGAGAACGCTCTCCGAACGGTCCCGCGCTCCACGCGTGAGGCCGCCCTGGCGCTCGGGATCGCTCGGTGGAAGACCTCGCTGCGGATCGCCCTCGTTGCGGCCCTCCCCGGGGTCCTCACGGGAATCCTCCTCGCGATCGCCCGCGCCGCGGGCGAGGCGGCCCCGCTGCTCCTCACGGACGCCGGAAGCTTCCGTGGGTTCGACGGGTTCAACAACCAGGTGGCCAACATGCCGATCACGATCTTCCTATTCGCGGATTCGCCCTACCAGAACTGGTACCAGGTCGCGTGGGGGGCCGCGCTCGTTTTGATTCTGATCGTCCTCGTGCTGAGCGTGGCGTCCCGACTCGTGCTCGACCGGATGGCGCGGAAGATGAGGGGCGGATGAGCCTCCCGAGCGAGGGGGAGGGCGGGACCCTTCCGACCCCCGACGGGCCCCTCAAGATGCGGTCCCGCCACCTGAACGCCTTTTACGGCAAGTCGCAGGCGATCCACGACATCAACCTCGACATCCAGGAACGAAAGGTCACCGCGATCATCGGCCCCTCCGGATGCGGCAAGTCGACATTCATCCGGTGCCTCAACCGGATGCACGAAACGACCCTCCGGGCGCGGGTCGAGGGGCAGGTCTTCCTCGGGGAGGAAGACATCTACCAGGGCGACCCGACGCGGATCCGGCGCCGGGTGGGGATGGTCTTCCAGCGGCCCAACCCGTTCGCCACGATGTCGATCTACAACAACGTTTCCGCCCCCCTACGGTTCAACGGGCGCTACCCTCGGGCGTTCCTCGACGAAGCCGTCATCCGGTCCCTGAAGCACGCCGCGCTGTGGGACGAGGTGAAGGATCGGGTCGACTCGCCGGCCACCTCGCTCTCCGGGGGTCAACAGCAGCGTCTCTGCATCGCCCGGGCGCTCGCGGCCGAGCCGGAGGTCCTGTTGATGGACGAACCGTGCTCCGCTCTCGACCCGACCGCGACCGCCAAGATCGAGGATCTCATTCGGCATCTCAAGAACGAGTACACGGTGGTGATCGTGACGCACAACATGCAGCAGGCCGCCCGAATCGCCGACTATACCGCGTTCTTCTACCTCGGAAAGCTGGTGGAATTCGGGGCGACCGAGGCCCTGTTCGAGCGCCCGAAAGAGGCCCTGACGGAGTCGTACATCACGGGGAGGTTCGGATGAGCGAGGACCCCCCGCCGCCCCCGAGCCCGGCCGCCCCGACGACGACCCCCCGGCGCGGGTACGATGAGGAGGTTCGCGAACTCAAGCATCGTGCGCTGGATATGGGAAAGTGGGCTCTCGGCATGGTCCACGACGGGTGGAAGGCGTTCCGCGCAGGGAACCTCACCCTCGCGCAGGCGGTCCTGGATCGGGACGCGACCCTCGACCGCTTTGATGAGGAGATCGAGCACGAGGTCATCGGTTTCCTGGTCCTGAAGCAACCCACGGCGGTCGACCTTCGGACGGCCGCGGCGCTCCTGAAGATCACGACCCACCTCGACCGCATCGGGCGGCTCGGGTTCGACATGGCACGGATCACGACCCCGGAACCCGCTCCGTCGGTGGCCGACCTCGACGCCGTCCTCGATCGAATGGACGAGTTGGTCGAGTCGATGGTCCAGCAGTCGCTCGAGGCGCTCGAAGGGGACCGGGCCCCGGAAGCGATGGGTCTCTTTGTGCGGGACGACGAGGTGGACCGATTGCACCGTCAAGCGACGCGCCTGATCGTTCGGGAGCTCGTACGGGACCCGATGTCCGCCCTCCAGCTATCGAACGAGCTCCTCGTCGCGCGCCATTTCGAGCGGATCGCGGACAATGCGTGCAAGATCGGCGAGAAGACGATCTATGCCGTGACGGGCCAGCGGAGGTCCGAATACTTGCCGCGGCACCCCTACATGCCCTACGTGATGGAAGGGACCCGCCCGAAGCCCCCCTAGCGGGGCCGGGGTCCGGCGCGGGCCGGTAAGTTCATAGTTGGGGAGGAAGCTGGACCCCCCGGAGAGCTCCCGTAGTCTAGTCCGGTCAAGGATTCCGCGCCTTCGACGCGGTAACGCGGGTTCGAATCCCGCCGGGAGCATCCGGCCGTTCGCCTCGGCCGGGAGGGTCCTCTATGGGCCGGGCTCGGGCACGTAGGGCTGCATCTGAAGCAGCGGAGCACCCGCCGGGTTTCGGGTCGGGAACTCCCGAATGTAGGCTCCGTAGTACGGTACGCGGTGGGCGACAACCTGGCGGAACGCCCCCCGGAGGGCGGTGTCGTCCAGCCCTCGGGTCGGGATCAGGTCGTCATTCCGGTTGAGACAGCCCTTGAGCTCGCCCTTGTGGGTCACCCGGATCCGGTGGCAGTTCATGCAGAACTCCGGGTTGTAGACGGGGTCCACGACCTCGACCTCGGCTCCGTTGAAGAGGTAGATCCTCCGGTGGTGCATCTCCCGCACGAGGACCTTGTCGGCCCGCCGCTCGAGCCAGCGCTTGACCTGGTCCATGTCCACCGACCAGTCCTTCGGACCGACGAGCTCGGGCATGAACTGGATGAGCTGCACCCGGAGTCCCTCGGACTCGCCCGCGAATCGGATCAATTCCGGGATGTGGGGCAACGTCGGACGGAACACGACCATGTTCAGCTTCACCGGCTTCATCCCGACCTTGATCGCGGCCTCGACGCCCTTCAGGACCGGCGCGAGAGCGCCCCGTCGAATCTCCCGGAAGGCCGCCGGGTCCAAGGAATCGACCGACACGTTGACCCGCTTGAGCCCCGCGTTGCGCAGCGATTCGGCCCGGCCCGCGAGCATGGAACCGTTCGTGGTCAACGAGACGTCATCGATGTGCACCACCGTCCGGGCGATGATCTCCTCCAGGTCCATCCGGACGAGCGGTTCTCCCCCCGTGAACTTGACCGAGTTGATGTCGAACTCCCGGGCGACCCGTGCCAACCGCTCGACCTCGAGGGGGGTGACTTCCTCGCCGTGGGCGCTGCGGGGCTTGGCCACCGGACCCAACCCCTCGTCGTGACAGTAGATGCACCCGAAATTGCACCGCTTGGTGACGCTGATGCGAACGTCGGTGACCGCGCGACCGTAGGCGTCGACCAGCACGCCGGAAGAGAATCCCGACCCCGCATTAGGGTTCCCATTTTCGGCTTCGGTCCGCCCACTGGCCCTATAGGCCCCGTTTCCCTGAGGGAAACGCCGGGAGGGCGGGGGAGAAACCGTCAGTGAGGATCGGGCTCATCGGGGGTACCGGATTCGTAGGATCCGCGGTCCGGACCGAGCTCCTGAGTCGGGGTCACCACGTCACGGTCTACACTCGCGACCCCGGACTCCTCGTGCCGGAGGAGCGGTTGCGCGCGGTCCCGCTCGACGTCTTCAACCCCACCGAAATCGCCGACCGGGTGCGGGGTCAGGATATGGTGGTCAGCGCGTTCAACGCTGGCTGGAAGAATCCCCGACTCTACGACGACTACCTGCGCGGGACCCGGTCGATCATCGCCGGGGTGAAAGGGTCGGGAGTTCGGCGCCTGCTGATCGTCGGCGGGGCAGGCAGTCTCGAGGTGGCCCCTGGGGTCCAGTTCGTCGACACCCCCGAGTTCCCGCTCGCCTGGAAGGCGGGAGCGCTCGCGACCCGCGAAGCGCTCCACCTCATCCGCGCCGAGCACGACCTCGAGTGGACCTTCCTCTCTCCGCCTATCCAGGTCGAGGTGGGACCCCGTACCGCGCTGTATCGCTCGGGCCGGGACGCGCCCATCGTGGGCGCCCACCGGAATTCCCGGATCTCGGTCGCGGACCTGGCGGTGGCGATCGTGGACGAGGTCGAACGCCCCCGGCACGTCAGAGAACGGTTCACGGTCGGCTACTGACGACGCCCCGCGCATGACGGCGACGCCGTCGGGATCGAAATCGCCCCCAAAAACTTAAGCCGCCGACGCCTCCTCCTTCCCCTCGGGTTCCTGACGCCCGTGGCGGCGCACGCCGAGCAAGACCGGCTCGGGGGGACTCTATTTCTCGAGAACGGGCTTCGGTTCGACGGCGTCGGATTCGGCGCCACGGGCCGCCGCGTCGGCGAGGTCGTCTTCACGACCGGCATGGTGGGGTATCCAGAGTCCCTCACCGATCCCTCGTTCCGGGGCCAGATCCTCACGTTCACGTACCCGCTCCTCGGTAACTACGGCGTCCCGCCGGCCCACGCGCGGGACCGCGACGGACTCCCTCTCCTCGAAAGCGAGGGGATCCAGGTCCGGGGGATGATCGCACGCGGCACGACCGCTCCGCACCACTGGACGAGCGCCCGTTCTCTCGAAGGATGGCTCGAGGAAGAAGGCGTCCCGGGGATCCGGGGGATCGACACCCGCCGCCTCACCGAGTTCCTGCGATCGGAAGGAGTGGTGCGCGGCGTGATCGATGTTCGAACCCACGACGACCGGCCCGAGGACGAGGAGCTGCGCGCCGCCTTGCGGGCCGCCCCCGCCTATTCGGAGGAGCGCTTCATGGACGAGGTCGCCCCGAGCTCCCCGACCGTGATCTCCCGCGGGGCCGGCCCGCTTGTGGCCGTCCTCGACTGCGGGATCAAGATAAGCATCCTGCGGGCGCTTCTCGACCGGGGCGTCTCGGTCCTCCGCCTCCCGTATGACCATGAGGTGCCGACCCGCTACGAAGGCCGCCGCGTGGCCGGGCTCCTGGTCGGGAATGGTCCCGGTGACCCCGCGCAGTTGGCAGCGACGATCGAAGAATTGGGACGGCCGGCGAACCGGCACCTTCCGACCCTCGGGATCTGCCTCGGGCACCAGCTCTTGGGACTCGCCCACGGCGGCACGACGTTCAAGCTCAAGTACGGTCACCGCGGCCAGAACAAGACCATCCTCTTCCCCGACGGACGCGCCCTTATCGTCAGTGAGAACCATGGATACGCCGTCGACCCGAAGTCGCTCGGGGGGTCGGACCTTGCTCCGTGGGCGACCAATCCGGATGACGGGACCTTGGAGGGTCTCCGGGACCGGACGGGGCGGGTGCTCGCGCTCCAGGGCCACCCTGAGGGCCATCCGGGTCCCCAGGAAGCCGGCTTCGTCTTCGACCGGTTCCTCGCCAAAGTGAGGCGGGGCGGATGACGGTCTCCCTCCCCCGGAAGGTGGTGCTGCTCGGCAGCGGCGCCCTCAAGATCGGCGAGGCCGGGGAGTTCGACTACTCGGGCAGCCAGTGCCTAAAAGCCCTCGAGGAGGAGGGGGTCTACACGATCGTCGTCAACCCGAACATCGCGACCCTCCAGACCGACAAGCCCCGGCTCGGACGGGTCTACTTTCAGCCGCTCGTCCCCGACTTCGTGGCCCCCATTCTCGAAGAGGAGCGACCCGACGGGATCCTGCTCTCGTTCGGTGGCCAGACGGCCCTGAACTGCGGGGTCCAACTCGCCGAACGGGGGGTCCTTCGACGCACGGGGACCCGCGTCCTCGGGACTCCCCTGCGTGGGATCAAGGCGACGGAGGACCGGGCCAAATTCGTGCGGATGATGGCCCGGGCGCGCGTGCCGACGCTGCCGAGCCACGCGGTGTACCTGTACGAGGAAGCGCGGGAGGCCGCCCGCGAGCTCGGCTTCCCCGTCATGATCCGGGTCGCGTACACCCTGGGCGGCAAGGGCGGGGGCGTCGCCCGGACCGAGGGCGAGCTCGAGGAAGTCGTGCGCCGCGGGCTGCGGGCGAGCCCGACCGGTCAGGTCCTGCTCGAGCGGTACGTCGGCGCGTTCAAGCAGCTCGAGTACGAGGTCGTGCGGGACGCGAGAGGGAACGCGCTCACCGTCTGCAACATGGAGAACGTGCTCTCCATGCGGGTCCACACCGGCGACAACATCGTGATCGCCCCGAGCCAGACGCTCACGGACTACGAGTACCAGATGCTGCGGCAAGCGGCGCTCCGTGCAGTCGAGACCTGCGGCATCATCGGCGAATGCAACATCCAGTTCTGTCTGGACCCGAAGAGCGAAGAGTACTACGCGATCGAGATCAACGCCCGCCTCTCCCGGTCGAGCGCGCTCGCGAGCAAGGCGACGGGGTACCCGCTCGCCTACGTCGCGGCCAAGCTGGCGCTCGGCTACCAGCTGCCGGAGCTCAAGAACCGCATCACGGGCGTCACGACCGCCTGTTTCGAGCCGGCGCTCGACTACGTCGTGGTGAAGCTACCGCGGTGGGACCTCGACAAGTTCGATCGGGCGGACCGACGTCTCGGCCCGTCCATGAAGTCCGTAGGGGAGGTGATGGGGATCGGGGCGTCGTTCCCCGAAGCGCTCTCGAAGGCGGTCCGGATGAGCGACCCCCGGGCCGACCTGATCCCGCCGACTTTGGTCCGGCCGCGACGGGAGATCCTCGCGGACCTGGGCAGTCCCACGCCGGACATCCTCATCCAGATACTGGAAGCGCTGCGGGCCGGCATCCCCCCGGAGACGATCGCGCATACGGCGTGGGTCGATCGGTGGTTCGTGGACGCGCTCGCCGAGATCGAGGAGACGCACCGCGCCCTCGGCACGCTCGCGGACGGTACCCTCCCCGTTCCGCTCCTCCGTCGCGCGAAGGAGCTGGGGCTCTCCGACCGGGCCGTGGGACGCGCCGCCCGGCTGGACGAAGAGGAGGTCCGGCGCTCGCCGGCTCGAGGCCGACGTTCGCCCCCGGATCCGGATGATCGATACGCTCGCGGGGGAGTGGCCGGCCCGCACGAACTACCTCTACCTCACCTATCGGGCCGACGCGGACGACGTACGCCCCATGCCCGAGGGGTCCGTGCTCGTCATCGGGGCGGGCCCGTACCGCATCGGCTCGAGCGTGGAGTTCGACTGGTCGACCATGAACCTGGTCGACGGGCTTCGGGCCGAAGGGGTGCCGGGCGTCGCGCTCCTGAACTCCAACCCGGAGACCGTTTCCACGGACTACGACCGGTCGGATCGGCTCTACTTCGAGGAGATCACCCTCGAACGGGTCCGGGACATCGCCGACGCGGAGCAGTTCCGCGGGGTCGCGACCTGCGTGGGCAGCCAGCTCGCCCAGAACCTGACGCCGCTCTTGGAGATGTGCGGCATCTCCATCCTGGGCACGTCCCCCCAATCGATCGACACCGCGGAGGATCGGGCCCAGTTCGCCCGGCTCCTGGAGCGGCTCGGGATCCCCCAGCCGGCCTGGCGGGCGTTCACGACCCTCGACGAGGCGAGCTCGTTCGCGGACGAAGTCGGTTACCCGGTCCTCGTCCGTCCCTCGTACGTGCTGAGCGGCCAGGCGATGCGGGTGATCTGGGGCCGCCAGGACCTGGGCCGCTTCCTCTCGGAGGCGACACGGATCTCTCCGGAGCATCCGGTCGTGATCACGAAGTTCATCGAGGGGGCGGACGAGGTCGAGCTGGACGCGATCTCCGACGGCACGCGGGTCCTGGTCGCGGGCGTTCTCGAGCACGTGGAGCGGGCGGGCGTCCACTCCGGGGACGCGATCTTCTGCCTGCCGCCCCGCCATACCCCGCCCGAGGTCCAGACGGCGCTCATCGATGCCGCGCGCCAGCTGGCCCAGACGCTCGCGATCCGGGGCCCGTTCAACGTGCAGTTCCTCGTGAAGGACCGGGCCTACCAGATCATCGAGCTCAACCTGCGGGCGAGCCGCTCGCTCCCCTTCCTGGCGAAGGCGACCGGTTGGCCGCTGCTCCGGGAGGCGGCGCGAGCGATGCTCGGCCGCCCGATCAGCCGCGACGGGATCGCCCCACTGCCGCCCGGGCGGTTCGGCGTCAAGGTCCCCCAATTCTCCTTCCTCCAGCTCACGGGATCAGACCCCCTGCTCGGCGTCGAGATGCAGTCGACCGGCGAGGTCGCCTGCTTCGGCCCGACCTTCTCGGACGCCCTCGTGAAGGCCCTGGTCGCGACCGGGGTGCGCCTCATCCCCCGTCGCGGAACCGCGTTCCTGTCGGTCGGGGGACCCCAACTCAAGGAGGAGCTCCTCCCGGTCGCCCGCCGCCTTCGGGCCCAGGGCCTCCGCATCGCCGCCACGGAGGACACCGGGGCCTTTCTGAGATCGCGCGGGATCCGCGGCGTCCGCATCCTCCACAAGGTGTCGGAGCCGGACCGCCATCCGAACGTGCTCGAGGCGCTCGAGGCGGGGGGCGTCGACCTCCTCCTGAACGTGCCTCTCTCACTCACCCAGTCGAAGTTCGAACGGATGCTGGAGGACGAGTACGTGCTCCGCCGCCGTGCGGTCGAGTTCGGGATCCCGCTGTTCACGAGCCTGGAGGCGTTCGCCGCGTACGTCGAGGGCGTCGCCTGGCTCGAGGAGCACCCCCTGACCGTGGACGCGCTCTACGGGAGCGAGGAACCCGGCCCGGACGGAGGCCCGGCCCGCCATCCCCGCGAGATCCCGGTGACGCCCGGCCGCAAGCGGCGCCGTCGGCGGAAGTGAGGCGGGCGGTTCCTCTCTAGAGGGGGAACTTCGTGACCGAGTACTCGGGCACGACGGTCGACGTGTCCAAGACCTCGGGGATCCCGCGGATGCGGTCCGTTACGAAATCCAGCACCCGGCGCTTGTTCGAATCGGAGGCGGCAAAGTCGAGGATCACGAGGATGTCCCAATCGCCGGTGAGGAAGTGGAGCTCCTTCACCTCATTGAGCGACTCGAGGAGGGCCCGGATCCGGTCCAGGTCCCCACCGCGGACCTTCAAGTAGGTCATGGCCCGCTGGCTCTTCAGCTCGGTCGGCATCAGCGCGGCCAAGTTCTCGTCGGTGAACTGGCCGCCGCCCTCCAGCCGGGGCCCCTTCGGGGAGATGAGGACCGGGAAGGATTGCACGCCGCGGAGGTGCTCCGCGACGAGGCGTTCCAAGCGCCCCGCCTTCTCGATGTCGACCACCCGCACCCGGTGTCCCCGGCGGGCCGCGGTCTCCTCGACTAGGGCCACGCACCGGGCCTGGTCGTCCGAGAGGAAGTAGACGGGCGAGCTCGAGGAGCGTCCCGCCTCCTCGCCGGCGCTCCCGCTGACCCCCGGGACCGTCTGCCCCGAGGAAGTGGTGGAGGGCGGGCGGTAGAATGTCGTGACCGCCTTCTTCGATTGGACGTAGAGAGTGAGCTCGTGGGTATCGTCGGGCATGTTCACGCCGCAGAGCGGACTGCCCTACATTAACATTCGTGGGCCGCGGGCCCCCGCCCCGAAGGGCGGGGGAAAAGGTTCGACTCGGGCTCCGGTAGGTCGGTCCGGGGTCGTAGTAGCGCTTGTAGGAGTCGGTCCGTTCCCGGCCGCCGCCCCCACCACCGCCACTGCCGCCGCCGCCACCGTAGCGGCCACCGCCGCCACCACCGTAGCCACCACCGCCGCCTCCGCCGCGGTCCCGGTAGCCACCGCCGCCGCCGCCCCCGAAGGACCGGCGCTCGCTCTCGAATTCCTGCTGGCTCATGTCGAGCGAGGTGTTGACCTCACCGACCGACTCCGTGGACTTCGAGAGGTTGCCGTACCGCCCCACGTTGAGGCGCATGTGGCCCCGCACGAGGGACACGTAGCCGTTGTCGACCAGGATGACCTCGTCCTTCGCGATCGTCCCGATCTGCTCGTTCCAGAGGGAGAGCGTGATCGTCGCGGTGTCGTCGCCCACGACCGCCTCACAGACCTTCCTCGGGTCGCCGAACTTGCCCATTACTTCCTTCGGCTCTCCGATGCTGATCACTTTGGACAGCACGTTGACTTGCTTCGAGTTCGGCGTCAGGTCTCGCACTTTCGTCAGGGGTTTGTCTACCATTCGTCTCGCCTTCTTCGCGTTTCGCGTTCTCGGGAATCGTTGGGTGGCAGTCTGGTCGCGCGGACACTCGTCGCAAAAGTAGGACGGGCGGGACGCTCGATTCGGCCTGGCTCGCGGATTCCTCGACCGCCCAACGCGGGGTGGACCATATAAAGCCGGCGGCGTGCGCCGCCGTCTCTCGGGAGGAGGGGTCCGGCCCCTTCGGGGCGCCCGGAGACCCCTCCGGCAACAGGCTTTTCCCTGCCGAGCCCCTCGCCCTTCCGAGCCGGGTTTGAGCCAGCGATTCGACCTCGGGGTCCACTATCTCCTACGGGGGGAGTATGAAAACGCCGTCCGCGCCTTCCGGGACGTGGTCCGGGAAGAGCCGACCGACGCGGGCGCGTGGTCGTACTACGGCCTATGCCTTGCCCACCTCGGCCGGGCGGCCGAGGCGGAGAGCGCCCTGGCCCGGGCGATCCAGCTCTCTCCCGCGAACCCGGAGGCGTGGTTCCACCTGGGCGTGGCCCGCTCTCTCCGCGAGGAGTGGGGTGAGGCCGCCAGTGCCTACCGACGGGCCGTCGCGCTGAGCCCCGAAGATCTGGTCGCCTGGCACCGTCTCGGGGTCGCGTTCGCCGAGTCGGGCGACGAGCCCGCCGCCTCGGTCGCGTTCGAACGGGCCCTGGTCTTGTCCCGCGCTCTTCCGTCCGATAGCCCCGACCCCGAGGCTCGGGGTCGCGGGCCGGTGGACGATCACGTCGAGGAGGTCGGAGCCCGCGAAGGGGGACGGGAGGCGAAGAGCTGGATCGACCTCGCCCTCTCCCTCCTGAGCCTCGGGGATGAGGAAGCGGCGGTCGCCGCCTACGAACGCGCCTACACGCTCGACCCCAATCGGGCGCAGGCCTCCCTGTTCCGCCCGATGCTCCGCCTGGTCACGGCCGTCTCGGGAGGTCCCGAACCCCCGTCGGACGGCGACGCCCCGATCGTTCCGCGACCTCGGCCCCGGGTCCCCGTCAACCGACCGACCCCTACGGGGCGGCCCGAGATCGGCTGACCTACAGCGGCTTCGGCGCGGCGGTCACGATCGTCGACTCCGCCCAATCCTTGACCTTCTCGCGAGCGACCGCATGCTCGCGGTAGAACTCGTGGACCCGTTCCAGGACCTTTCCCTTGCATTCCCCGCAGAGGAGGGCGCCGGAGCGGCAGTCCCGGGTGATCTCCTGGAACTCGGTCTCCGAGCGCGCGAATCGGGTCCGCCAGAGCGCCCAGACCGAGCAGACCTCGGGCGTCGCCCCGAGCCGGCGTTGCTCCTCCACGGTCGCGCGCCCGCCGGTGAACGCCTGTCGGACCTTCCGTTCGACGGTCTTCGGGGGATCGGTAAGGAACAGCGCGTTGTCCTCGCGATCGCCGGTGGTCGACATGGCGTTCTCGCCCAGCAGGCCCGGTAGCATCTGGCTGTGCAGGAGGGCGGGCTTGGGATACCCCAGACCTTCGGCGATGTCCCGCGTCACCCGGAAATGCGGGTCCTGGTCAATCCCGCACGGGATCAGGCACGGCACGCTCCGCCCCTCGGCCCACGAGGGCCAGAAGCAGGGCACGGTCTGGAGCGCGGTATAGAAGACCAGGCCGATGTTCGTGCTGGGCTCGAACCCGAAGACTGCCTTGACGGTCGAGTAGGGGATCTTCCGCGCGACACGGATCGCGAGGGGGTAGAGAGCCGCGATCGACTTGGAGTCGAAGAAGACGTGGGTCCGCTTCGGGTCGAACCCGAGGGCGAGGATGTCGTAGAGGTTCTCCATCCCCCAGAACGCCGTCTCCTCCCGGGTCAGGCCCGATCGGGCCCAGAACTTCTCGTCGTCCGTGATCTGGATGAACATCCGGACCCCGAGGGTCTTCTGGAGCCAGCGACAGAGGTCGAACGAGACCAGGTGCGAGGTGTGGAGGGGGCCGGAGGGGCCCCGTCCGGAGTAGAGGAAGAACGGCGACCCCTTCGTGAACTGGTCGAGGAGGAGGCCCAGGTCTCGGTGAGAGTAGTATACCCCGCGCGTCAGGAGCGGCGGAAGTTCGCCGCCCGTGATATGATGGAACCGGGCCAGCAGCTCCGGGGTCAGCTCCTGCGTGCCGAAGAGTTCGCGGAGGCGGGCGTAATCGATCCGGCCCTTGACCTCGTACGGAGTGACGACGAACTCGTCGGGGGTCAACGAACCGTCCTCAACCTTCGGGGAACGTGATCTTGGAAAGGATCTGCTCGCGCTCGGCCATCGGGATCCCGGCCGAGCTCAACGCTTCCGCCACGCACGACCGCGAGTGGTCGTAGTAGATGGAGTGGCCGCAGGCGGGGCAGGTGGCATACCCCTGGATGAGCCGACGGAGCCCCTCCCGCCCGGACGAGGAATCCCGCCGCGCGAACCGCTCGACCAGGAGCGCTCCTCCGGAGGCGTTCTCGAGGTTCGTCAACGGGACGCGGACCGCGTGGTTGCACACCGGGCAGCGGGCCGGGTTCCGGCACGTGCAGGTCATGGAGGATGAGGTATCTGCGGGGCGCGCCTATTAAACCGGCGGGACCCGCCGCACCGGGCCCGGGCGCAGGGAGGATAAGGACCGGGGGGAGTTCGGGGAGCGTGGCCGACGATCGCTCCCAGGATACCGCTACTGCCCTTCACCTCGCGCTCCTCGAGGTCCTGAAGCAGTTGAACCGCGCCGAGGCCGAGGAGGAGGCGGGCGAGGGCCTCGAGTCGACCGAGATCCTGAGCCTGCTCCGCAAGGGACCCCTCCCGATGCTGACCGACCCGGATTTCGAGCGGGCGCTTGAGACGCTGGTCGCGAACCGGATGGCCGAGGTCCTGGACGCACCCCAGTACGCCTGGGACCGCGGACGCGTCCTCGGGCGTCGCTACGCGCTCACCGGAACCGGAAAGAACTACCTCTTGGAGCAGCTCCAGAAGAGCGGCCGCGTCGAATAGTCCCTCGGCGCGCCGCCCTTTATGTAGAGGAACCCGTCGTACCAGTGGTCGTGCCCCGGAAGGAGACGGACCCCGACCCGACCCGGGCCACCCTGGTCGCCATCCTCCAGCAGTTGAACCGCGCCGAGTCGATCAACGAAGGCCGGGCCCGCGACCAATCTCTCGAACTCAAGGAGGTCGAGCGCCTGCTCGAGGATTTCTGGGCCGTCCACCGGAACCACGTCAAGGTCCCCCTAGCTTTGGGGCTCCTGATCCGCAACGGGCTCGTCGAAGGAGCGCTTACCGAGCGCGCCCCGAACGAACCGCCGGGTCCGCGCATCGCGCTCTACCGGATCACCCCGGAAGGGAAGGCGTTCCTGGTCGAAGCCCAAGAGAACACCGACCGAATCCAGTGACCGGAATCGGGGAAGTGGCCCGCTCCCCCGGCACCTTAAGTAAGGCACGAGTGTCGGCGCGAGGCCATGTCGCGCATCCACTCCGGACGGAAGGGACGGGCCGGTTCCCACCGCCCCTACCCGCTCACCAAACCCGAGTGGGTGACCGCCACACCCGCCGAGGTGGTCGAGCAGGCCGTCGCGCTCGCCAAGGGCGGCGTACCGTCTGCGCTCGTCGGTCTCCAGCTGCGCGATCAGCACGGGGTCCCGTCGTCCCGGGCGGTGACGGGGAAGCGCTTGGGTGTCCTCCTCGCCGAGAACGGTGTCACGCCCGAGATCCCAGAGGACCTTCAGGCGCTCTTGAAGCGCGTCGTGCATCTCCAGCGCCATCTTGAGACCCACCCTAAGGACCTCGCGAACCGTCGGGGATTGAACCTGATGGAGTCGCGGATCCGTCGCCTGGCCCGCTACTACCGCCAGCACCACCGCCTCCCCGAGACCTGGCGCTATTCGGCGGCGGGCGCGGCGCTCCAGGTGGAGTGATGCCCTCCGGGCCCGACACGTTCGTCTCCGACCCGAACTACCAACGCGAGTTCGAGCGGGCGCGGGCGCTCGTCCTCGCCCACCCCCGTCGTTGGCGGGTCATCTACCACTACGACGCCGACGGCATCGCGAGCGCCTCCTCCGCGGTCCGTGCGTTCGGCCGGCTCGGCTACCCGGTGCAGGCGACGCCCCTCTTGGGCGTCGAGCGGGACCGGATCCGGGCCCTCCTCGCGGCGACGAAGGGACCCGTCCTGATCGCCGACACAGGGGCGAGCTGGCTCGACCTGTACCCCTCCCACCCCTTCCCGGTCGTGGTCCTGGACCACCACAAGTACCCGGGGGTACCCCATCCGCCCGAGCTGCCGGCGCACGTCGCGTTCGTCAACCCGCTCGACTGGGGCGTCGACGGAATGAGCGAGCTCTGCGCGGCCACGCTCACCTGGCTGTTCACCGTCTTCCTCGACCCCATCAACTGGGACAACGCCGCCTGGGGACTCTCGGGTGCCATCGGGGACCGCCAGCACGTGGGCGGGTTCACCGGCTTGAACGGGATCTTGGTCGCGGAGGCCGTCCGGCGATCCGTGATCGAGCGTCGTCCTGGGACCGCGCTCCTGGGCCCGACCATCGGGGCGGCGCTCGCCACCGCGATCGACCCGTTCGTCCGCGGGCTCTCCGGCCACCGCGGGGCGACGGACGCGTTCCTGCACGGTCTGTCCATCGACCCGGAGACCCCGCCCACCTCGCTCGCCCCCGAGGCGACCGCCCGACTCGTGGCGGCGCTGCGGGGCCGTTTGGAGGGCTCCGGGGTCCTGCCCGAGTTCGTCGCCGTCCTCGACCAGGAGCGCTGGTTCCTCCCCTCCCACGGGATGGACGCCGAAGAGCTTTCCAACCTGCAGAGCGCTACCGGACGCGCCGGGATTCCCGGCGGTCGGGGTCGCGATGGCGCTGGGGGATGCGATGGCGTTCGACCGGGCCCGGACCGCGGAGACGGCCTGGCGCGAGGGGATCCTGCGCGGCCTCCTGCGGATCGAGGAGAAGGGCGTGCATTCCAAGACCGGCCTGTGCTGGTTCGAGAGCCCAGAGACGTCGCTCGCCGGCACGCAGGCCGGCATGGCCATGAACTACCTCCTTCCTCCCGAGCGGCCCGTCCTCGTCTTCTCCGACGGCGGGAAGGGGCCGACCAAGGTCAGCGGCCGCGGAACCCTCCGCCTCGTCGACCGGGGCCTCGACCTCGCGACCGCGCTCCGCACCGCGGCGAACGCGGTCGGTGGGGAGGGGGGCGGCCACCGCGTCGCGAGCGGGGCCACCATCCCGCCCGGGACCCGGGATCAGTTCCTCGAGGTCGCCGACCGGGCGATCGCGGAGCAGCTCCAGATCGAGGCGGCCCGGTGACGGACACGCCCCCCGCCCCCCTCGTGCCTCCCACGGACCGGATCCACGACCATTCGGTCGAGAAGGAGATGCACAAATCGTACATCGATTACGCGATGAGCGTCATCGTCGGGCGCGCGCTGCCCGACGGACGGGACGGCCTGAAGCCGGTCCACCGACGCATCCTCTGGTCGATGTGGGAGTCGGGCGCGACCCACGACCGGCCGTACCGGAAGAGCGCGCGCACGGTGGGGGACGTGCTCGGGAAGTACCATCCGCACGGCGACCTCGCAGTCTACGACGCGCTCGTTCGGATGGCGCAGTCGTTCAGTCTCCGCTACCCGCTCATCGACGGGCAGGGGAACTTCGGCTCGATCGACGGCGACTCGCCGGCAGCGATGCGGTACACCGAGGCCCGTCTTTCGCCCATCGCCGAGGAGATGCTCGCCGACATCGAGAAGGAGACGGTCGACTGGACCGAGAACTTCGACGGGACGCTCAAGGAGCCGCTCGTCCTCCCCTCGAAGGTCCCCAACCTGCTCCTGAACGGCTCCGCCGGGATCGCGGTCGGCATGGCGACCAACATGCCGCCGCACAACCTGGGCGAGGTGATCGACGGGTTGCTCCTCCTCCTCGGACGACCGGAGGCGACCCTGGACGACCTGATCCGGGTCATCCCGGGCCCGGACTTCCCCACCGGCGGCTACCTCTCCTCGGAGGGGATCCGAGAGGCCTACGAGACCGGTCGCGGGACGCTCCATCTTCGGGGCTCCGCCGAGATCCATGAGCGGGACGGTCGGGACGAGATCATCATCAACGAGACGCCGTACGAGGTCAACAAAGCGTCCCTGCTCGAGCTGATCGCCGACCTCGTCAAGAACAAGCGGATCGACGGGATCACGGACCTCCGCGACGAGTCCGACCGCCACGGAACGCGCGTCGTCTTGGAGCTTCGACGCAACGCGCCGGCCGAGATCGTGCTCAACCGCCTGTACGAGCATACGCCACTCGAGACCAGCTTCGGCGTGATCAACCTCTGCCTGGTCGAGAACCGCCCGCGGGTCCTCCCCCTCAAGTCGCTCCTCGAGATCCACCTCGCCCACCGCCGCTTGACCCTCACCAAGCGGACGACCTTCGACCTCCGCAAGACCTCGGAGCGGCTCCACCTTCTGGAAGGGTTCCTTACGGCGATCGACCATATCGACGAAGTGATCAAGATCATCCGGCGGTCGAAGGACGCCGCCGCCGCCGAGTCGAGCCTCATGGGCCGATTCCTCCTCTCGAGCGAGCAGGCGAAGGCGATCCTCGACATGCGACTCTCCCGGCTGACCGCCCTCGAGCGCGAGGCGGTCGAGAGCGAGAAGGCGGAGAAGGAGGCGCTCGCCCGGCACCTCCGCGAGATCTTGGCCGATCCGAAGCTCCTCGATGGCCTCATCGCGGACGAGCTGAAGGACCTCAAGAGCCGGTTCGGTGACCCGCGACGGACTCGGATCGTCCCCGCCTTCACCGCCCGAACGCTCGAGGACCTCATCCCGGACACGGAGGTCGTCGTCCTCGTGACGCGGGACGGCTACATCAAGCGGCTGCCGCTCGAGCAGTACCGGCGCCAGCGCCGGGGCGGCCGCGGGCTCGGCCAGATCGAGACGAAGGAGGAGGATTTCGTCATCCGGACCTTTGTCACGCGGACGCACGACGACGTGCTGTTCTTCACCACGCTCGGCCGCGTCTACCAGCTGAAGGCGTACGAGCTCCCCGAGGGAAGCCGGCAGTCGAAGGGGAAGGCGGTCATCAACCTCCTGCCGAAGCTGAAGTCGGGCGAGCGGGTCCAGACGCTCCTTCCGATCCACGACCTCGCCGCCGACGGCGGCCTCTTCTTCGCGACCCGCAAGGGGCTCGTGAAGCGGACGGCGCTCGACCAGTTCCAGAACATCCGCACCAACGGGATCCAGGCGATCCTGCTCGAGGAGGGAGACGAGCTCGTCGGGGTCGCCACCGTCACCGGGGAAGCGACCGAAGTGCTGATCGCGACGCACGCGGGCCAGCTCGTCCGGTTCGCGCTCGGCGAGGTCCGTCCCATGGGACGGGCCACGTACGGCGTCATCGGAGTCCGCCTCTCCGACGAGAAGGACGACCACGTGGTCGCGATGGCGCCGGTGAGCGCGCGCTACCCCAACCTTCTCTCCATCACCTCCACCGGGTTCGGCAAGCAGAGCCCGGTCGAGGACTACCGCAAGACCGCGCGCGGGGCGAAGGGCGTCCGGACGATCAAGACGGGCGGCCGGAACGGCTCCGTGGTCGCGGTCCTCCCGACGACCGATTCCTCGGAGCTCTTGGTCACGACGAAGAACGGCGTGACGATCCGCATGTCGGTGAAGGGGATCCGCACGATGTCCCGCAACACGCTCGGCGTGCGCGTCATCCGCCTGGACGAACAGGACGAGGTCCGCGACGCCGTCCTCCTCCCGGTGGCGGAGGAGACCGTGGGGGTGGACGCCCCCGGCGCTCCCCCGTCGCCCGACCCGGCCGAGCCGCTGGCCGACGCGCCCGACGCCGAGGTCCCCGAGGAGAACGGGGAGTCGGACCCGGCACCGGAGGACGACGATGCGCCGCCGCGCTCGGACGGGTAGGTCCATCAAGGTCTGCCCGCAATGCGGGTCGAGCCGGATCGTGCAGGAGGCCGGGTCGATCACCGGCGCGGTCTACCACTGCCTCGCCTGCCAGTACATCGGCGCTCTCGTCCTCGAGGTCGACGTCGCCGAGGACGGCACGCCGCCGAAGTGAGCCCCTAGCCCTCGCCGGGGGCGTCGGTCCACGTCGTGACCCCGCGTCGAGCGGCTGCGACGACCGCGAGCGCGCGAACGGTCGGCCCGACATCGTGGGTCCGGATCAGCTCCACGCCGCGCTCGGCCGCGAGGACGGCGGCGGCGAGCCCCGCCTCGAGCCGCTCGTGGGGCTCCTTCGTCCCGGCGGCCCATCCCAGGAACGACTTCCGCGAGGCGCCGACGACCACGGGATACCCCAGGCTGCGGAACTCGCCGGCGTGCGTCAAGAGCTCCAGGCTCTGCTCCGCCGACTTCCCGAACCCGATCCCGGGGTCGACCAGGAGCCGGTCCTCGCCGATCCCGTCGGCGAGGGCGGCGTCGGTCCGCTCCGCGAGCCACCGGTACACCTCGCCGCGGAGATCGGCGTACTGGAGATCGTCCTGCATCGTCGCGGGGGTTCCGCGGAGATGCATCACGATCACGGCGGCGCTCGTTCGGGCCACGACGCGTCGCATCGCGTCATCGCGCAGTCCGTCGACATCGTTCACGAGGTCGGCGCCGGCGTTCACCGCCCGTTCCGCGACCTCGGCGTGGCGTGTGTCGATCGAGATCGGCACCGAAACCCGTCCCGCGAGGCCCCGGAGGACCGGCTCGACCCGGCGCCACTCGGCCTCGGGGGAGACGGGGGTCGCCCCCGGTCGCGTCGATTCCCCCCCGATGTCCAATACATCTGCGCCCTCGGCCGCGAGCCACTCGGCGTGAGCGATCGCCAGCTTGGCGTCCAGGAACTGGCCGCCGTCCGAGAACGAATCGGGGGTCACGTTCACGACCCCCATCACCCGGGGTTGGTCGCCGAGAGTCAACGAGGCGTGCGCCCCTCGCACCGTACGCGGGCCCCGCCGGACGTAGGCTCGGAGCGCGTGGTCCACCTCCTCCCCGATCGCGCGCAATCGGAACGGCTGACGCGCGAGCTTGGGCAGCAGTCGGCGGTACTGGGCCCAGGTCGCGAGCAGGACCGCCGAGGTCGCGGGCGCGCTGTGGTCGGCGATCCCCCGCGCATGGGCGGAGTCGCCACCGGCGGCGAGGAACTCCTGCTTCAACAGCGGGGCGGCCTTGAGCGACACGTCCTCGACGCGGAGCGCGTAGACCCGGCCCTTCGGCGCCATGAGGGCCACCCCCTCGGGCTCGCTCTCCGTCCGCTCGATCTCCCGCGCGATCTCCTGGAGGCTATCGAACTCCAGGACACGGACGGTATGCCGGTGCGGGGATGCGGGCGGGGTCGTGCTCGAGGCCACGTCGCTCGCGAGCGAGCTGCGCGATAAAAGGCGCCCGCCCGCTCCGCCCTCTCTCCTTTTGGCCGCGGCGCGTTCGCTCCCTCCGCTCATGCCGGGCCGGGTCGTGGCGATCGAAGGGCCGTCCGCGGCCGGCAAGACCCGAGCGGTCGGCACGGTCGCCCGCCGGCTCGGGGGGGCCCCGCTCGCCGAGGCGTTCGACCGAGTGCACCCCCGCCTCCCGCTCAATTGGGGGGGCCCCGCCGCGCTCCTTCGTCTCGAACGCACGCTGCTCGCGGAGGACGCCCGGCGGTATCGCGAGGCCCGGGACCTCGCGGAGGCGGGCGGGATCGTCGTCACCGACACCGGCTTCCTGGGGCCCCTCACGTACACGTGGGGCCTCGTCCGCGGGGGCGACGCCCCGCGACGGGTCATGGCGGGTCTCCTCGCGACCGCGCGCGCGCTCGCGAACCGGGGCCGCTGGGGACTCCCCGATGCGATCCTCTACCTCGATACCCCGGCCGGAGAGCGGGCGCTCCGGGCCCGGCACGATCCGGTCGGCCATCCCGCGGACCTGCGCGCCCGCCACGTTCGGGTCGCGGAGGAGGAACGTCGCCTCTACCGCACGGTCCTGGCCCCGGCGTTCGGGCACCGGTTCCGCGTGGTGTCAGGTCGTGGACTCCCGAGCGCCGTGGCCCGGCGGCTGGCGACGGCGGCCCGGTCGGTCGCGTCGGCGCGCATCCCCCCGCCCGACCTCGGCCCGATCCTCGACGCCCTCGACCTGGCCGGAAGCGTTCCGTGACGTCCCCGACGAGGGTTTAACCGGACCACGCCCTTCCTTCCCTCGAGGGCCTGTGGGCGAGATCCTGCTCGGCACGAGCGGCTGGGACTACCCCGAATGGTCCGGCCGCGTCTATCCCAAACGAGGGGTCTCGGACAAGCTCCACTACTACACTGGCCTCTTCCCGATCGTGGAGGTCAACTCCACCTTCTACCGGCTGCCCCCTCCCTCGGTGGCGGCGTCCTGGGTCCGACGGACCCCGGGGTCGTTCCGCTTCGCGGCGAAGTTTCCCCAGACGATCACGCACGACCTTCGGCTCGTCGGGACGGACGAGGAACTCCGACGTTTCCTCGCCGTGGTCGAGCCGATCCGGACCGCCCACAAGTTCGCCGCCGCCCTCCTCCAGCTCCCTCCGTCCCTCCCGTTCGAGCCCGCGACCGTCCGGGCGTTCTACTCCACCCTGCCCCGGGACCTCCCGGTGGCGGTCGAGTTCCGGGAGCGTTCCTGGCTGGCCCCGGAGTCGTTCGCCCTGCTGAAGGAGTTCGGGCTCGCCTACGTGATCGTCGACGGACCGCACTTGCCGGCCCAGCTCGAGGTGACCGCACCGTTCGCCTACGTCCGTTGGCACGGGCACGGTTCGCCGTTATGGTACGACTACACGTACTCCGCGCCGGAGCTGGAGGCGTGGGTGCCCAAGGTCCGCGAGCTCGCCGACCGGGTCGCCGTGATCTACGGATTCTTCAACAACCACTTCCGGGGGGATGCGGCCGTCAATTGCCGCAGCCTCTCCGAGTCGCTCGGACTCTCGCTCCCCAAGGGTCGGTCCCGCCTCGACTGAATCGCTCGTCCCGAACGATCAGGTGGCGGACTTGGGGGGCTCGGAAGGCGGAGCAGGCCCCGCCGTCGGTCGGCGCCGGCCGACCAACACGCCCGCGAGAGCGCCGGCCAGCACGCCGACGGCGAGGAACGCCACCAGGTCCGTGGCCGAGTACCCGCTGGAACCCGAGGCCGTTCCACCCGCGGCCGGGACGTAGACCGCGGTCAGGGTCCCGTTCCCCGAGACCGTGAGCACGCCGCCGAGCGGCCCTTGGATCACGATCGAGACGAGCCCCGTGAGCTGCCAGGCGGAGAAGGTGTAGCCGCCGCAGGGGCCCGCGCCGAGGGAGTACGACGCAGGCGCCAGGTCCACCGGCGCTCCGCTCGAATACTCCTGGCCCGCGAGCGTGACCACGCTCCCACAGCTCGTGGGCATCACCGACACCGTCACCGTGTACCGAGCGTCCGGGGAGAGACCATAGACCGCAGTCAGGGTCCCGTTCCCGATCACGGTGATCTCGGTGCTGGCGTTGGTCGAGCCGGCGACCGAGATCCCTCCCGACATCGACCACCCGTGGAAATCGTAATTGTAGCACGCGGGAGCCACGGCGGAGTACACGCCCGAGTCGAGGGACAGCGAGCCGTTGCTCACGGTCCCTCCGAGGTCGACTCGACCACAGGAGGCCGGGTTCGTCGCCACAGCGACCGAGTTCGGCTGCTCGGAGAACCCGACGACCGAGACGGAGGAGCTGTACTCGTTCACGACGTAGATCCGGCCCGTCTCCGGGTCGGCGACCGTGGCCGCGGGGTACACTCCGACCGCCGTCGAGGCGAGAACGAGGCCGGGGCTGCCGCCGAACATGGTGAGGGAGTTCGTAGCGTAATTTCCCCACGCAAGCACCCCGAGCTCGGGGAGCCAGCCGACCGTCCCGATGAATCCCGCCAGCGGAACCGTTTCCACGATCGCTCCCGTGGCCGGGTCGACCAGGAGAACGGAACTGCTGTTCGCGCCCGCGGCGTAGAACCCAAGGACCAGGTCCCCGTTCCCCGGATCATAATCGACCTGGTCGATGATTCCCTTGTACGCGATGCTGGTGCCGGGCGTATCGGTAGTGGGGTCGATCGGTACGAGGCTAGTGTTGGTGGGGCCGGTGATCTCGTCTACGTACAGCTCGCCGGTCCCGGTATCCATCGTCTCGGTGTACGGAGTCTCGTCGGGAGCTAGCGCGACGGACGCCAAGACCGCCCCCGTGGTTCCGGAGACCACGGTCACGTTCTCGCTCCCCTCGTTGACGACGTAGAGACGCTCGTTGGCCGAGTCGTAGACGACCTGATTCGGTGTGACGCCGACCGGGATCGACCCGATCACGCTGTCGTTGGCCGGGTCGATGACCGTGAGACTCCCCGCGAGGTCGCTGACGTAGATCAGTCCGCTCGCGTTATCGTAGACGAGGCTCGACGGGTCCGGACCGGCGGAAATGTTCCCGAGGACTCGGTCCGAGACGACGTTGATGTAGGTGATGTTGCTGGTCTCGCTGTTCAGGACGTAGAGGGTCCCGCTGGCGGTGTCCAGCGCCGCCGCAACCGGATCGAGACCGAACGGAGTGTACGTTTCGACCGTCAGGGTCGTGGCGTTGAGACCCGTGAGATAGTTTCCATACTCGCTCGAGGCAAAGAAGCGGTTCGTCGACGCGGAGTAGGCGATCCCGTTGGGGTCCACGGTCGGGAAGCCCACCGTGGAGCGGATCGCGTTGGTGGTCGCATTGATCATCACCACAAAGGAGTCATCGTAGCAAACGACGACGATCTCATCCGCCCGCGGGTCGAACGTCACTATGCTCGGAGTCCCGCCCAGGGCGACGGTCGTGACCAGGGCGTGGCTCGAACCGTTGAAGACCGAGACGGTGTTGTTGAGGTTGTTGGCCGTAAACACTTCGTTGCGAGCCGGGTCGAACTCGGCGGCCACCGGGCCGCCCGCCGCCGGGAGTTGGGCGATCAGCGCGTGCGTGGCCGTGCTGTAGGTGGAAACGTTACCATACGAACCGGGGCCGCCTCCGGACCCTTCGTCCACTACGTAGACCTGGTTGGCGAGGGGGTCGATGGCGAGGCCCACGGGGTTCGCCCCCGTGGGCTCATCGGCCAGGATGGCGCCGGTCGCGGGGTCGATGAACAGGACGGCACTCGGTCCGTCGAATCCGTACCCGAATGTCGTCCCGAGGCCCGTGACCACGATTAGCTGGTCGTGCACCGCGTCGAACGCGATGGCCTGAGGATACCCGGGCACGGCAATGGTTCCGAGAACGCCGCCATCGTTGGGGTCGAACTCCTCCACCGAGCGGTTGGACAGGTCGGCCACGTAGAGCGCCCCGTTCAAGGGGTCGTAGGCGCTGCCGGTCGGAATGCCCGGCATCGCCGGCGCGGCGACGAGCACGCCGCTCGTCGCGTTGACGAGCAAGGGGTTGCCGGAGTATTCCGCGACGACCGCAATCCGGTTGTTCCCGGCCACCGTGACATTGAACGGATACTGACCGCCCGGGTACGGCTGGTTACCCGGTCGGGTCGTTCCGTTGAGGGTCGAGATCGTGGCGAGGACCGTCGCCGAATCGCCCGCCGGACGGATCGCCCCGAGGGTTGAGGAGGGCGCGGAATGCGCTGAGAAGGGATCGACAGGGAGGGGAGAGGTCGGGGAGCCCGGTCCGGGCGGTCGGCTCGTGATCGCGAGCACGGTCGCTCCGACGACGAGGAGGACGACCAGCAGGGCCAGCACTGGGACCCCGTGGCGGGTCGACCGGTTTCGGGTGAGAGGGAGGTCGCTCGAGGGGTGGTCTTCGCGGTGCATGGTCGCATAGGGGATTCCTCCCCCCTCATAGAACCCTCACCTCTCGGTCTTCCGAGCCGGATCGGCCTCATTCTACTCCGGTGGAGTCGGTCCGTCGACGCCCGGGCGGCGGGATGAACCGCCGTCCCTTCGGCGGTGGGAGACGGCGCGGGAAACGCCCTGTCTCCACCCCGTTTCAACGTCCCCCGAGCCGCCGCTTTAGAGCGGACGAGCCGTCGAACGGTCCGGGGAGCACGATGTTCGACGTCGACCATTTCGAGGTCCCGGAGGAGTTCGACGGAGAGGACCTCCTCCCCGTTCCGTTCCCCGCACCGACGCCGTCCCGGCCGCGGAGCGGACCACCGAGCGGCCGGTTCCGTCTCGCGTCCCGCATCCGTCCCGTCCGGAGGGCGACGGGGTTCCCCGATTCCCCCCCGCTCTTCGCGTGGCTCGCGCGGCGGTTCGCCCCGGGTCAGCTGACGCTCTGGGTCGGGGCGCGGGCCGCGCTCGACCCCGTCTTGGAGATGCTCTATGCCGGGAACGCGCTCGGCCGCGGCCGCATCTCGCTCTTGGAGGGCGCGAACCACTTCAACCCCTACCGGCTCGGCGAAGTGGGACGGGGCCTCGGCGTCGACGCCGCCGAGGTGCTCCGGCACATCCGCCTCGCGCGCTCGTTCACCGGCTACCAGATGGTGGCGCTGGTCGACGCGTGGTCGGCCGAGGTGCGTCGGCACCCGTCCACCCTCCTCATCGGCCACGACCTTCCGGCCGCCTTCTCGATCGACGATATCCCCGAGGACGAGCGGGCGGCGCTGCTCCGCCACGTCGCGGGATCCCTCCGCACGCTCGCCGAGTCGACCCGGACCCCGCTCCTCCTGACGCTCGACCCCGCCGGACCGGCCGGGTTTCCCGGGCTGGACGAGGCGGGTCCCCCGTGGTGCGACCTCGTCACGTTCTCCCGCGGCCCGGTCGCCCTCCGACTGCGCGCGCTCCGCGACGACGCCCGGCTCGCGCTCGTGCCCCGCTCCCCCGGCCAGCGCGGGATCGAAGAGTTCGGCGGCGGCGCCGCCGGGGAGGTGATCGCGTGGGACGCACCGTCCCGACCTACCGCCAGGCGCTCGACGAACGGCTGAAGCGCTGGGACGAGTTCGCCCGGCTCCTCACGACCCCGGAGGAGCGGGCCGCGTTCGAGACGCTCCGCACCGGCGCCCGGCGCTACGTCGCCCAGGCGACGTTCGTCGGGAGCCCGGACCTCCTCGAGTCGATCCTGCTCTCGGTCCTGCTCGACCTGGCCCGGCGCCTTCCTCCCGAGCCCGTGTCGCTGCCCCCGGTCCGTCGTTGACCGTGGCGCCCCCGGCGACGCCGGACGGATGGCTGCTCGACATCACGGAGAGCCCGGACGGTCGCTCCGTCGTCCTCTGGACGAAGGACCGGGGCACCGGACGGGTCCACCGGACCGCGGTCGAGTACCGGCCACCGTTCCTCGTGTCCGGGACCCGGTCGGACCTCGTCGACCTCGCCGCGCACCTCGCCGGGCGCGCGACGGTCGAGCGGGTGCGGTCGGTCGTGCTCCGCCCCTCCGTCTTCGACCGTCACCCCCGGACGGTCCTCGAGGTGACCCCGACCCATCATGCGCGCCGGCGCGCGCTCGCCCGGTCGGTCGACGAGTTCGGAGGGTTCGTCCGATACGTCCTCTACGACGTCGACCTGGGGCCGCCCCAGCTCTACCATCTCGCCCACGGCCTCTACCCGTTCGCTCCCGTCGTCGGGCACGGGAGCGCGCTCCGGGCGACCGAGCCCGCCGAGACGGTCGACTACGCGCCGCCCCCCCTCGTCGTGGCCCATCTCTCGGTCGCGCTCGACGGACCGCACCGCGGCCGACTCCCGCCGACCGAGGGGCGGATCCGGTCGATCCGCCTCGGGGACGCGACGCTCGAGGGACCGGAGGAGGACCTCCTCCGCGCGTTCGTCGCCGAGCTCGACCGCGCCGACCCGGACGTCCTCTTGACCGAGGGCGGCGACGCGTTCGACCTCCCGTGGCTCTACCGGCGCGCGGCGGCCTGCGGTCTCGGTCCCGAGGCGTTCGCGCTCGGGCGGGAGCCGGTCGCCTTCCGGCCGGCGCGCGCGGCCCGCTCCTTCGAGACGTACGGCCGGATCCTCTACCGCTCGGCAACGTACCCGCTCCCCGGTCGGTTCCACCTTGACCGGGAGAACTCCTTCCTCTTCGACGACGCCGACCTCGCCGGGCTCGTCGACGCGGCCCGGCTCTCCCGCCTCTCGCTCTCGACGGTCGCCCGCCAGTCCCCGGGGACCTGCTTCACCGCGATGGAGATGGCCCAGGCGCTCCGGCGCGACGCCCACGTGCCGTGGAAGAAGAACCGGCCCGAGTCGTTCCGGCGGGCCGACCGCTTGGTCGCCGCGGACCGGGGCGGGGCGATCTTCCTGCCGCCCGTCGGCGTCTTCGGACCGGTCGACGAGTTCGATTTCGCGAGCCTGTTCCCGCACATCATGGTGCGGAAGAACCTCTCCGCCGAGACGCTCGAGTGCCGGTGCTGCCCCGAGAGCCCGATCCGGGCCCCGGGACTCGGCTATCGCTCCTGCACGCGCCGCGTCGGGCTCATCCCCCGCACCTTAGAGCCGCTCCTCACGCGTCGCCTCGCCTACAAGGCGGCGCTCAAGCGGACGGACCTCCCGGCCGAGGAGCGGGCGTGGCTCACCGGTCGCGTCAAGATGCTGAAGTGGATCCTCGTCACCGCGTTCGGCTACCAGGGGTACCGGAACGCGCGGTTCGGTCGGATCGAGTGCCACGAAGCGATCAACGCCTACGCCCGGGAACTGATCGCCGGCCTCGTCCCCGCCGCGGAGGCGGCGGGGTACCGCGTCCTGCACGGGATCGTCGACTCGCTCTGGCTCGCCCCGCTCGACCCCGACCGACTTCCGGATCCGGTCGCGTTCGCCCGGGCGATGAGCGACGCGACCGACCTCCCGCTCGGCTACGAGGGGCGGTACCGCTGGGTCGTCTTCCTGCCGGCGGTGACCCACGGCCTCGGTGTGCCGAACCGATACTACGGGCTCTACGAGCACGGCGAGTTCAAGCTCCGCGGGATCGGCGGACGGCGGCACGACACGACCACGCTCGTCCGCCGGTTCGAGGGGGAGCTGCTCGACCTGTTCCGGACCGCCCGGTCGCCGGCCGAGTTCCGGGCTCTCGTGCCGCGGGCGCTCCACCGCGCCGACCGGTTCGCGGAGGCCGTCGCGCGGGGGGCGTGGCCGGTGGAGGAGCTCGTCATCACCCACCGGCTCGGCCAGGCGGGGGAGGCGTTCGTCACGTTCACGGACTCGGTCGCCGCGTGGCGCCAGCTCGCCCACGCCGGTGCCGAGCGGCAACCGGGGCAGAAGGTCCGGTTCGTCGTCCTCGACCGGACGAGCCGGTCGGTACCGGGACCGGGTCCGACCGGAGGAGCTGATCGAGGGGACGGAGCGGTACGACCCGGGCGCCTATCTCGACCTCCTCGCCCGGGCGGGGGAGACCCTCCTCGCTCCGTTCGGGGTGGATCGGGACGGGCTGCTCGAACGGTGGGGCGTGGGGCGGCCCCCGGAGCGGGGCCGGTACCGCTCTCCCGAAGGGGTCGGCCAGTCGTTCCTGGATGGGGCGGCGGGGAGCGGGGCGACCTTTTAGCCCGACCCCGGGTGGACCCGACGTGGCCCCGCGTACCCGACGCCCGGCCCGGACCCGACCGTCGCGGGCCCGACCCCGAGCGGCCCGGACCCCCGCGCCGCCGTCCCCTTCGCACCGGGCCGCCGCGCTCCGCGCGACCGCCCGATTGGGCCGGGTCGAGGACCTGACCCCGCTCCTGGTCGCGCTGAGCGATCCGATCGCCGGAATCCGGCAGACGGCGGCGATCGCGCTCGGGATGCTGGGCGACCCCCGGGCCGCCACCACGCTCGCGACCGCGCTCAGCGACCCCGATCCCACGGTTCGGGCGAGCGTCGCCGAGGCGCTCGGCTCCACCGGACGCCCGGAAAGCCGTCCGGCGCTCGAAGGCGCCCTCGCCGATCCGGACCCGCACGTGCGGGCGAAGGCCGCGGATGCGCTCGCGACGTTCGCGGACCCGGACTCCGTCCCCGGACTGGCCATGCTCGTCCACGACCCGGTCGTGGAAGTGCGATCGGCGGTGGCCCGGACGCTGGGTCGGATCGGGTCGGCGGAGGCCGGCCAAGCCCTGGAGTCGATCCTCTCGGATCCGTCGGACCGGGTCCGGCGGGAGGCGGTCCTCGGGTTGGCCCGGGGTGGGTCGCCGGACGCCCTCCCCTCGGTGCGCCGCATGCTCCACGATCCGGCCCGCCGGGTCCGGGCGGCCGCCGCCGTCGTGGCGGGCCGCTACCGGGACCGGGAGGCCGTCCCCCGACTGCTGGAACTGCTCGCCGCCCCCGAGACGTGGGAGAAGCCCGCCGTGCTCGTCGCGCTCGGCCGGATCGGCGACCCTTCGGTACTGCCGAGCGTGCTCGCGGCCGCGGAGAGCCCGCAGCACTGGCTCAGGGTCTGTGCGGTCCATGCGCTCGGCGACTTGGGGGGTCCGGAGGCCCGGTCGGTGGCGTTGCGGTCGCTCCGTGACCCGACCTGGCCGGTCCGCGGCGCCGCCGCGATCGCCCTCGGGAACGTCGGCGGACCCGACGACCTCGGCGTGCTCCTCGAACGACTTCGGGACGAGCACGCGTGGCCCCGCCGGGGCGCCACCTATGCGCTCGGTCGGCTCGGCCTCGCCGCGGCGGCCCCCCGGATCCGGGAGGAGCTCACGGACCCGGCGGCCGAAGTGCGTCTCGCGGCCGTCTGGGCGCTCGGCCGGCTCGGGGACGACGGGGCGCGCGAGGAACTGGTGCGCCTCTTGCGTTCCGTCCCGCCGCAGTCCGACCCATCCCCGGTCCCGGAGGGAGAGGAGAGCGACCTCCGCTCCGACGCGGAGAGTCGCCTCTTCGACGCGGTCGTCCAGGCCTTAGGACGGCTGCCGCATGGCGTGGATGACCCGTTCGTCCAGAGCGCGCTCGTCTCCGCCCGCGCCCGGTTGTCGGACGAGGAGCTCGACCGACTCGCCCGGCTACCGCTCCCCGAGGCCGGCCCGGACCGGGAACCGCTGACGCTTCGGACGCTCTTCGAGGCGGCGATCGCCGCCTCGTTCGACGACGAGGACTCCGGATGATCCGCGAGTTCCGGCGCACGGACGCCGAGGCCGTGGTCGGGTTCCTGACCAGCCAGTTCCCGGCCGAGGAGGCGCTCATGGGGAGCCGACCGGAACGGTTCTTCAAGGTGATCCAGCGGGTCACCCGGTGGGACTCCCGCTTCCTATTCGCGCTGATGCGACTCGCCGGCAAGCGGATGTTCCAGTTCCTCGTCTACGAGGAGGACGGACGCCTGGTCGGCACGACCCTCCTCACGTTCCCCGCGCATTCGGTCTACCTCAGCATGGTCGTGGTCGATCCCACGGTCCGACGCCGCGGCTTCGCGAGGGCCCTTTTGGAGCAGGCCCGGGCCAACGCTCTCCGGATGCGGCGCAAGTTCCTGGTGCTCGATGTCCTGGCCGACAACGCGCCCGCCCGCGCGCTCTACGAAGGCAAGCTCGGCTACCGTCCGCTCCGCGAGACGACCTTCATGGCCCGGGAGCAACCGGCCGATGTCGGCCCGGAGGCGGTCAGCCTTCCGGCCGGGATCCGACACTTCCGGAATTCGGACAACGCGCCCTTGGTCGCGATCGCCCGTCGTCGGGCGCCCCCCGAGGTCGAGACGGTGCTCCCGGTCCCGCGGCGCCTCAACGCCGGTTTCCGGTCGGGGAACCGGATCATGGGGAGCGTGTCGGCCGGATGGGTCGCCGACCGGGGGTCCGGACCGGAGGCGATGATCATCGCGACCTCCAGCCCCGATGCCGAGGCGGCGCATCTCAGCGACCCGATCGTTTCGGAGACGGCCGACCCCGCGCTCGTCCGTCAACTCCTGCGCACCGCCCTCGCCTGGTGCGGGGCCCGGGGGCAAGTGCGAGCGCTCTCCTCGGTCCCCCGCTACAACGGGCCCGGACGGGCCGCCCTGGAAGCGGAGGGATTCCGGGATGCGCTCTCCATCTGGACGCTCTACCGGTCGGTCGAGTAGATCGACGCATCGGCCGCCCCTCCCGGAGGCCTATCTCTTCCCCGCCGTGGTCGGCGGGGGTCTCGGGGACATCGAGGAGACGCTCGCGGCGGGGCGCCGACTCGCGGCCGCGGGGTGTTCGACCTACCTCTACCGATCTCCGGACCGGCCCCTACCTCGGGACGTGGACGGCCCGTGGGACTGGCCGCCGGGTCTCCGCCGTGTGGCGCGGCTTTCTCCCCGGTCCCCCACCGCCCTCACCGTGACCCCGGCCTGGGGCGTCAGTGCGGCGCCGCCGCGCCCCGGTGCCCTGGGTCGGGCCGGCCCGTGGGCGGAGGAGGTACGGGAGGTGGAACGAACCTATGGGAGGGACTCCACGCTCCACATCAGCCTGGAAGAGTTCGCCCGCACCCTCCCGGTCGCGCTCGAGAACCGGGAACGCCTTCGGGAGGGCGGCGTCCCCTCGTCGGCGTTGCCCGGCCGGCTCCGCGCGTCGCGGGCGGCCGGCGATCTCGACCGCTTTCGGGAGGCGTTCTCCCGGTTCCGTGCGTTCGACCGACCGAACGTGCTCCACGTGTTCGCGACGTTCCGCAGCGATACGGGATTCGCCCGGGAGTTCCCCGCGGCGGTCCAGACGGGACCGCTCTGGTCGGATCGGGCCCGAGCGTCGGGGGTTCGAGCGCGCTCGGCGCGTCGGACGGTCCGCGCGGTCTGGTACGCCAGCCCGGCGAGCGCCGAGCGGATCGCTCCGGCCGTGGTCCGCGGTCTGACGCTGACCGACCGGAAGACCCGCCTCCTGATCCGGACCCCTCGGCCGTGGCTGCACTCCTCCTTCCCGCCGTGGGTCACGGTCGAGTCGACCCCGCGCTCAGCGAGGCGCTGGTCCGTGGCCTTTCGGGCCGCCGACCTTCGCGTGGTCACCGGAAGTCGCACGCTATTGGAGGCGCTCGAGGTCGGGGGTCCCTTCCTGTACTTCAACGGGATACTGGGGGTGGGCGCGCGCACGCGACGCCACCGCCCGGAAAAGCTCATCGCCCTCCTCTGTTCGTACGGCGGTCGTCTCCCTCCGGACCTGCGACAGGACCTCCGAGACTTCGCCCGCGGGCAGCGGGTCGCCGACGTCGTCCGTCGGGCCGCGACGAAGGAAGCGGGGTGGCGACGCTTCCCCAAGAGGTGGAAGGATTCTGCGTTCCGGCCCCCGTTCGACGACGCGGGGTCGTTGATCGTCGCCGTGGCCCGGGCGCTCGCACGGGCGCCGACCGGCGCGACGGAGATCGTGCGGCGGGTCCGCGCGGGCTCCAACCCTTAATCGGGTCCGTGCCTCCCCTCGACGATGCCGACCGAGCCCATGGGCGCGCCCACGATCGCCCGCGCGCTCGTCGGGGGCGCCCTTCACCTTCGCCGGGGCGAGGAGCTGGTCGTCGCCTCCTGGAACCACACGCTCCCGTGGGCGGCCGCGTGCGTGACCGAGGCCCGTCGGCGCGGGGGGCGTGCCTCCCTCTTCCTCGAGGACGAGGCGGCCTTCTGGCGGAGCCTCGAACTCGCGCCCTCGACCCGCTCCTGGGCCGGCGTCCCGCCGGGACTTCGGACCGCGGTGCAGGGTGCCAACGCGCTGATCTACTTCGCCGGGCCCGCGGACCGACCCCGCTTCCATCAGCTCCCGTCGACGCAGCTCGCCCCGTTCCAGGGCGTGGACGAGGAGTGGCAGCGCCTCTGCCGAGCGGGGGGCGTCCGGGGGATCCGGTGCCTTCTCGGCTACGCCTCCGACCCCCAAGGGGAGCGCTGGGGAGTGCCCGGAGCCCTCTGGCGCAACCAGCTCCTTCGAGCGATCGCGGAACCGGACCTCGGCCGGATCCGGACGGTCGGACGCCGGGTCGGCCGGGCGCTCGCCCGCGGCCGAGAACTTCACCTCACCGCCGCCAACGGCACGGACGTTCGGATGCGGCTTAGGCGCCGCGCGCCGTGGATCGACGACGGAACCGTGGACCAGGAAGACCTCCTCCGGAGTCGTCCGATCGCCACGTCTCCCGCCGGGGTCGTGGTCGTCGCGGTCGACGAGAAGGCCACGACGGGCACGGCGTTCGCCAACGTCCCGAGCTTCCTCGCGAGCGGACGGGTCGAAGGGGCCCAGTGGGACCTGGAGGGGGGACGCCTCCAGAACTACTGGTACACGGGGGGCGGGGAAGTGTTCGACGCGGAGTTCGCCCGCGCTCCGTCCGGACGGGAGGTGCTCGGCCTCGTCGCGATCGGGTTGAACCCGTCGCTCGCGAGCGGGGTCCCGCAAGCCGAGGATGCGGCCGCCGGGACCGTGACGCTCGCGCTCGGGGGGAACGACCTCTACGGAGGGTCGAACCGCTGCCGCTTCCTCTCGTGGCTGACGATCGGGGAGGCGACGGTCGCGATCGACGGCGCGCCGCTCGTGGACCGTGGCGAGATCCTCTAGCGAACCGCGGCTCCGGCGTCCCTTCTTCGACCGGCCCACGACCCAGGTCGCGCGGGACCTGCTCGGCACGATCCTCGAGGTTCGGGGCCCCAGTGGCGTTCGCTCGGTCCGCGTGGTCGAGGCGGAGGCGTACCTCCGGAACGATCCCGCGAGCCACGCGTACCGGGGGCCGACCCGACGCAACCGATCGATGTTCGGCCCGCCGGGAACGGTCTACGTCTACCGGATCCACCAGGTCGTTTGCCTGAACCTCGTCACGCGACGCGGCGAAGCGGTGCTCCTTCGGGCCGGAGCGCCGAGATCACCGGAGGAGGGCAACCCGTCCGGTCCCGGCCGGCTCTGCCGGTTCCTCGGGATCGCGCTCGATGATGACGGAGGCTCCGCGGTCGGCCCGGGTCGGATCACGCTTTTCCGACCGACCCCATTCGAACGCGGCGGGCCGATCGTACGGACGAGGCGGGTCGGGATCTCGCGCGCGGTGGAGCGGACGCTCCGGTTCAGCGTCGCGCGCGACCGGTGGGTTTCACGCCCCCGGCCCGGGGTCCCTTATGCTTCGCCCAAGCGAACCCCCGCCGGCGGGCGGTCGACCCGAACCCGCACGAGGCGCAGACGCCCTGCTGGCGGTGGAACGAGTGGCGGCCGCAGCGCCGGCAGATGACGTGGACGATCTTCCCGCCGCGGCTGGACGGTGTTCCCTTCGACATGCTTCCGAACTCCTTACGGCGAAATGTAGACGATCGAATCGCCGCGAACGAGCGTGAGGCCCGAGCGCGGGGTGACCTGGTCCTTCACGACCTCTTCGGCGGCGGAGAGGACGAGGTTGAGATGCTGGTCGAAGGCGTCCAGGACCCCCCGGTAGGAGCGTCCGCCCTTCATCTCCACGAGCACGCGCTTGTGGAGGCTCTGCTGGAGGACGTCGAGGGGCCGCATGCGAAGGTTCCCGCGAGGCCGGGCGGCCTTCTTAACGGTTACCTCGGCCCCGTGGGCGCGCGGGTGGGGAGGGGGAGGTATTCCGGAACCAGGACGGCCGACCGGGGTGCGATCGAGGACGGCGGAGGGCGTCCTCCGAAGTAGCAGGTACTCGGGGCTCGGGCCCAACGCGAGCTGCCGACGCCAGAGCGCTCCGGCCGGAGGCCCCTCCTCCCGCCACCGGCGCAGGACTGCAGCGCCCCGTCCCGATGGGGCGTCGAACCACGCGACGCACGCCGGTGCGATGGGTGGGTCGACCCGTCCCCGAGCGGCGTAAATCGAACCCCAACCCTCCCCGAACAAGGAAGCGATGGCCCGATGGAACTCGACCCACGGACGGCGGTACGCCACGTCGCGGACCGGCCCCAAGTCGCCGAACCCCGAGAAGACGTACCAATCCACGTAGAGAGGACGTTCCGGATGGACGGCCCAGGGGGCCCGGGGGAGTCGGAACGCGGCGCTGCCTCGGAACCCCGGTGTCGGGCTCCGCGCCAGCTCGTCGAGGAAGCCGAGCAGGGTGCGCTCGTACCGGGCGCGACCGACCCCCGCGCGGGGCCGGTGGTAGAAGGCGTAGGCGAGCGTCTCCGGCCCTCGACTTCCCACGTTCGATCGGAGCGAGCGGGCCATCGGGAACCCCTCGTAGCGGGGAGCGCAACACAACCGTAATAGGCCTACGTGCGGGAGGGACCGGGCCGATGGTCCAAGTCGACATCGACATCGCGCGGTGCACCGGCTGCTCGCACTGCAAGGATGTCTGCCCGGTGAATGTGTTCGACCTGCGCCCCCGCGCCGAGGTCCCGGATGTTGTCGACAACCCGGAGGTGGCCGCGAAGTTCCAGTTCCGCGGCGAGAAGTCGCTCGCGATCCACGGCCCGGAATGCATCGTCTGCGAGGCGTGCCTCTTCGAGTGCGAGGGCGAGTGCATCCTGATCACGGACGACGAGAACCACGTGCATCGATCGACCTCAAAACAGTCGGTCTAGGTCGGGTCGGCCCGTTCGTTTTCTGACCTGAAAATGCGCCGTCGTCGCCGCGCGGAGGAGCGCTTAAATAGGCTGGAACCCCGCCGAGAACGCCGTGCCCGAGAGGACCGACGCCCCCCGTCGCACCGTCGTACTTGGGGAGCGCGAGCTCGCGATCGGGTTCCGCCTGATCGGCCTCAGCGATGTGGTCGAAGTGGGGCCCAAGAACGCGCAGGCCGAGTTCCAGCGGGTCGTGGCGGATCCCGCGACCTCGCTCGTCATCGCGAGCCAGTCCGTGCGGGCCACGCTGTCCGAATCGCAGCGCTTCCACGCCGAGAACTCGCTCCATCCGCTCGTGGTCTTCGTGCCCGCCCCCACCGGGGAGTACGAGGTCGAGAGCATCTCGGCGCTCGCGAAGCGCATCCTCGGCGTCTCGCTCAACGTTCCGCACTAACGAAGGAGAATCCAATGGGAGTCGTAGCAAGGGTCTCGGGTCCGGTCGTCGTCGCCGAAGGCCTCGAGGGCGCGAAGATGTACGATGTCGTTCGCGTGGGCGAGCTCGGGCTCGTCGGCGAGATCATCCGGCTCGTGGGGGAGACGTGCACCGTCCAGGTTTACGAGGACACGACCGGCCTGCGTCCCGGCGACAAGGTGGAGAACACGGGACAGGCGCTCTCGGTGGAGCTCGGACCGGGACTCTTGAAGAGCATCTACGACGGGATCCAGCGTCCCCTCGATGTCCTGAAGCAGAACCTGGGCGACTTCATCACGCGCGGTTTCGTGGCGGCGCCGCTCGACGAGAAGAAGACCTGGGAGTTCACGGCCATGGCCAAGGTCGGGGACGAGGTCACCTCGGGCGCCATCCTCGGGACCGTGCAGGAGACGCCCCTCATCCTCCACAAGATCATGGTTCCGCCGGGAGTCCGGGGGACCGTCACCGCGCTCAAGAGCGGCTCCTATACGATCCGCGACCCCATCGGGTCGTTGAAGACCGCGACCGGCACCCAACCCCTCACTCTCACGCAGAAGTGGGTCGTCCGGATACCGCGACCGGTTTCCCAGAAGCTCGCGCCGACGATCCCGCTGATCACGGGCCAGCGTGTGATCGACACGTTCTTCCCTGTCGCGAAGGGCGGGACCGCCGCCATCCCCGGACCCTTCGGATCGGGCAAGTGCGTGGCCGGAGACACACCGGTCCTTCTGGGCGACGGGTCGGTGGTGCCCATTGAGGAGTTGCACGCGGCGGTGAGCCGCCACGCCGAGCGGTCGGTCGAGGGGAGCGACGAGTGGCTTCGCCTCAAGACCCCGCTTGAACTGTTCTCCTTGGTCGGCGACCGAATGGTGAAGAGCCGAACCCGGACCTTCTACAAGGGCAAGAGCGACACCTTGGTCCGCGTCACGACCCGAACGGGTCGGAGCGTTCGCGTGACCCCGGTCCACCGCCTGTTCACCTTCGGGGCCGACGGGACCCTTCGGGAGACGATGGCACGGGACTTGAAACCCGGCGATTACGTGGCTTCCGTCCGCCAAGTGCCCGCGATCCGGAAGGACTGCGAAATTCGGGTCGATCTCCCGCCGCTTCAGAGGCGGGGGAAGGCGATCCGGATCCCCGCCATCATGTCGGTCGAGTTCGCCGAGTTCTTGGGGCTCTTCGTCGCCGAAGGCTACGTGCGCGGAGCGGGCACGGTCGTCTTTACCCACTCCGAAGAGGCACTTCTCGATCGCTTCCAGATTCTAGCCCGCGACCTGTTCGGACTCGAAGGGAAGGTCGAACGCCAGGCGAAAAAGACTCCCAATGTCCTGCTTCACAGTCGACTCCTGGTCGACCTCTTGGACCAACTGGGAACGGGCCGCCTCTCGGGGGAGAAGCGCATCCCCGCGGCGGTACAGTCCTCCTCCAATCCGGTGCTCGCCGGCTTCCTGCGCGGCTACTACGTCGGCGATGGAGGCTTCTCGGGTCGCGAGGTCGAGGTCTGCACCCACAGCCCGAAGCTGCAGACCGACCTGGTGTACCCGCTCTCCCGTTTTGGAGTCATCTCTTCCCTCGCCCATCGATGGGTCGACGGGGAGCAGTACTTCCGCATCTTCGTTCGCGGGGTCCCCAACCTCTCCCGGCTCCTGGTCGCCCTCGATTCGGACGCGCCGCGAGTCGCCGCGATCCGCCAGTATGTCACGGCTCAGAAGTCGACCTGGTCCGCCCCGGATGTGGTGCCGCTCACGCCGGGGGTCATCGAATCGATCTATCGTGCCCACTATCGATACGCCGCGCTGCTGAGCGACGGGATCGAGATCCACAACTACATCGGCAACGGGGAGCGGATGACCACCACGACGTTCCGCACCTTCATGGCGTCGTCCCGGGACAAGACGGCGGTCAGTCCCGCGGATGCGACGGCGTCCCGCCTCCTGCACCTTCTGGACTACCTGTACTGCGACGAGGTTCTCGAGGTCACCGAGGAGAAGGATGGGCCGTTCGACGTCTACGACGTCTCGGTTCCCGAGTTCGGGAGCAACTTCGTCGGGGGGTATGGGGGCCTTCTGCTGCACAACACCGTCACGCAGCAGCAGCTCGCGAAGTGGGCAGACTCCGACATCGTCGTCTACGTGGGGTGCGGCGAGCGCGGCAACGAGATGACCGAGGTGCTGGCGACCTTCCCCAGCCTCACCGACCCGAAATCCGGTCGTCCGCTCATGGAGCGTACCATCCTCATCGCGAACACCTCGAACATGCCGGTCGCCGCCCGGGAAGCGAGCGTCTACACGGGCATCACGATCGCCGAGTACCTACCGGGACATGGGGTACGACGTCGCCCTCATGGCCGATTCGACCAGCCGGTGGGCGGAGGCGATGCGGGAGATCTCGGGCCGGCTCGAGGAGATGCCCGGTGAGGAGGGATACCCTGCCTACCTCGGACGCCGGGTCGCGGAGTTCTACGAACGGTCCGGCCGGGTCGTCACCCTCTCTCCCGAGAAGCGAACCGGTTCCGTCACAGTGGTTGGCGCGGTCAGCCCCCCGGGCGGGGACTTCTCCGAGCCGGTCAGCCAGAACACGCTGCGCGTGACCCGCGTCTTCTGGGCCCTCGACGCGTCCCTCGCGTCCCGTCGCCACTTCCCCTCGATCAACTGGCTCAACAGTTATTCGCTCTATGCGGCCGACCTCGACCCGTGGGCCCGCACGCACATCGCCGCGGATTGGACGGCCCTGCGTCAGAAGGCGGTGCAGACACTCCAGCAGGAGGCCGAGCTCCAGGAGATCGTGCAGCTGGTGGGCGTCGATGCACTGCCGGAACGGGAGAAAGCCGTGCTCGACGTTTCGAGGATGCTGCGCGAGGATTACCTCCAGCAGAGCGCCTACGATGAGATCGACACGTACACCTCCATCCAGAAGCAGTACCGGATGCTCCGCGCTATCCTGGGCTTCGGGGAGAAGGAGCAGGAGGCGATCGCCCGCGGGGCGACCGTCCAGCAAGTCCAGCGACTGCCCGTCCGTGAAAAGCTCTCTCGAATGAAGTCGATCCCCGAGACCGATCATGCCGCCGCCTTTGACCGGATCGAGCTCGAGATGGGAGAGGCGCTCGCCGGCTTGGGAGGGACGAGCTGATGGCCGCGGTCAAGCGCCCGGCGAAGGACGTGGTCGTCGGGGAGGTCCCCATCGACTATCGGACCATCGACCGGGTGACCGGGCCGCTCCTGTTCGTCCGCGAGGTCGAGAAGGCCGCCTACGGGGAGATGGTCGAGATCCTGCTACCGAACGGGGACCGCCGTCAAGGACAGGTGCTCGACTCGCGGAAGGGCCTCGCGATCGTCCAAGTCTTCGGCCCGACGATGGGGATGAACGTCAACGAGACGAGCGTGAAGTTCCTCGGCAAGGTCGCCACGCTCCCCGTCTCGGACCAGATGCTGGGTCGGGTCTTCAACGGACTCGGCGAGCCGCGGGACGGAGGCCCGAAGATCGTCTCGAGCCGGGAGCTCGAGATCGTCGGGAACGCGATGAACCCCTACTCGCGGGAGGAGCCGAGCGAGTTCATTCAGACGGGGCTGTCGAACCTCGACGTCATGAACACCCTGGTCCGGGGCCAGAAGCTCCCGATCTTCTCCGGCGCGGGACTTCCGCACAACCTCCTCGCGGCCCAGATCGTCCGTCAGGCCAAGCTCCGGAACTCCTCCGACAGCTTCGCGGTCATCTTCGCCGCGATGGGGATCACGAGCGAGGAGGCGAACTTCTTCTTGAAGGAGTTCGAGTCGACCGGTGCGCTCGAGCGCACCGTCGTCTTCATGAACCTCTCCTCCGACCCGTCGGCCGAGCGGATCATCACGCCGCGCATGGCGCTCACGACCGCCGAGTTCCTTGCCTACGAGAAGGACATGCACATCCTGGTCGTGCTCACCGACATGACCAACTACTGCGAGGCGCTCCGAGAGGTCGCGGCGGCGCGGGAGGAGGTTCCCGGGCGACGCGGGTACCCCGGGTACATGTACACCGACCTGGCGACGCTCTACGAGCGGGCCGGGAAGATCCACGGCCGCAAGGGGTCCATCACTCAGCTCCCCATCCTCACGATGCCGGCCGACGACATCACGCACCCGATCCCGGACCTGACGGGGTACATCACCGAGGGCCAGATCGTCGCGAGCCGGGAGCTGCAACGACGCGGCGTCTACCCTCCGATCGACGTCCTCACCTCGCTCTCGCGGCTCATGAACCAGGGGATCGGCAAGGGACGCACCCGGGAGGACCACCGCGGCGTCGCCGACCAGCTGTACGCGTCGTACGCGACGGGCAAGGACCAGCGGGCTCTCTCCGCCATCGTCGGGGAAGAGGCGCTCACCGCGACCGATCGGATCTACCTCCGCATCGCCGAGCGGTTCGAGAACGAGTTCGTGAACCAGCGCCCCGACGAGGACCGCTCCATCGACGACAGCCTTTCGCTCGCCTGGGACATCCTCTCCGAGCTCCCCCAGTCGGAGCTGAAACGCATCAAACCCGAATTCATCCAGAAGTACTACCGCCCGAAGACCCCGGCGGCCTGACGCCCACGGACCAGACGGGGACGGATCGATGGTGGGCGAGGAGGTCCGACCGACCCGACTGGAGCTCCTGCGAACCCGCCGCCGGATCGTCCTCGCCCGGAAGGGATTGAACTTGATGAAGCTCAAGCGGTCCGCCCTGATCGCCGAGTTCTTCCAGTTGAGCCGCCAGGCGCTCGAGCTGCGCGGCGACCTGCAGCTCAAGATCGCCCGGGGCTACGCTTCGATCCGACAGGCCGAGATGCTGGAGGGCCCCACCCGGCTCGAGAACGTCTCGATGCTTCTCCCCGAGCTCGCCCGGGTCAGCGTGTCGACGAAGAATGTCATGGGGGTCCGCACCCCCCGGGTCGACGCCGGGAACTACACGCCGGTCCCGGCGAGCGCGTTGCTCGACCTCCCCGCTTCCCTGGGGGAGTCGATCCGCCACTTCCAGGGGATCTACCAGGTCATCCTCGACATCGCCGAGAAGGAGAACGCCCTCCGCCGCCTCCTGAAGGAGATCGAGAAGACCAAGCGGCGCGCGAGCGCCATCGAGAACGTCCTCATCCCCCGGCTCCAGGGGACCGTGCGGATGATCAAGTTCCGGTTCGACGAACTGGAACGGGACTCGTTCAGCATGCTGAAGACGGTCAAGCGGAAGATGGAGCAAACGGAGGCGGCCGGTGGCTAAGGTGAACCTCTCGGGCGCCTACGGGATCGCGACGCCCCCGCCGGTGGCCGCGCTGGCGAACCACCCCGAGCGCGTGCTGCGCTTCTCCCGCCTGATGGGGCTGCTCTGGGCCGCCCGGCTCGGTGCCGTCGCCCTCCTCCTGTACCTCCTGTACCTCACGCACGTGATCTGACCATGACGAGCGAAGCAGCGACCGCACCCGGCGATTCCCTGGAGCCGATCCGGCACGTGACGACCGTGGAGGCGGAGCTCGAGGCGAAGGTCGCCCGTCTCCGCGGGTCGATCAAGGGTCAGCTCGAGGCCCTCCACCGCGAGACCGAGAGCCTCCTCCTCACGACCCGCGCCGACGCCGAACGGGAGCGGGAGACCGCCCTCGCGAGCGCGCGCGCCGACGGGGATCGCGAGGCCGAGCAGATCGTCGCCGAAGGCGCCGGTCGGGCGAACGCGATCCGGGGGAAGGGCCCGGCGGAGCTCGCCCGCCAGAAAGAGGCCCTCCTGTCCGCGATCCTGTCCGAGTTCCGAGCGGTGGGGAAGCGACCTCCGGCGTGATCCATGGGATTCCTCCGTCCCGTCCCGATGGTCAAGGTCGGCCTCCTCGGTCTCAAGACCGACCGCGAGACCGTCGTGGCCCTCCTCCATGACCTGGGGGTGATCCAGATCGAACCGCTCCGCAAGGAGGCGTTCCAACTGCTCGAACCGGAGCACGGCGGCGAGCTCCAGCGGCAGGTCTCGGACGGCCTCCTTCGGTTCCGATCCTTGAAGGCCGCGCTGCCCCCGGTACCGGACGGGGTCCCGGAGAGCTACGCAACCCTCGATGCGGTCCTCCGCGCCGCGGCGGCGATCCCGATCGACGCCGAGGTGACGGAGTTGAAGCGCGAGGAGGACCGGTTGATCACCGACCGGCGCGACGTGGCCACCACGCTCGAGCTCCTGGAGCGGCACGGCTACTACACCGCCCCCCTGGGCTTGCTCCGCTCCTCCCGGCTCCTCGCCTTTTTCGGAGAGTCATCGCCGGACGCCTTCCACCGTCTGGAGGCCGAGGTCACGGCGCTCGGCGAGGCGGCGTTCGTCCCGGGCCCGCGCGACAAGGAGTCGGTCCGCTTCCTCCTCGCCGTGCCCCAGGAGCAGTCCGACGCCGTGAGCCGCATCGCCCAGCAGGCCGGCGTCCATCTCGCCGCCGTCCCCGCGCTCGCGGGAACGATCGCATCCGAGCTCCCGACGCTGACGGGCCGGAGGGACGCGATCGATGCCCGGCTCGCCCAGCTTCGCACCCGCCTTTCCGAGATTGCGGGACACTGGTACCTCCGCATCGCGTCGCTCGAGGAGGCCTTCACGATCGAGAACCGGAAATTCGAGGCATGGACCCGGATGGGCGCCGGCCACTATTCGTTCGCGATCGAGGGATGGGTGCCGAAGCGGAACTTCGCCGCGCTCGCGGCCGCGCTTAGGGCCCGGATCGGCGACCGGGTCGATCTCACCGAGATCCCGACCACCGAGGAGGCCCCGACGCTGATGGACAACCCGCCCGGGATCCGCTGGTTCGAGTTCTTCATCAAGTTCTATTCGCTTCCCCAGGCGACCGAGTTCGACCCGACCTGGATCTTCGCCCTCGCCTTCCCGCTGTTCTTCGGCCTCATGCTCGGCGACGCCGGCTACGGCGTCGTGATCCTCGGGATCTGTCTCTGGATGATCGTGGGCTTCCCCGGCGGCCAGCACGTGCCGAAGGGACTGCGGGGGTTCGTGACCATGATCATGGGCCCGAAGGGGATGCAGCTCCTCGCCCGGACACTGCTGCCGGGGTGTCTCCTCGCGATCGCCTTGGGGGTCGTCTTCAACGTGTACTTCGGCGCCCACCTGCCGTTCTACACGGGGCTCTTCGACCCGCTCCACGAGGCCTCCAAGCTCCTCCTGCTGGCGGGCTTCATCGGCCTCGGGATGGTGACCCTCGGCTTCGGGCTCGGGGCGCTCAAGGCCTACTACCACCACCACCGCCGCGAGCTCATCGCCAAGATCGGCGGGATCGTCTTCGCGTGGGGCGTCGCCGGGTTCGGATTGCTCACGATCTACAAGTCGTTCAACGTGGCCCACCCGCTGTCGGACCTCGCGCTGGGGGGGCTCTTCGGGGGCCTCGCGCTCATCATCGGCGGCGAGGGCCCGCAGGGACTCATGGCCCTCACCGAGATCGTGAGCCACATCCTTTCCTATCTTCGGTTGGTCGGGATCCTGCTCGCGAGCGCCATCCTCGCGCTCGTCATCAACTCGGTCACCTACGGGATGTTCGTGGGGTCCTCCTCGAGCGTCGCGCTCCACGTCGTCTACATCGCGATCGCGGTCGTCATCCTGTTGGTCGGCCAGCTCTTCAACCTCGTGCTCGGGGTGTTCGAGCCGGGGATCCAGGGGGCCCGGCTCATCTTCGTGGAGCACTTCTCGAAGTTCTACGAAGGGAACGGACGGCCGTTCCAGGCGTTCGGATCCCGACGGACCCACACGCGGCCCACGGCGCACGACGGGGCCTCCCCGCTCGTGGATGGGGCGCCCCACACGTAGGCCCGGCCCCGGGTCCCTTGACCCGGCTTACGGCCGGCCGAGGAGGAGGGAGCGCTCGAGCTCGGCCGGCGCGATCCCGTAGAGCTTCCCGTAGACGATCTTCCGTAGGTCGGCCCGCTCGAGCTCCGCGAGGAGCAGGAAGGTGAAGAGGATGGAGACCGAGAGCGGGAAGCTGCGGAGGCGCTTCAGCTCGCGCACCATCCGCTCCCGGGTGAGCGCGAGCTCGAACGGCACCAGGCTCTTCTCGGCGGCATACCCCTCGAGTCCCTCGTGGAGCGCGGGGTACCGGCCCTCGAGCTGGGCGACCAGCTCCGGGACGTCCCGAACGTTGTAGAGGTCGGCGACGCGGTCGCGGCCCAAGTCGCCGCCGTCCAGGAACCGCTCCAGGACGACGTCGAGGGGAAGGTCGGCTGCCTTGCCCTTCAGGAGGAGGAAGACGTTCTTGAGATCGATCTCCGACCGGAGGAACTCGCGGATCACCCACTCGTCCCCCTGGAAGAACTTCGCGGACTCGAGCAGCCGCCGGTAGTAGTCGCGCTGGAGGGCCGCGAGGAGGGGGAAGATGTCGCGCGTCTTCTGGTACGTCTCGAGGAGGGGCAGGAGAACGCCGCCGTAGCCGAACCGGACGAGCTGCGTCGCGACCGCCTCCGTCGTGGGGAGGGCGAGCAGGGCGCGGAAGTCGTCGAGTCCCATCCCGCCGGCGAAGAGCCCCGCGGGGATCTCCCGGCTCGAGACAAGGAACGATTCGGTCTCCGTGATCGGCCGGCCCTCGGACTTGGCGGAGAGGATGAGCCCGATGTTCTCGATGTCCCAGCGCCGTAGGTAGGCCTCGACGAGCGGCTTCCCCGCGAACGACGCGGACTCGAGCAGCATCTGCTGCCGGTGCACGAAAAGACGGTTGATGGCGACCTCGAGCGCCGGGGCCCCCTGGTACGTGGTGCCCGCGAGGGCGATCTCGGGGCCGTAGACGGTCGGCTCGAGCAGCTTCAGGATCTCGGACAAGTCCTTCGCGCGGACCAGCGGACCGTAGGCCTCCGTAGGCAGCAGGGTCGGCTGCAACGCCTTGAACCGTCCCAAGGCGCTCGCATACGGAGAGCCCGCCATCTCCAAATCCCGCCTACGCCAAGAGCGACCGGACGCGGTCCTCGCGCAGCCGAAGGAGCTCGTCGAAGCTCAACGAAAGCCGGCGGTCGCCGTCGGGCGTCTCGGCGATGAGCCCGCCCAGGATCGCGACGGGCGTCGGGTCGAACGAGCGGCCCGCGAGCGGCTTGAGCAGCGCCGCATCCTCAGCCCGACCCGCGACACGGACATCCTTTCCGAGCTCGTCGGTGGCGACCGAATACATGCGCCGAAGCACCTCCGGATACTCGTCGCTCGTCGTGAAGTCCCGCAACAGGCCCCGCACGGCCTCGAGCGACGCGTTCATCGCGCGCTCCTGGGCCTCGTACTCGAGCTTCCGCGACTGCATGCGGGCACCCGCGACCCGTTGGGTCCGCTCGCGGCGGCCCTCGGCGTCGGTCCGGGTCCGGAAATCCTCCTGGATCGCGGTGACCCGATGCGCGCGGTCCTCTTGGAGCCGGGCCTTCTCGGCCTCGAACTTCTGGGTCTCCTCCCCGAGTTCCCGCTCCCCGCGGGACCGGATCTCGGCGATGAGCCGCTCGAGGGTCATCGGGCGCTCGCTAGAGAATGCCCGTGAGCAGGATGTACCCGAGCACGAATCCGATGATCCAGAGGGTTTCGGGAATGACGAAGAAGAACAGGACCTTGCCGAACAACTGTGGCTTTTCGGCGTAGATCCCCATTCCGGCGGCCCCGATCCCGGACTGGGCCATGCCCGTTCCGATCAACCCGCCGGCGATCGCGATCCCGGCTCCTAGCGTGGCGTATGCATCGACCATGAGGACGACCCGGGCGGCCGAGAAAGGTCGGGTATATAACCCGAGCCACCGCGTTTTTCCCCGGTTTCTCGAGAGGAATCCGTACGACACGAGGCGTCCCGCGCGACTAGGCCCCGGAGGGCGTCGAGCTCGGCGTCGCGTGGTCTCGTCGGTAGGCCTTCCGGGCGATGCCGTAGGAGCCCACCCACGCGAAGATCCCGCACGCGTAGGAGGCCAGGCAGACCGGACAAAGACCGTTGATCTCGACCAGTTCCACGTAGAGGAAGTAGGCCGCGAGTCCGAGGCCGGCGCTCGTCAACAGCAAGAGCAGGTAGGCCAGTCGGGCATCCTTCCGTCGACGTTCCGACCACGCGGCCAAGACGAGGATAGCGATGAACCCGAAAATCCCCCAGTAGTAGTCCTGGATCCCGAGCGTGGTCGTCTTGCCGCTGTGCGCGATCAGGGCGCACGAAAAGAACGCGTTCAGGGTGCAGAGGTTGCTGAGCTGAGCGTCGTAGAATTCGAGCGCGGCGAAGATCGAGATGATGAGACCGAGTCCGCCCCCGAGGGCGACCAAGGACCGGAACGTGCTCGTTCGCATGGGATCAAGTGATCTGGGCGAGGTCTCCCTTGACGGCCGCGGTGACCGCGGCGGACCAGGGATGGGGCCCCGCATGGGCGAAGTACGCGACGTTGCCACCGAGGCAACTGACGAGGTAGGCCATGATCCACTCGGCCTGGGGCGCTACCGTCGTCCACGCGGAACCGCTCTCGGAGGAGACCTGGTTCCGCACCGTGTCGGCCCCGGCGCCGGACGTGGCACTGTAGGAGTAGGCGGAAAGGTCGGTCGGGTTGATGAGGGAGCTGCCGCCGTGGACGTATTGGCCGTTCACGACCACGAAGGGGATCGAGCCGGCCGAGTAGGCTCCTACGTACGCAGCCTGGACGCAGTTGGAGGTCCCCGGGAAGGTCCCACCGACCCCCGACGTGTCCTCCGTTACCACGAAACTTACGTTGTTCGCCATCAGGGTCGTGCTGGCGAGCACCATCTCGGGCGTCCCCGCGTCGACGTCAGTCAAACTGGAGAACCCGGTGTAATTTCCTATCACCGAACCGAATTCGGTGAGCGCTTTCCAGATCGCCCAGCTGCTCGCCGAACAGTACGGACACCACGTCGCGCCGTAGAAGTAGACGACCGGATTCCCACTCTCCTGCCAGGGGGCGACGTTGGCCTTGGCCCAGCCCGTACCGGGCTCGCTCGTCAGCGCCGCAGCAGGAGGCAGGTAGGGGCAGCCGAAGAGCAGCGTGCCGGCGAGGGCAACGATCCCGGTGAAGACGAGACCCAGGACGATCCCCCCGATGACGGTCGTTCGGAAGACCTTCGTCCAGCGCTTGGTGCTCCGGAGCAGGCCGTAGATCAGGAGGAAGACGACCCCGACCAGGATGAGCGCGATGTAGGGGATCGTCGGCAGGATCAGTCCGACGGGCGAAGGGGCGAGGAACGCGACCAGCGCCCAGACTCCGACGAGCGGCGTCAGCAGGAACCCGATCCGGGCCAGGCTCCATCGTCGGTCGGACTCGTCCGACAAGCGCTTGCTGGGCTTCGCGGCGGCGGCCTCTTCCTGCGGAGCGGCCCGCGCCCGGCGCCGTCGATAGAGGACCGCGAGGGCCCGGGCGGGGTCGCCCGACCCCTTGACCGCCTGGAACCCGACCTTCGGGTCCTCGGCGATCTCGTCCCAGTCCCAGCCACTCTTGCGCAGCTGTTCGACCCGGTCCCAGTCTACCATTCGCCGGACCGAGCCCTGAGCTCCTTTTCCTCTTTACTCCACCCGCCGGCCCCCTTGCGGACGGCGGCCCGCTCTGCTTTTACCCGGGGCCCGGTGGGGCGGTGCGATGCGGGTCACCTTCCTGGGCACGGCCGGTTCGTGGCCGACGAAGGAGCGCTCGGCGAGCGCCATCGCGCTCGATACGGAACGCGAGCTCATCCTCCTCGATTGCGGCGAGGGCACGCAACGCCAGTTCTTCCAATCGAGCGCGTCGTTCATGCGCGTCCGCCGGGTCTTCCTGACGCACTTCCACGGAGACCACTTCCTGGGTCTGCCCGGGCTCATCCAGAGCATGGGTCTCAACAACCGGACCGAACCGCTCGATGTCTACGGTCCTCCGGATGCCCAGGAGATGGTGACGCGGGCCCTGGGGATGGGCTACTACACACCACGCTTCCCGGTCGCCATCCATCCGCTCCAGCCCGGCGAGTCGGTCGAGCTGGATGGGTATACGGTCCGCACCGCCCGCGCGGTCCACCCGGTGCCGACGATCGCCTATCGGATCGAGGAGGGACCGAAGCGCGGCCGGTTCGACGGCGTGCTCGCCCGTTCCCTTGGCATCCAGGGGCGGGGCTTCGCTCGGCTCGAGGCGGGCGAGGCGGTGCGGGTGGACGACCACGTCGTCCGACCGGAGGACGTGATGGGGCCCCCGCGACCCGGGCGGTCCGTCGTGTATTCGGGCGACACCGCCCCGAGCGACGACGTGCGGCGCCTCGCGGACCGCGCGACGCTCCTCATCCATGAGGCGACGGCGGCGCGGGAGATCGAGGAGGAGGCGAACCAGTGGGGTCACTCGTCGGCTCGCCAGGCCGCCGAGCTCGCGCGGGCCGCTGGGGTAGGCACGCTCTACCTCACGCACTTCTCCTCCCGGTACAAGGAGCTCGAGCCGCTCGAGTCGGAGGCCCGGATCGTCTTCCCCGGATCCAACGCGGCGAGGGACCTCTTGGACTACCAGGTCCTGCAGGCATGATCCGAGCGGACCTGCTGGTCACGAACTTGGCCGAGGCGGCGACGCTTGTGAGGGGTCCGGTGCCCCGGGTGGGCACCGCGGCGCGCGAGCTCTCGTGCATCCCGAGGGCCGTGGTGGCCGCGGCCGGTGGGTCATTCGTCTGGGTCGGTCCCGAGCGAAGGGCCCGCCGGGAGGTACGGCTCGGGCCTCGGGGCCGGGTGCTCGACGGAGGCGGCGGGACGCTCGTGCCCGGCCTCGTCGACGCGCACTCCCACGTCCTCTTCGCCGGGGACCGCGCCTTCGAGATGGCCTGGAAGGCGATGGGCGTGAGCTACCTCGAGATCGCCCGACGGGGAGGCGGCATCCTCTCGACCGTGCGGTCGACCCGAGCGGCCTCGCGAGCGACCCTGCTCACAGCGACCTCCGAACGCCTGCTCGGCATGGCCGCCGCCGGTGCGACCTCGGTCGAGGTGAAGAGCGGTTACGACCTCACGCCACGGGGCGAGATCGGGTTGCTCCGTCTCGTTCCGGAACTGCGACGCCGGACCGGCCTCCGCCTCGTCCCCACGTTCCTCGGCGCGCATGCCGTGCCCCCCGAAGCCCGGGGCCGGACCGACGCGTACGTCGACCGACTCGTCCGCGAAGCGCTCCCGATCGTCGCCCGCGAACGTCTCGCCGATTTCGTGGACGTCTTTTGCGAGCCCGGTTACTTCTCCGTGCGGAGCTCGGAGCGCCTCCTCCGCGCGGCGCTCGCGCTCGGGTTCGGCGTGAAGGTGCACGCGGATGAGTTCGTCCGTTCCGGTGGAGCACGTCTCGCCGCCCGGCTCCGAGCCCGCTCCGCGGAGCACCTTCTTACCTCGACCGAAGCCGACTTCGCGGCCCTGGCGCGGGCGGGCGTGACCGCCGTCCTCCTCCCCATCACCGCGTTCGCCTCCTCGCCGGGCCGGCGGAGCCCGGGCCGCGAGCTCGTCGACGCCGGCGTGCCCGTCGCCCTCGGCTCCGACTGCTCTCCGAACTCCTGGAACGAGTCGATGCCGCTGGCGATCGCGCTCGCGGTCCACGGCGGACGGCTCACTCCGGCGGAGGCGCTCACCGCCGCGACCGTCAACGCCGCGCATGCGAGCGGGCTCGTCGACGCGGGGACCGTGGAGGTCGGGCGCTCGGCGGATTTCGCGATCTTCCCGGTACCCTCCGCCGAGGGACTCGGCTACCGTTTCGACGCGCGTCCGACGCACGTTTTCCGTCAGGGAAAACCGGTTTCTTCGAGGGCACTCCGTCAGTAATTCTAAATAGGGGGGGTTTCCCTAAGGACGACCGAGGTCGCCAACATGGCGGAGAAGGTCGGTAAAGAGCAAACAAAGCGTGAGAAGGGATACCTGTACTACCTCGGCAAGGATGGGTACCTCTGGAAGACTCCGACGAAGCTGAACAAGTCCGGGAAGAAGGCCCGAGTCGGCACCGAAAAGATCGTTCGGGCGGACGGGTACATGTACTTCCTCGACAAGAAGGGCTTCGTCTCCCGCGCCAAGATGAAGAACGCCTAGATCGGACCCACCCTTTCCGGGGAACCTCCCTTCGGGGGGGTTCCCGTTTCCTTTTTCCTCATTTTGCTGGCGAGTCCGACCGGGGTAGCATATACCGGGACGAAGTCGGTCTTCCGAGGCGGAGCTCGATGGGCTGCCGGAACGACCCGGACGACCCGCGCAAGTGCGAGCGATGCGGCGCGTTCCTCTGGGTGGCGGAGGAGGGACTCTACTGCGGCGACTGCGGGTCGCTCATGCCGTGCACGATGCGCGTCCTTCCGCCGCCGCCGATCCCGTCCGGGAGAGCGGTCCATGCGTAACCGCCCGACCCCACCGCCGCGTCTCCCTCGACCCCGGTGCGAACGGTTCCGGGTCCGGCACGAGGGACCGCGCCGGTCGGCGCGGTCGAGAGCTCCCCGGCTAGGGTACGGCTGCGCCCAGTAACGCCCCCGCCGGGACCGGCGTCGACCGATAGTGACGCCAGAGCGTGAGGAAGAACCAGCCCGCCACCGCGTCCAGGAGCAGGACGACGGGGACCAGAATCTGAGCGGCCAGCCCGATCACCATTAGCGGGAGGACAAGGCCGAACGCGAGCAGGACCATCTGGGGCGCGTTCGCGCTCCGACCGATCGTGTTCCGTACGGCGATGAAGAGCAGTGCGAGGAAGAGCGCGTCCGCGGCGAACGCCACGACCGCGGGTTGGTGGAAGTCACGGATGAGCCCGGGCACGAGGAGCAGGAGCACGAAATAGAGGACCCCGTAGACGAAGAAGATGGGGGGACCCCGGTGGGGTGTCGCGGAGGGGGGATCGAGCGGGCCGGGCGGGAGGCGCCAGGCCACCACCCAAAGGATACCCGCGACGGCGGCCACGGCGAGCTGGAGCGGAATCCCGACCCAGTAGTGGATGATCGCGTTGAGCGCGACGATGTCGAGCCCGTAGAGGAGGAGCGCGAACGGCAATCGCCGGCCGGTCAGGAACGGCTGGCCGCGGGTCTCGGGAAGGGCCAGCCCGAGGAGCAGGATCGGGATGCCGACACTGAAGACGGCGTGGACCCCGAGGATTCCGATCAACCACACCCAGCTGACGCCGTAGGCGTGCCCGTAGCTCCCGAGGCCTCCGACGACAGAGGCCTGGGGATCGAACAGCGTCGAGAGCGCCGTCCCCTCCTCGAGCAGCCCGTAGGCGGCCCCGAGCAGGAGGATGGTCGACCACCCCTTCTTCCACCGGACGTGGGCCTCCCGCACGAGGAGGACACCGGGCCCGTAGAGACCCAAGTTCAGGGCGAGAAAGAGAAAGAAGACGACCGTGCCCGTCGGGAACAGGACGACGAGCCGGACCGAGGAGGAACCGGACGAGTACTCGGGGATCCCCGGGGTGAGCGCGAGCAGGAAGAGGATCGGATGCCGTCGGAAGAAGGCGGTGGCGCGTCGCCACGCCGGGGGTTTCGCCGCCGGAGTTCCCATCGCCGAACCGGTCGAGGTCCCTTCTACTTAGACCCTCGGCCGCCCTCGAAGGACGACCCCCGGTCCGCGTCGACTCTTACTCCGGAACGGTCGGTACGCTTCCCGCGACGCGAAACCGGTCGACGAAATCGGCAGTTCCGGCAGAGCGTCCTTATACAGGGTCGCGCTTGGGCGAACCCGGAGGGTTTTCGACTGGTGTCCGGAGCGGCACCCATCGCGTCCATCCCCATCACGGACCGAAGAGAAACGCACTCCTCCCGAGGGCGTTTCACGAGGTCAGTGAGGGGATAGGCCACCGACGGTGGATGAGGCGTTCGGGACAGGGCCCGTCGCTCGATCCCCCATAAAAGAGGTCCTCAATGGCCGTTTCCAGAAAGCGCGCACCGTCTGCGTCCGACTCGCCGGCGCCCCGACCTGCCAACCGCATCGGCCGGGAACCGATATCGGTCCCCCGCCTGGTGCCGCGAGGCAAGACCGCCTTCGATACCATCGAATGGCGGACCCATGACGCGGTGATCAAGAACGCCGAAGGGAAGGTCATCTTCGAGCAGAAGGGGATCCGCGCCCCCGTCTCCTGGTCGGAGACGAGCGTGAACATCGCGGCGTCGAAGTACTTCCGGATCATCGCCGGCCGGCGCGAGAACTCGGTCGACGGGATGATCCGCCGGGTCTGCCACTGGATCGCCCAGTCCGGCCTCGACCTGGGCTACCTCGAGTCCTCCGAAGAGGCGACGACGCTCGAGGAGAGTCTCTCCTTCCTCATGGTCCACCAGATGGCGGCGTTCAACAGCCCCGTCTGGTTCAACGTCGGGGTCCGCGACCCGCCCCAATGCTCCGCGTGCTTCATCCAGTCGGTCGCCGACGACATGGATTCGATCCTCGCCCTCGCGACGAGCGAGGGCCGCCTGTTCAAGGGCGGCAGCGGCACCGGTTCCAACCTCTCGGCCCTCCGCGGCAGCCACGAGAAGCTCGCCGGAGGCGGCATCGCCTCGGGCCCGGTCTCGTTCATGCGCGCGTTCGACGCCCTCGCGGGCGTCATCAAGTCGGGCGGGACGACCCGGCGCGCCGCGAAGATGGTGATTCTCAACATGGACCACCCCGACATCGTCGACTTCATCGAGTGCAAAGTCCGCGAGGAGGAGAAGGCCCTCGCGCTCATCCGCCAGGGCTACTCAGCGAACTTCGATGGCACCGACCCCGACTCGGCCTACGCGTCGGTCGCCTACCAGAACGCGAACCACTCCGTCCGGATCCCTGATGCCTTCATGGAGGCGGTCATCCGGGACGGCGAGTGGAAGACGGTCAACCGGACCGACCACGCCGTCGCCCAGACGATGCACGCTCGGGACCTCTGGCGCAAGCTCGCCTACGCCGCGTGGCGGTGCGGCGACCCCGGCGTCCAGTTCGACGACCACACGAACGACTGGCACACGAGCCCGCACTCCGGGCGGATCAACGCGTCCAACCCCTGCAGCGAGTACCTGTTCCTGGACGATACCGCGTGCAACCTCGCGTCGATCAACCTGATGAAATTCCTGGACCCGAAGGGGACGTTCGACTTGGAGCTCTATCGCCAGGCGGTCCGCACGATGATCCTCGCGATGGAGATCATCGTCGACGCCTCGAGCTACCCGACGGCCCCGATCGCCCAGAACTCCCATGACTTCCGCCCGCTCGGGCTGGGCTACGCCAACCTGGGCGCGCTGCTGATGCACTACGGTCTCGCCTACGACTCGGACGCCGGCCGCACGCTGGCCGCGGCCGTCTCGGCGTTCCTCTCGGCCGAGGGGTATCACATGTCGAGCGAGATCGCGAAGCGGGTGGGCCCGTTCGCCGGGTTCGAGAAGAACCGCGCCCCGATGCTGCGCGTCATGTCGAAGCACGCCCGCGCGGCGGAGCAGGTCTCCCTCGCCCACCCGGAGCTCGCCCCGTTCGTGACCGCGGCGGTCGACCGCTGGCACGACACCGTGAAGGCCGGGGAACTGTGGGGGTACCGCAACGCCCAGATCTCGGTCATCGCCCCGACGGGGACGATCGGTCTCCTGATGGGCTGCGACACGCTCGGGCTCGAGCCGGAGCTCTCGCTCGTCAAGACGAAGAACCTGGTCGGGGGCGGCGTCATGCGGATGATCAATCGGACCGTCCCGGACGGACTCACCGCGCTCGGGTACGCGCCGGACGAGGTCCGGCAGATCACCGCCTACGTCGAGCGGACGGGAACGATCGAAGGCGCCCCGGGGCTCGAAACGGAGGACCTCTCGGTGTTCGACTGCGCGCTCGCGCCGGTCGGCGGCGCCCGAACGATCCTTCCGATGGGGCATTTGAAGATGCTGGGAGCGGCCCAGCCGTTCCTCTCGGGCGGGGCCTCGAAGACGATCAACCTTCCCAATGACGCGACCGTCGAGGACATCGAGAAGATCTACCTCGAGGCGTGGCGCCTCGGGATCAAGTCGGTCGCACTCTACCGGGACGGCTGCAAGGCCTCCCAGCCGTTCGAGACGGGCCAGGGCAAGACGGTCCCCGGCGACTCCCGAACGCCGGCGCGGGAACGCCTCCCCGACCAGCGGAAGGCGCTCACGCACCACTTCCAGGTCGGCGGGCACGACGGCTACGTGACGGTCGGGCTCTACCCCGACGGCCGGCCCGGGGAGATCTTCTTCCGGGTCACCAAGGAAGGCTCGACGGTCAACGGTCTCATGGACTCGCTCGGGATCTCGATGTCGATGGCGCTCCAGCACGGAGTGCCGTTGAAGGACCTCGTCCGCAAGCTGGCCCATCTGCGCTTCGAGCCGGCGGGCGCGACCAACAATCCCAAGATCCGGTTCGCGAAGTCGATCCCCGACTACGTCGCCCGGTGGCTCGCGATCGAGTTCCTCACGGAGGACGAACGACGCGCGATCGGCCTCGAGGGACCCGCGGCCGAGAACGGCAACGGCCACGGCACGGCGGCCGGGGCGTCGGCCAAGACGGCGGCGGGGAGCCAGACGGTCAAGTTCGAGACCAAGGGGCTCGACTCCTTCTCGGGAGACGAGTCCGGTCGGGGCGGGGTCAGCGAGGACTCTCCGTCCTGCCACATCTGCGGTGGCATCATGGTCCGCTCGGGCACGTGCTACGCGTGCACGGTCTGCGGCGCGACGAGCGGGTGCTCGTAGGCCGTCCTGCCGGATCGCTTACCGAGAGAGTGTCCCGGCCGCCGTCGGCGCGGCCTCGATCGCAGGCCGAAGGTCGGGGGTCAGCGCCGCCGGGGTCGCCGCACGGTCGGGTTCGCCCATCCGCGTGCCGTCGGCCCGGAAGCGGTAGTTCTGGAGCGCGAGCGAGAGGAGCATCCCGATGAGGGCGATCACCGCGATGAGACCGAAGAGGATCTCGAACCCCTCGATGGCGGGGGCGTTGTAATAGACCGGACCGAAGGGGGACATCCCGACCACCACCGGGGTGACGAAGCTCAGGGTCACGGTCGCGGCGATCACCGGCCCGACCGCACTGCCCAGGTTCCGGAACGTCTGGTTCATGCCCGTCTGGATGCCGAGCTCCTTCGGGGAGACCGAGAGTACGATGATGTTCGTCATCGCGATCAGCACGGCGACGTTCCCGACCAGGGTGGGGATCGTGAACACGATGACCTCCCAGATCTGGCCGTGGAACAGGACGAGCATGAGGCCGCCAAAGCCCATGATGCCGAATCCCAGGATCGAGACCGGCTTCGGACCCTGGGTCGCGACCCAGCGGCCCCAGAGGGGGGCGAACGCGAGCATGCTCAAGGACGACGGGACCGCGACCAGGCCCATCTGGAACTCGGTGAGACCGAATCCCGGCGGGAACGGGTCCTCCACCAAGAGCACCATCCCGACGAAGACCAAGAACATCGCCATCCCGACGATGACCCCGTTGACGTTCGAGACCCAGATGTTCCGCTTCTTGAGCGCGGCGAACGAGACGACCGGATACTGGGCGCGGGGCTCCCAAAGGAGGAAGAAGGCGGTCCCCGCGAGCGCGAGCAGGAAGAACTCGGGGACCCCCCAAGGAACACCGCCGAAGGAGACCGCCGTGAAGCTCGTCCATCCCCAGTAGGTCCCCTCCGTGATCCCGAACATCACCATCGCGAGGGCGAAGCCCAGGCTGCCGATCCCGGGCAGGTCGATCGGCTTCGGGGAAAGGTGGGGCGATTCGCGAAGGATGAAGTAGGCCAGGATGGCGAGGACGACGGCGAGCGGGATCACCGTGTGGTACGTGAGGGGCCACCCGTACTGGTAGGCGATGTACCCCCCGCCGACCAGGCCGAGCGAAGCGCCGGCTGCGAACATCCCCGCGACGAGCCCCTGGGCCTGGCCGACCCGGGACGCGGGGAACACCTCAGGGATCATCGCGAAGGCGAGCGGGAACATCCCCATGCCGAGGCCCTGGAACGCCCGGATTCCGATCAGGACGTAGATCTGATTCGCCCGCGATACCCCGAACGCCGCGCCGATGTTGGGCGAGAACCCGGCGAGGCTGACCGCGACGGCGTAGAGGGCCATCACGAAGACCAGCATCCTCTTCTTGCCGTACTTGTCGCCGAGCTTCCCGAACACCGGGGTGGCCACGGTCCCGACGAGCAGGTAGGCCGAGACGATCCAGACGACGGTCGAGGTCGGGGCGTTGTCGAAGAAGAGGACGAAGGCCCGGAAGGCGGGCAGGACCATCGTCTCGACGTAGGTGACCATGAGGGCCATGACCGCGAGCACCACCAGCACCGCCCGGGCGGCGCGCGGGTCGTAGGGCGTCCCAGCGGCGGTCAGCGAGGGGGTCCCGCCGCTCACGGCTGCCTCCCCGTCGACCGCAACCGGACGGCGACGGTCCTCAGCACCCGCGACGTCGTCGCCAGGTCCTCCTCCGGGAGGTCCCGGGTGGCGGCCCGGATCTGCTGGTCGAGATGGCCCCAGATGGCGTCCACGGCACGCCGCCCCTTGGGCGTGACGGCCAGGACGACCTGGCGACGGTCCTCGGCGGAGGGGCGCCGCTGGACATGGCCGGAATCGACGAGTTGGTCGACCATCGAGGTGCAAGCCGGCGCGGTGATTCCGAGTCGCCGGGCCAGGTCGGTCGGATGAGGTTCAGTTCCCTGCGTGAGCCAGTAGAGGGACCAGAATGAGTGACCGCCGAGGCCCCGCGCGATCGCCTCGGGGAGCAGCTGCAGCACTGCGGCCTGCTGCGCGGCCTGGAGCGCATTCAACAATTCGCCGTGATCGGCGAGGACGGGCGGTGCGGAGGCAGCGACCCCGGGCATCGGTGGCTCGACCGGGGCCATTTGATTAGATTATTTAACTATGTGCTAATCGAAATGTTCATCTTACGAAGGGGTAGCCCGGACGGAGGGTCACGGCAGCGCGTACCGGGCGAGCTCGACGAGCTGCACCATTCCGACCGGGCCGTCCGACCGCGGGTCCGGGACGGGGCCCCACGCGGCCACGAGGGCTCCCGAAGGGAATCCGGGGTCGCGGCCCGCATTCTGGGCGACCAGCAACCGCGGTCGACCGCGCCGGTCCGCCTCGAGGAGGAGCACGAGCGCCCCGACCGGACCCGAATCGACGGTGAGGCAGTACCCGCCCAATTCGTCCCGGGTGACGACCCGCGCCTCTTCCTGGAAAAGGTGGGCGACGCGGACGTTCTTCCTCCGTCCTCGGCCGCCCGGGGCGGGCCGCCACTCGATCTGAGCACCGGCCGACCGAAACCGCTCGAGGAGGCCCGGGGCGACTTCCAGCGGATTGCCCGTCATGCGGCGACCCTCCGACCCCGCCAGAGGAGGCAGTCCGGCCGGACGGAGCACGGCCCGCATATGGAGAGGTCGCGTTCCTTGGGACAGTCTCCCGAGATGCCGGTGTGGCAAAGCACGAAGTCGTACCGGATCGGGTCGATCGGGTCGATACGACGGAGGGCCTCGGTGACCTCTTCGACGGCCGCCCAAGAGCGGCTCTTCCGCGCGGTCAGCCCGAGATGATAGGCGATCCAGTGCACGTGCAGGTCGAGGGGGATCCGGAGTTCCCCGTCGGCACCCGGTGCCATCGGCCGAGGTCCGGGTATCCGTCCCGGACCATCCAACGGACGAGGAGCGTGAGACGCTTGCACGGGCTCCGTGGCATCTCGAGGGGGCTGGGAAAGAGGATGCGGTAGCCGGCGGGCGGTGGCCCGAGGACCCGTATCCACGCTTCCCCCCGCAGCGTGCGAGCGAGGGAGTCCAGCCCGTGGGCGAACCCGGCCGTCGAGTACCCCTCGAGGAACGCTTCTTCGAGCGAAGCGTGGTGGGCATAGAACTGGCCGAGCACGCGCGCGAGGTAGTCGATCTGGTCGCCCCGAATCCACCGGTGGCGGAACCCGGCGAGCGACCGACGGCGGTCCCGGGCCGGCTTGTCGAGGACGAAGGCACGTAGGTCTCCGTCGGCGATCTCGGAGAGTCGGGCCAACGCTCCCCGGATCGCCGTGGTGTTCCCGATCGCGAGCGTGGCCGCGAACACCGCGGCCACTTCGGCCGAGATGGCGTCACGAGCGAGGGACCGGACCGAGGAGATCGGGTCGTCGGCGAGCGACCGGGCAAAGGGGAACCCTCGGTAGAGCGCTTCCAGATGGGCCGGCAGGGCCGCGCTCGGCCGGTGGTTCGGCATCGATCGTTCCGACGGGTCACGCGGATTTACCGTTGCTCGCCCGTGCCGCCGGAGGCATAACTACGGGAAGGGCATGGGTCGGTATGGCCGACCATCCTCTCGAGCTCCGCCCCACGATCGACCGGCTCTGGCTCGAACAAGAGGCCCGAAAGGATCCGGTCAGTCACGCCTACGCCCTGTGGGACCTCGAACGGTTCCCGACGACCGTTCGGTTCGTCTCCGCGATGCGGGGGGATGCGACGGTGGCCTACCTCCTGGTGTGGCAGCCCGCGGGGCGGCCCCCGATGGTCCACTGGGTCGGCGCCGCGGTCGAGGAACTCACCGCCGCCCTCCCGCCCCGCCCGTTGATCGTGACGGGGGCGGCCGAGCTCCGGGACCGGGTCGAGGCGGCCCGCGGACCCGCCGAGACCTATCCGACGCTGGTCCAGGTGGCCCCGGTCGGGGCCCAACCCCCTCCCTCCCCGCTCGAGGCCCACGTCCGGCGCCTCACGCCCGAGGATGCGAGCCGGATCCCCGAGTTGTCCGAAGGCACGAACGAGCCGGTCGCCGTCGGGTACGCGGGGATGGACCTCGAATCCGAGTTCGTGCTCGGCGGGTTCGACCGCGGGACCCTGGTCGGCGTGGCGCGGGCCGTGGTGCGACTGCCGAGCGTCTGGCTCGTGAGCGGGGTGTATGTACGGCCCTCCCGCCGGGGTCAGGGGTGGGGTCTCGCGATCACCCGGGAGGTCCAGGTCGAGGCGCAGGAGCGCGGGGCCCCGTGCGCGCTCTTCGTTCGGGAAGACAACCTCCCGGCCATCACCGTCTACGCGCACTTGGGGTTCCGCACGGTCGCCCGACGCTCTTGGTATGACTGTGGCGTTCACCTCGCTCCCTGAGGGGTACCCCTCCCGCTAAACCCGTACGTCGTCTGCCTCGACGATGCCCTCCAACGCGGAGGCCGCGGAGCTCTTCCGGTCGATCGCCGACCTCCTGGACGTGATGGGAGAGCGGTTCAAGCCGGAGGCCTACCGGCGGGCGGCGCGCTCGATCGATTCCCTGACGGAGGACCTCGCGACGATCGCCGCCCGCGATGAATTGCGCTCCGTCCCCGGCGTGGGCGAGGCGATCGAGGAAAAGGTCCGGGAGTACCTCACCACCGGTCGGATCCAGTACCTGGACCGTCTCCAAAAGGAGGTGCCCCCCGGGGTCGCCGAGCTTCTGCGCATCCCGGGGCTGGGCCCGAAGACCGCGCGACGCTTCTGGGTCGAGCTCGGTCTGGAGGGGCCCGCGGAGCTCCTCGCGGCGATCGAGGTCGGTCGTCTCCAGGGAGTGAAGGGGTTCGGCGACAAGAAGATCGCCCAGATCCGCACCGCGGTCCAAGCGGCGCGCGGGGCCGGGGCTGCGACCCGCCTTCCGATCGAGGTCGCCTACCCGGTCGCTCACCGCATCGTCCGGGCCCTGCGAGAGGGAGCCGGCGCCGACCGCGTCGAGGTCGCCGGGAGCTTCCGTCGCGGGAAGGAGACCGTCGGGGATCTCGACGTCCTAGTCACCTCCCACGATCCCGCCCGCGCGTTCGACGTCTTCTCCGCGCTCCCCGAGATCCGCGAGGTGCGGCTGCGGGGGAGCACGAAGGAGACGGTCGTCCTGACGAACGGATTGCAGGTCGACCTCCGGGTCGTCGACCCCGGGTCGTTCGGCGCGGCGCTCCAGTATTTCACAGGATCCAAGGACCACAACGTGCTCGTGCGCACCCGGGCGAAGGAGGCCGGACTTCGGGTCAACGAGTACGGGGTCTACCGAGGAGAGGAACGCGTCGCCGGCGCGACGGAGGAGGAGGTCTACGCCTCTCTCGGTCTCGCGTGGATCCCGCCCGAGCTCCGCGAAGCCCGGGGCGAGCTCGAGGCCGCGCAGGCCGGTCCCCTTCCGCCCCTCGTCGAGGAGGCGTCCCTCCGAGGGGACCTCCACGTCCATCTCGACCGGGAGTCGGACCCCGGGACGGTCGACCGCCTTCTGGCCGAGGCTCGGGCTCGTCGCTACGCGTACCTCGGAGTCGTCACGGCCGGGGTCGACGCGACCGGTCAGCCCCTCCGACTTCCCGCCCCCGTACTCGAGCGGCTCGCCACCGCCTCCACGGCCAAGCTACGGGTCTATCGGTGGACCGAGGTCGATCCCGCCGAGGACGCCGCGGCCCTTCTCCCCGACGGGCCGGACGGGTTCGTGCTGCGACCCTCCTCCCGGCACCCGGGCCCGCCTTTCGTGCCCCGCCCTCCCGGGTCCGTGGTCCTCGTGGCGCACCTGGCGCCCCCGGATCCTGCGACCACGTCGGTCGTCCGGGAATGGCTCGGCTACGCGGCGGGACGTGGGGCCGCCATCGAGGTCGGCCCCGGCCGAGAGCGGTTGGATTCGACGTGGGCCCGCTCGGCGCGCGAACAGGGTGTTCGGCTGGCCGTTCCGACCGGACTTCTCGCTCCTCCGGACGACCCGACCCGGCCCGTCTCCCTGGCCTGGGCCCGACGCGCGGGCGCGACCCCCAAGGAGGTCGTCAACGCCGGTCCGTATCGGGCCGGCTAAGGGGCTCGCTTCGGGATCCCCGGCGGCGGCGGGCTCGAACGCGCGCCCGAGATCGAGGTGTTCAGTCCGGCGCGGCCCTGCGAGAGACAGCTCGAGCAGCGGTGGGCCGAGGGCGTGAGGCCGTGGCGCCAGTAGCAATCTGCACAGAGCGTACGTCCGCACCCCCAGCACAGGGGAGGGGAGGTCCGGAAGGAGACCGGCGACGAACAGTTGACGCAGGACCGGGGGCTCCCCGGGGGAGGCGTCCGGATCGCCGGTGGCTCCGGGAATCGGGACGGGGCGCGGCCCAAGGGCCCGGTCGGGGGCTGGGGCCTTGGCGGCGTACCCGGCGGCCGCGGTAGGTCGACCACGTGCGGTCCAGCATGGATTCCCCCCTTTATGCCTATGTCTCGACGAGGGGGGGTTCCACTGGACGGCGAGTTTCATGTACGCGCGGGGCGCACGCGCCGTTGTGGCAGCCGGCCGCCCCCGCCGTCCGGCCCCGACGCCGCCCCCGGCCCCGCCCCGCCGCTCCCACGCGGCGATCCCGGTCGCGGTGGTCGTGGTCGGGGTCGGGCTGTATCTCGCCCGATTCACGGTCCTCCTGCCGGTCCTCTTCGGCATCGTGCTGCTCTATGCGGGCGCGTCGTTCCTCTCCACCCGGTTGAACCCCCTGAGCGCCCACTTCTACCTCACGACCAAGCCCTCGTGGAGCGCCATAGGGGTGGTGTTCCTGGGTTCGATCGCGCTGCTCTGGGCCGCCTATGCGATGTACCTGGGTCGCTGGGCGCCCCTCATGCCCCACCTCTAAGGGATCGGTTCGCGGTCAGGCGGCGACCATCCGCTCCAGGGCCCGGCGCGCCCGAGCGGCCGTCTCCGGCGGGACGTCGATCACGTACTGGCGGTGGAGCAGCGCGTCGCGGACGTCCGTGAGGTCGATCTCCTTCATGAACGGACAGATCGTCCCCTCGTCCAGCGGCGTGAACCGGGTCGTGGTGTTCAACCGACGCATCCGGTGCAGGATCCCGACCTCGGTCGCCACCAGGACCTCGGGCGCCCGCGTCTCTTCCGCGTAGCGGACCATCCCGTCGGTCGAGAGGATGCGGTCGACCGAGCCGAGCGCCTGCGTCGAGCAGCCGCATTCCGGATGCGCGATGACCGGGGCCCCGGGATGGAGCGCGCGCGCCCGGTCGAGGTCTTCCGGTCGCATCTTCGCATGGACGGGGCAGTCCCCGACCCACAGGTGCATCGGGCGTCCGGTCTTGCGCCGAACGTAGTCGCCCAAGAACATGTCGGGTAGGAAGAGGATCTCCCGGTCCGCCGGGATGCCGTTCACGATCTGGATCGCGTTCGAGCTCGTGCAGCAATAGTCCGCCTCGGCCTTGACGTCGGCCGACGTGTCGATGTAGGCGACGACCACGGCGCCCGGATACTCGGCCTTCCACGCCTTGAGCTGGTCGGCCGTGATGGCGTCCGCGAGGCCGCAACCGGCCTTGAGGTCGGGGAGCAGGACGGTCCGCGTCGGGTTCAGGATCTTGGCGGTCTCGGCCATGAACCGAACCCCGGCGAAGACGATCACTTGGCGGTCGGTCTCGCGGGCCTTGCGGGAGAGATACAGCGAGTCCCCGACGAAGTCGGCGACGTCCTGGACTTCGGGCCGCTGGTAGTTGTGGGCCAGGAGGACGGCGTCGCGCTCCTCCTTCAGCTCGCGGATCTCGGTCTCGAGCGTCATCGCCCTCCCTCCGGGGATGCTAGGGGGCGCGCTGACTTAAGCGGACGGGCCGGACGTCGAGATGGAACGGCATCGCCACGGCGGAGTGGGTGAGAGCGCCGAGGCTGAGGGCGTCCGCGCCGACCTCCCGATACTCCGCGACCCGTTCCGGCGTGATGCCACCCGAGAGCTCGACCCAGCGTCCCTTCCGGAGGCCCGCCCGGACGAGGGCCCGGACGATCCCCCGGGCCCGGCCGGGCGGGGCGTTGTCGATGAGTAGGGCGTCGGCGCCCGCGCGGGCGGCCCGCAGCGCCTCCCGCGCCGTTCGCACCTCGACCTCGACCCGCTCGCCGGCACGGGCGTGGCGGCGGGCGCGGGCGATCGCTTCCTCCAGCGGGACGAACTCAAGATGGTTCGACTTGATCAGGAGGCCCGCGTCGAGGTCGCGTCGATGGGGCTGGCCGCCGCCGTCGACGACCGCGGCCTTCTCCAAGTCGCGGAGCCCGGGCAGGGTCTTTCGCGTCGCCCAGACTTGGAGCCGGGGACGGCTCCGACGGGTCGCCCGCACGGCCCGGGCCGTGGCCGAGGCGATCCCGCTCGCGTGCATGAGGACGTTCAGGAGGGAGCGTTCCACCGCCAGGATCCGTCGCGCCTCCCCCTCCAGACGAAGCACGGCCATGCCGGCGCGGATCGGTCGTCCGTCGGGAACCCTTCCAACGACCCGGACCCCGCCGGCGGTGGCGACCGACGCCGCCGCGCGTCCCCCGGAAAGGATGCCCGAGGCTTGGGCGACCACCACGGCGGTCGCGCGGGTCCCGGGACGGAGGAGGCTCCGGGAGGTTCGGTCCGATCCCGCCCGGTCCTCGGCGAGCGCCCGCCGGGCGAGGGTTCGGTAGTCGGGCCCGTCCGAGGATCGCGCGCTACTTTGAATGGCCACCGGCGGCCTCCTTCGCCAGGAGGGCGCTCCGTAGATGCTCGAACTCGAGCGCGAGGTCGGGACGCAGCTTCGGCAGTTGATGGCGGTCCAGCTCGGCGACCCGGCGGCGGGCGCTCGCCCGGTCGCCGCGGGCGTACGACAGCTGGGCCAGCCGGAGCACCACGTCGACCTCGTCCGCCGAGGCCTTCAGCTCGCGGACGAGACGGTAGGCGTCCAAGAGCTCCACCTCCGCCCGCTCGTACTCGCCCCGGTCGGTGAGGATCTTACCGGCGATGATCATGGAGTTCACGAGCCCGAAGCGGTCGCCGATCCGCTCCAGGATCTCGCGGGACCGGACGTTCCGCTCGGTCGCCTCTTCGTGCCGACCGAGCCCCCGGAGCAGGTCCGCCTCGTTGAAGAGGGCCCACGCGACGTGACGGGGATTGTGGGCCCGCTCACCCAGGAGGACCGCGGCGGCCAGCTCCTTGAGCGCCTCCTCGTACTGGGAGGGCTCGTTCGGCAGGCCGGCGATGATCACGCCCAAGAAGAGGCGGGCGTGGGCCGCCTCGCTGAGATCCCCGAGGCGCTCCAGGGTCGTCGCCGCGTGGCGCGCGTCGCGCACGGCGCTCTCGGTCTCACCCATCATCGCCAGCACGTTCGCCCGGCGGCCCTCGGCGAGAGCGCGAGCCCGTTCGTTGCCCTCCTCCCCCGCGAGGCCGAGCTCTTGGGAGTGCTCGCGGAGCGCCTCGGGGTACTTGCCGGGCATAGTAGAACGCCTCGCCCCGGAGCCGGTGGAGCGCCATCAGGACAGCGGGATGGCCCTCGAGCGTCCCCGGCCCGGCCGAGTCCAGGATGCCGACGATCGTCTTCTCCGCCTCGGACCACTCCCCCTTGTCGGTGAGGAGCCGGGCGAGGTAGAGTTCGGTGAGCGCGATCACCGCCGGCCCGAGCCGCTCGCGGAGCCCCTTCCGTCCGAGGTGGGAGCGGAGCATCTTCTCCGCCTCCTCGAGGCGGCCGACCCGCTCGACCTGCTGGGCGAGCTCGACCACGAGCTCCGTCTCGGCTCCCCAGTCGTCCGGCGCGAGGCGCCGCTGGCATTCGAGGGCCCGCGCGAGGTGCTCGATCGCCACCTCGGGCGCGTCGGCGCCGAGCGCCGCGTCGGCGGCGGTCCGGTTGTACAGCACCGCCTTGTCGTCGACCTTGCCGAGATAGTAGTGCCGGGCGAGCGCGTAGATGGTAGGGAGGTCGGCGTTCTCCGTCGCCTCGAGCGCCTCGCCGGCGCGGCGATGGAGCAGGCGCCGTCGGCTCTCCGTGAGGCCATCGTAGACCCGGGCGCGCAGGCGTTCGTCCGAGAACGTGAGCCGCTCGCCGGGCCGCTCGAAGAGGATCCCGTGCCCGACCAGGCGGTCGACCGTCTCGGCGAGCCGCTCCTCGTCGTCCCCGCTCGCCCGCAGGAGCAGCGGGAACGAGAACTCGGGACCGAGAACGGCCCCGACGCCGACCGCCCGTTCCTCGTCCCGGTCGAGGGCCGGTAGCACGAGCGTCCCGTCGGGGGTGGACCGGGCGAACGGCGTGAGGGCGCCACCGGTCTCGAGGCGTCGGTCGAGCTGTTCGAGCAGCAGAGGGTAGCCGCCGGTCTCCGTGTGCCACCGGGCGATCTCCTCCGGCGAGAGCGAACGGCCGGGGTCCCGCTGGTGCAGGAACTCGGCCATCTCGCTCGACGTGAACGGTCGGAGCTGGACCCGTTGGGCGTGGGCCGCCGCGATGAACGCCTCGATGCGCGCCCGGCGGGCCTCGGGCAGGGTGGACGGGGTCCGGGACGTGGCGACGATCCAGAGCGGGCGGTCCCGGAACTGCCGGGCGAGGAACTCGACCGCCGCGAGGGAGGGCTCGTCGGCCCGGTGCAGGTCCTCCAGCACGACGACCGTGACCCCACGACGGGTGAACTCCAGGAACTGGGCGGCGATCCCGTTCAACAGCGGAAGCCGGCCGGCCTCGCCGCGGTCGTCGGCGCTCCCCAGCGCGTCGAGCAGACGTTCTTCGATATGGACGGGAGAGAGGGAGGCGGCCTCGCTCAACCGGGGAGCGAACCCGATCAGGAACCCCTCGGGTGCGAACCCGGGACTGTCGGCCGTGTCCGAACCTCCCTGGACGCGCGCGCTCTCGATCGCGGACCGGATCAGGGAGAACGGCGGCGGCGCGTCGAGAAGGGGGGCGCGCCCCTCGAGGACCTGGACCTCGCGCTGTCGCACCGTTCGCAGGAGGTCGGCGATCAGCTCCGACTTGCCGACCCCGGTCTCCCCGACGAGCAGGGTCACGCCACCGTGGCCCGCCCGTGCGTCCTCGAACCGTCGATGGAGCGCTTCGACCGTCTCCACGCGGCCGACGAACGGACGGCCGCTCCCGGGATCGGCCGTCATCGTCAACGGGACGGATGGGCGGGTTCGACTATTTACTATCGCTTCCCCCGGGCCGGGCCCCGGTGGTGGGGCTTCGGCGGGCGGGCTTGGTCCTAGACCGGGGCGGCGCCCGGTTTGGGAGGAGATCGGAACGGAAGGGGGACCACGCGGGCCGGTACGTCGCGCCCCCGCAGGCTGAGCGCGAGCTCGGTCCCCGGGGTCGCGAGCGCGGTCGGCAGGTAGGCCAGCGCGATCCCGTACTGCAGCGTCGGGGAGAGTCCCCCGCTCGTCGCCTGGGTGAGCGTCGCCCCGTCCCGTACGACCGGCGTGCCGTGGCGGGGGATGGCGCCGGGTTCGCGCACCTCGATCCCTGCGAGCCGCACCTTCGGTCCGTCGGTCCGCTGCTTCGTAAGGACCGGGGCGCCCACGAACTCGTGGTCGAAGTCGACGAACCGGTCTTGGCCCGCCTCGAGCGGCGTGTGGTCGCGATGGAACTCCTGTCCCGAGAGCAGGTAGCCCTGCTCCAGGCGGAGCGTGTCCCGGGCTCCGAGCCCGCACGGCACGACGCCCGCGGCCAGCAGTCGTTCAGCGACCGCGTCGGCCTGGTCGGCCCGGAGGAACAGTTCGTACCCCCGTTCGCCGGTGTAGCCCGTGCGGCTGACGAGGACCTCCGTCGCGAGGTTCTCCGGGAAGGTCACCCCGAGGTGGCCCTTCGGGTCCCCCGAGCCGGTGTTCTGGGGGAAGCTCGCGACGTGGTAGAACGCGAGACCGCCCAAGGTCCAGCCGAAGGTCGCCTCGAGGACCGCGCGGGATCGGGGCCCCTGGACCGCGAGGATCGCGGCCTGGCCGTTCCAGCGGCCGATCTTGGTGTCCGGCGCGCGGTGGTGCCGGAGGATCTCTTCGATCTCGTCCGCCCGCGATGCGTTCGGGACGGCGAGGTAGTCGCGCCCCAGATCGGTCCCGTCGTCCAGTCGGGAGATGAGCAGGTCGTCAACGATCCCTCCGTCGGCCTGGAGGAGGAACGTGTAGCGGACCTGTCCCGGCACGAGCGCGGGTACGTTCGAGGTCGTCCGGCGGGCGAGCAGATCGGCGGCGCTCCCTCCCGAGAGGGTGATCATCCCCATGTGCGAGACGTCGAACATCCCGACACCTTCCCGCACGGCGCGGTGTTCGGCGAGGATGCTCGAGAAGTACAGCGGCATCTCCCAGCCCGCGAACGGCACCAGGTGACCCCCGTGGCGACGGGCGAAGGGGCCGAGCGGGCTCTGGCGAAGCGGTACGGCGGGCGGCGCGGGAGGGGCGCTCACGTCAGCACCTCCGCGAGCCGACCGGTCTCGTGGGCGCGGCGGATCTCGAGCGCGATGCGACGGCCGGTGCTCATCGGCGACCGCCAGAGCGCGTTCCCGTACGGGTGGCCCACGCCGAGGTGGATGTTGGTCCCGCCCCCGATCCGGGTCGCCACGTCGAAGACGGTCGGGTGGCCGTTCTTGTCGAGGCACGTCTGCAGGCAGAACGGGCCCAGGATCCCGGGTGGGGTCCGTTCCCGGGCCGCGTCCACGAACTTCTCCCCCAAGCGGAAGACCTCCTCCAGGAGGGACTCGCGTACGGTGAGCGAGCCGTGCCCGACGACCGTGTACTCGGGAATCCGTTCCGACTCGGAGAGCTCGAGCTGCTGTGCGGCGGGCAGCCGGACGAGCCCATCCAGATTGCTCTCGCGACGTTCGTCGACCCCCAACAACTCCAATCCCTCCGCCCGGGGCAGGAGCGGAGAGAAGAAGAAGTTGAAGTTGAAGACCGGACCCAGGACGTACTCCTCGATCCGGGCCGCCGCGAGGTCGGCCGGCGCGATCGTACCGCGCGCGGTCAGGCGCTCGGCCTTCTGCCGGTACTCGGCGAGGTCGCCGCCGTGAAGAACCCGCGTTCCAGCCGCCGGGATGCGTGCGGGAGCTTGACGATCGCGAGGCCGTCGATCGCGTCCGGTCCCGGAAGGGCGCGTGGGATGGGAATGCCCGCGCTCTCCAGCAAGGTGTAGTAGTTCTCCCGTTCGGTGCGCTCCTCGATCCGGAGGAGGTGCCGGCTCCCCACGATCGGGACGAGCAGGGAGTTCTCGATCACGTCCAGGGGGACGTAGGAGCTGAGCGCCCGGTTCGGAACGAGGAGCGCCCCGTGGTGGCGGAGTCGTTCCTGCGCGTCGGGAGCGGCGAGGGCGTCGAACCGGGGGTACGTCCACACGTCGTCCACGCAACCCCGAAGGCGGTGACCCCCCGGACTGCGTAGGGTTCGGAAGTACCGTGAGTACGTGGACTCCCGTCCCTCCTGCGCGAGCACGAGGCTCGGAAACCCCTCGGTCACGGCCCCGTCCGCGACGTCCAGCGCCGCGTGCGACCCGACCGTCGCCACGACGAGCGACCTCGGGTACCGCTCGACGACGGCGCGGATCTCCTCCCGGGAGATCGGCATGGCGAGGGGGACCCTCAGAGGAGTTTAAGCGCTCGCGCCACCCGCTCGGCCGAGAGCGGCAACTCCGTGACGTGCGCCCCGCTCGCCTCGCGTACGGCGATCGCGACGGCGGCCGGGACGGGGATCATGGGGGGCTCGCCGAGCCCCTTGGCCCCGAAGGGACCCGCGCCCGGGAATCCTTCAAGCAGCTCGACCTCCACCGGGGGGATCTCTCCGAGGGTCGGGATCCGGTAGTCGAGGAGGCCCGCGTTCTCAAGCCGGCCGTCGTCCGACCAGATCGCCTCTTCGGTCAGGGCGGTCCCGAGTCCCATCGCTACGCCTCCCTCGACCTGGGCCCGAGCCGACGGAAGGTCGATCACCGTGCCCACGTCGTGGAACGCGGCGTAGCGCTCCACCCGGACCGCCCCGGTCTGCCGGTCCACCGAGACCTGGGCGACGTGGGCCGCGCCGGTATAGTCGGTGTAGGGGTAGAAGGTGCCGTCCCGGACACGACCCTCGTCGATCGAGCCGCTCCGCCCGTAATGGCGACCGCCGGCGAGCACCCCGCCCGCCGCCGCCTCGTCCGGGGTCCAGAGTTCAGGGACCGTAACCCGACGACCGCCCGCCACCACGAGGAGTCGATCGCCGTCGACCTCGAACGAGGCCGCCGCGCCGCTCCCGAGCCGCTGGCCGAGGGTGCCCCGCAACCGGCCGGCCGCCTCGTCGATCGCCTGCCCCAGGGCCCCCACGGTCCGGCTCCCGAAGACGCCCGAATCGAACGGAGCGTGGGCCGTGTCCTGGTACGCGATGCGAATCCGTTCCACGGGGAGGCCGAGGGAGCGCGCCGCCACGACCGGTAGGCCGGTCAGCACGCTGCCGCTCCCGATCTCGCGCTCCGCCTGCTCCACGACGACCGCAACGGGCGTGAGGCGCAGCCGGACCTCGCCCCCTGCACCGGTGCTCGTCGACCAAAAGCCGCCGGCGACGCCGACCCCGTGGCCGGGGGGCGCCTCGTGCCGCCAACGTCGGGCGGTCGCGCAGGCCCGCTCGAACGCCGCGGCGAGGCCGAACGGACCGACCTTCTGCCCGAGCGGCGTCGTGTCGCCCTCCTTCCACAGGTGGCGCCGGCGGAACGCTTCGGGGTCTTCGCCGATCTCCCGTGCGACGTGGTCGAGGTGGGACTCGACGACGAAGGCACACTGAGGGGCGAACGGGGCCCGATGCGGACCGAACGGCGGTTTGTTCGTGCGGACGGCGTACCCTTCGACCTCGAACGACGGCGTGGTGTACGGACCGAGCAAGAATCCGATCGAGTACCCGGTGGCGAAATCCCGACCGGGGAGCGACGTTCCGACATCCAGGAGGAGGCGGACGCGGCGGCCCCGGATGCGACCCGCGGTCACCGCGGTCTCCATCCGGACCACGGCCGGGAGGGTGGTGCGCCCGAGACGGAACTCGTCCCGATAGCCGAGAGCGAGCCGGACGGGATGTCCGCTCGCGCGAGCGAGCAGCAGGGCATACGGTTCCAGGAGCGGGGCGCCCTTGCCGCCGAACCCGCCCCCGACCCACGTTCCCTCGACCACGATCGCGCTCTCGGGAAGTCCCAAGAGGGAGGCGAGGTCCTCGCGGACGCCAAAGGGAGTTTGGGTCGACGTGCGGACGTGCCAGACCCCGTCGCGGACCTCGGCCACACAGGCGTGCGGCTCGAGCGCGACCTGGTGCACGCTCGCGGTCCGATAGACCTCACGAACGACGTGCTCGGCGTTCTTGAATTCGGCTTCCAGGTCTCCGTGCCCGGCGCGAACGTGGGCGGCGACGTGCGGGGAGGTCCCGGCACCGGAGCCCGGCCACTCAGGGAAGACGGCCTCCAGGTCCGCCACAACCGGAAGGGCGTCCACCTCCACCCTCACGGCGGCGGCCGCCCGGGCGGCGGTCGCCGCGGACGGGGCCGCCACGGCCGCGACGGGCTGGTTTCGATACGCGATCACGTCCCGGGCGAACAGGGGACGCTCCTCGTCCCGGGGTCCTCCGCCGAGCAGGTCGTGGAGCTCGTCCGGGCCGATCGCGAGGACGCCGGGCAGGGCTCGCGCCGGCGCGAGGTCGATCGAACGGATCCGTCCGTGGGCGACCGGGGCCGGCACGAGCGCTCCCCACAGCATGTCGGGGACGTCCAGGTCGGTCCCGTAGACGGCGGCGCCGCGTAGCTTCACCTCTCCGTCGGGCCGGATGGGCGCGCTTCGCCCGCTCATTCCGATCCTGCTCCCAAGTGGTCAACCGCACGCACGATCGCAGCGTAACCGGTGCACCGACACAGGTTTCCCCCGAGGGCTTCGATGAGCTCCTCCCGGGGAGCGTCCGTGCCCCGCTCGCGGAGCAGCCCCGCGAGGGCCATCACGAATCCCGGCGTGCAGTACCCGCACTGGAGCGCGCCCGCGGAGGAGAAGGCCGCGCGGACCCGGGCCACGACCTCGTCCTCGGGTCCGACCTCGACGGTCGTGACGGAGGTCCCTTCGACCTCGTGGGCGAGCGTGAGGCAGGAGAGCGTGCTCGCCCCGTCGACGAGGACGGTGCACGCCCCGCAGTCCCCCGTGCGGCACCCTTCCTTCGTCCCCTTCATCCCCAAGCGCCAGCGGAGCGTGTCGAGGAGCCGCTCCTCGCCCGGGACCCCGGGCAGGTCGACGCGACGGCCGTTGACCGTGAGATGGAGCACCCCTTCGGTCACGGCCGGAACCCCTCCTGGGCAACGACCCCGGCGACGGCGCGCGCGAGGAGGGTGCCGACCAGGTGTCGGCGATACTCGACCGACGCTCGACGGTCGGTCACGAACGGGGCGTGCTCACCGGCGAGCCGGGCGGAACGGGCCAGGGCCTCGCTCGACGGCGTTCCCGCTCCCAATGCCTCGGCCGCCTCGGGCAGCAGGGCCGGCCGCGGACTGACCCCGCCGACAGCGACCCGCCAGGATCGCTCCGCGGGGGAGAAGGCGACGGCCACCCCCACCTGAGAGATGTCGTTCGCCGGACGGACCCGCTGCCACAGATAGGCCGAAGGGCGCGCCTCGGGAAATCGGATGGAGCGCACGAGCTCCCCGGGAGCGAGGTCGACCTTCCGGGAGGACCGTACGAACCGGTCGACCGCGAGGCGTCGCGCCCCGTTCGGGCCGATCACGTCGACCTCGGCGTCCAGCGAGAGGAGGACGGGGACGAGATCCGAGGACGGTGCCGAGCGGACCAGGTTGCCGCCGAGGGTCGCACGATGTCGGAGCGCCACGCCGCCCACGGCGCCGACGGCCTGATAGAGCCCGGGGAGTCGTCGGCGGAGGTCGGGGTCTTGTTCCAGGACCCGCAGGGGAAGGGTGCTCCCGACGGTCAACTGCGACCCGTTCCAGTCCAAGGTCCGCCAGGGAAGGCGACGGAGCGAGATCACGCGGGTGGGGGCGAGACGACCGTCTTCGACGTCGAGGAGGAGGTTGGTGCCGCCCGCGATCACCGCGACCTCGCCCGGAGCCGCGACGTGGAGCAGGGCCATCGCCTCCTCCGGGGTGGACGGAACGACGAGCTCGAACGGGGGCATTCGGTGCGGCACCCCGGTGCCGCCGTTTAGCGTTTCAGGAGTTCCCGGGCCCGGGCCGGGCCCCGGGCTTATTATGGGATGAGTGGCTGGGGCACCCACTCGGCATGCCGTTCGAACTTGCGTTGCGTTACAGCACCCCTCTGACCCCGATCACCGATCTCGACGAGGTGTTGCGGGAGTTCCTACGGCTGGTCGGCTACCTCCCCGAGGGGGAGGAGGGTCGGGGCTCGGAAGGACCGATCGGCCAGAGCCTCGCGTACCGGATGGTGCGGGAGTGCTTCCTTAGGGACCCATCGCGGGCCTGGTACATCGAGGAGCTCACGGCGGTCCTCAAGACTTCGAAGCCGACGGTCTACCGGCACATCAACAAGCTAAAGGCGCTCGACCTTCTCGAAGAGGTCGGTGGCGTCGCGGACGGAAAGGGGCGAAAGGGGTATCGGCTGCGGTACGGCAGCCTCTCCCGAGCCTGGGACTTCACGGAAGCGAACGCCCAGAACGCACTGCGACGGTATCGAGAGACGGTGAACCACTTGCAGGGATTGGTCGAGAACCAGGGGAGCGAGCCGCCACCGGCGAAAGTACCCACCGCCCGCGTCCGCGGAGGCGCCCGATGACCGCGACGGCCGCGACGAAGAAACCCGTGATCGCGCTCACGCCCGGTTCCCGGGTGCGGGTCCGCTCCGCGGGGCCGGACGAGAGCGCCTTGGAATCGGTCGGCGTGTTCCGGGGCCTCGTCTCGATCGGCGGCGACAACGCGCTCGCGCTCGAGCTCGAGGGCGCCGGCGAGGAGAAGGGACGGGTGCGGCTCGTACCGGTCCCGGCGCTCCTCGCGGTCGACATCCTCGAGGCCGCGAAGCCGGAAGAGGAGAAGCGGGCCGACCCGTCGGCGTCCGCCGCGTACTTCCGCTAACGCGACGGCGGGGACGGGCTTGCTGGGAGTTTCGTCGCGGGACGCGTCCGCGAATTCGAACCCAGGTCGTCGGCTTCGAAGGCCGACAGGATAGTCCAGACTACCCCACAAGCCCGCCGACCGTCCACGGGAGGGCGGCTATTTGGACGTTCCGCGGGTGCGTCGCACGTCGTCCAGGCGACGTCGGAAGTAGCGGGTCCCCGGTACCGGATTCGGTCGGGGCTCGGGGACCTCGACGAACCCGAGCGAGTGGTAGAGCACGGTGGCCGCGGTCATCGTCGGCAGCGTGTCCAGCCGGAGCGCCCGGTATCCGGCGGCCGCGGACCGACGCAGCGCCTCCTCCACCAAGCGACGGCCGATCCCCTCGCCGCGGGCCCGCGGTCGCACGTACAGTCGCTTCATCTCGGCCTCCCCCGGACCGTACGGGCGGACCCCGACGCATCCGACCGGTCCGGCGTCGTCGCGCGCGATGAGCAGTACGCCGCCGGGGGCACCGTAGGCGCCGGGCAAGGTCGCGACCTCCTCCGGGAATCCTTCGAACGCGAGGTCGACGGGGAGATCCTTCGCATACTCCAAGAAGAGTTCGCGGACGGCGGCGACGTCCTCGGGGCGCCTCGCCGGCCCGACCGTGGGACGGCCGGTGGCCGTCATGGCTCGGCGGGCACTCTCGGGGCGGACGGGCGGAACTGGTCGAGGGTCGTCTGGGAGCCGGCCCCGGGGAACAGGGTCGCGAGCGAGTCGGCGAGGACCTGGATCCGCTGGCGCACGTACGGAGTGATCCCCTCGATCGCCCCGAGACGCTGGGAGAGCGGGAGGTACTTGCGGACCGATCCTTCGTACACGGTGGCGAGCAGCTCGCTGTCACACCGCCCCCCCCCGGGGCGGAGCGCGACGCAGCGCCCGACGAGCGGCGGCCGGCGGTACGAAACGCCGCACGCCTTGCACCGGAACTTCTGCGTCGCGTAGCTCTTCAGGTTCCCCATGAGGTCGGGGAGGAAGTGAGCGTTGAGGACGAGCGTGACGGCCTCCGCGACGTCCACCGCGCGGATCTGGGCCGTGAGCAGGACCGAACGCTCGACCATGTCGCTCATCGAGCGTCCGTCCCGGTAGGCGGACCGTACCGGTCCCGCGGCGATCCGGTACGTGTCGTGCGTGAACCCGTAGCCGCCGAGCGAGCGATCGGTCCCGAGGCGATGCCCGACGGTATCGATCTGGGCCTCGACGTCCTTCGGCGCTTTCCGCTCCACGGCGGCGCGGTAGAACGCGAGCGGGTAGCTCCACCCGACGTCGACGTTGTGGGCCTCCTTGTCGACCTCGGTCGCCTCGAGCCGCGTCGTGAGCACGAGGGGCTTATCCATCAGCGCCCCGCGGCTCGACGGCAGGTACGCCCGGGAGAAATTCAGCAGCGCATCCATGAGCAGGGTGACCGAGTCCTCGTCCCCGTCGCAGTTCCGGCGTTTCGCGGCGTGGAACACCGGATGCGCGAAGCACGCCTCCGCCAGCGTGAACCCGAGGAGCCGCCCGGCGACGCCGCCCGAGGTGTGGGGCGCGAGCGCGACCACGAGGCTACCGACCAGGTCCTCCGGCCGCTGCGCACTGTAGAACGGTTCCAAGTTGTAGAGCCGGACGAGCTCGTCGTCGACGAACTGGGCGAGCCGAAGGAGATACTCCCCGCCGGATCGGGCGACGATCAGGTCCTGAGGACGGAGCTCGACGAGCTGTTCTCCGTCGACCAGTTCCGCGCCCCTCCAGTCGGTGGTGTACCCAGGCGACGCAAGGTTTCGGGCGGCGTGCCGATCTCGTTCGGCCGGAAGTGAGTGAGCGGGAGGTCGGTGAGGTCGAAGCGGGCGGTCCCGTCCTGGTAGACCGAGATCTGGTGGGACGCGCGCAGGATCCCCTTCTCGATCGGTTCGGGGACCTTGCCGGGGGAGGTGAGGCCCTTGACGCCCTTCACGACGGGGGCGTGGGCGAGGTGAAGCCGATTCAGCGCCTCGCTCCAGATCCGCGCGACCGGGAGCACTTCGGAGATCGTGCGTCCGTCGGGCTCAGTGTGGGCCCCGCACGCGCACCGGGTCCACACACTCGTTCGACCGCAGGCCGGACAAACCCGGACCCCGAGGTCGACCCGCACGCCGTCCTTCAGGCTGCGGCGGGCCGCCTCGGGCACCGACCGAGTGGGGCCCCCCGCGGCTCCGACCGGGAAGAGTGCGTGGACGTTCGGTTCCATCACGCGCTGGTACGCCTTTTCCGGGCGTCCGACCCGACCCCCCACCCGGGACGGCCCGCGCGCGCGCATCGTGACTCCGGCGAGCCGGCTCACGTACTCCAGCGGGTCCAGGTCGACCGGGTCGAGGGGGGAGCGGCGGAGGAGACCCCCGTCCGAAGCCTCGAGCCCGAGGCCCCCGATCAACGCGGCGCTCGGATCCGGTTCGCCCCGCCAGCGGTCGTCGGCGACCGGTCCCATGAGGAAGCCCAGGCGCTCCAAGACCTCCCGCCACGCGGGGTCGGCCGGGAATTCGAGGGCACCGTCCTTCCACTCCGCGGACTCCTCGAGTCGTTCGGAGAGCGCCCGGATCTCTCCGGGCGTGAGGTCATGCCAGAACAGCAGCCAGCGAGGATGGAGGGGGACCCGGTACCGGGTGCACGTCCGAATGGCGTCCTCGTACCGCGCGGGGTTCGCTTCGCCCGGGTCCGCGCCGGCCGCGGCCAGTTCGGCCGCGTGCCAGTCGAGGGAGTACGCGCCCGGGACCAGCGCTCGGTTGTTCTCGAGGAACTCCCCGTAGCCGACGAGCAGCTCACCCAGGTCCAGGATCCGCCGGACCCGCGGGAGGAGCTCGACCGCCCGAGCCGGTTCGTGGACCGCGGTCACGGTCCCGTCGTCCAGCTCGACGATCGGCCCGTCCACCGAATCGCAGACCCCCATCGCCGTCGCCTTGCCGGGGTACTCGAGCTTGACCTGGGTGCCGACCGCGACAAAATGCTGGAGGATCACCATGGTCGCCGGATTCACGGCGCACGCCGCCAATCCCGTCGTCCGAGCCCGGCCGTAGACCAGGCGGAACGCACCCGGGTGGTTTGGGTGGGCGAGGACCGGGCGGCCCCCGACGGAGTCCTGGAGGTACTTCGGCGTCCGGTTCTCCTCCTCGTCGGTCGTCGAGTGGCCGAGCTCCTTCAGGAACTCCCACCCGTCGAGGCCGAGTTTATCGACGATCTTGCGGATCTTCGCCGATTTCTGGCAGAGCCCCTCGGCGATGACGAGGCAGGCCCCGCCCCGGATCCCGTTCGTCGGGACGCGCGGCAGGTTGCGGAACGCGCTGACCTCGGCGTCCCCCTCGGTCGATTCCCCAGAGATCGCGACCGGCACATTCCGTACGACGAGCTCGATCTCCTCGACGGTGGGGACGTACTGGAGGTGCTGGTGGTACTTGTACAGGGGGATCTCCTCCTTGTACCGCTCGACCTCCTGGTGGTCCGGGTGGAATGCGGCGAGGCCCAGGTCGCGGCGGACGATGTCCGCGAGCAGAACGCTCAACGCCTGAGCTGTCCCGCCCGCCGCGCGGATCGGACCCGCGTAGTAGAGCTCGATGTACGACCCGTCGGGCCCGTCACAGATGTGGACCTCCGCGAGCCCCTCGAGCGGAGCGACCAAGATCCCCTCGGTGAGGATCGCGAGCCCGACCCGAAGTGCGGTATCCACCCGCTCGACCACGGTGCCGCCCCGCGTCGTATCCATCGCGAGACGCCGCGTGATGGCGACGGCGACCTCCTCCCGGGGGAGCTTCTCCGCGAGCGCCCGGATCTCCGAGGAGATCCCTTCGACCCCGAGGTGGGCGAGCAGTTTTTCGACCCGCATCGCCATGTCCTGGGCGCGCGGGATCTCGGGGTGGATCTCCGGGTCGAGCCCCTCGTTCCGCGCCCGTTCGGCGACGGCGTAGGCCCGGTCCACTTCCGACTCGATCGCCCGGAAGTAGTCTTCCACGTTCGTCCCAGAGTGCGGAGAAGGATAAGACCGCGGGGAAAATCGGTGCGGCCGGGCGTCTGCTCACTCGGTCAAGAGGGCGCCGGCCGCCCAGGCCACCGGATCGACCATGTGCTCGCGGGTCCGAGCCGGAATGAGCGCCAAGCGTTCTTCGACCCGCTCCGGATGCGCGGAACGAACATGGCTGCGCGCGATCTCCCGGTCGGTGAAGGGTGGGTTCGCGCAGAACGGGCAACGGTACGCCATGGGTCGGAGGCCGGCCGAGGCCGTCGGAGGCTTAACCTCACGTTCTCCCTCGGCCCCCGAGTCGACCCGGAACCCGCGGGTCGGTGGCGGATGCGACGCGGAGAGGATAGGGTTGCATACCGGGCGCGCTACCCCGTTCGAGGCGCGGCCTCGGAGGTACGATGAAGGTCATCCTGTTCGGCGGGAGCGGCATGGTCGGACAGGGCGTCCTTCGGGAGTGCCTGCTCGACCCGAAGGTCGAGTCCGTGCTGTCGGTGGGTCGGAGCGGCACCGGTCGTTCCCATCCGAAGCTGCGCGAACTCGTGCACCGCGACCTGATGGACCTCACCCCGATCGAGGACCAGCTGCGCGGCGCGGAGGCGTGCTTTTTCTGCCTCGGAATGTCCTCGGTAGGGGCGACCGAGGAGGCGTATCGTCAGGTCACCTACGACCTCACGCTCGCCGTCGCGGGGACGGTCGCGCGCCTCGACCCGGGCCTGACCTTCATCTACGTCTCCGGGTATGGAACCGATTCCACCGAACGGGGACGGACGATGTGGGCCCGAGTGAAGGGCCGGACCGAGAACGCCCTGCTCCGGCTGCCGTTCAAGGCGGCGTACATGTTCCGCCCGGGGATCATCCGTCCCGTCCGTGGGATCCACTCGAAGACCCGGATCTACCGGGTCGTCTACGCCCTCCTCTCCCCGTTCGTGATCCTGGCCTCGGTCATCGCGCCGAACTCCCTGACGAGCACCGAGCAGATGGGACGCGCCATGATCCACGCCGTCGAGCGGGGGGCCCCCAAGGTCCTCCTAGAGACCCGCGACATCAACGCGCTCGCAACCTGATCGCAGCGGCGCCGGGATCCGCCGTCCCCCCGCCGTCCGTGGGGGGGGCCGGTGGATCGAGAGGGGCGGCGACCGTCCCGCGGAGTACGACCCCCGAGGCCGTACGGGTCCGGACCGACTCTCGTTACAGTTCCGCTGAACGGAACTTGTGCCGCAATCGACCGGCTGTAACTAAATCGAGTTCGCTCAGCGATTGTTGTAACTAAATCGCTTCCGTGATGGTCCTGTTAAAGTTCGGGGCATCTGAAACGGTTGGATGCGACAGTTACAATTCGGGGCATCCGGGCTTGGGGTGTGGAGGCGAGCCCGCGTCCCCTGTCGGCGGCCGGCCCCATCTCATGACCAAGCCCTGCCTTTTACCCTCGTTGCACAACGACTCCGATTGGCGGCAAGCGGGCCGGTCGCTCAACTGCGGGGCCAACCTTGGCACTCGGTAAGTACTGGCTGGGGTCCCAATCAATAATCTATCTTGGTCCAAGGGAGCAGCATTCGCCACCCCCCGAGTCTGCGCAGATCCTCAGAGAATCCATGAACGCGGGTAAACCCAATCATAAGGGAGAGCGAGAAAAATGTGATCAGGCCTAGCACGACCACAAAGCCGAACGGCGCTTTGTTGGGGGGGACACCAAACAAGACGGCCGCTCCAACGACGAGAGTCGTGAACAACAGGAGCTGGGTTGCAAACCACCCGAATCGGATGACGGTGAACGTGGCGCGCCGCTCCACCTCGCTCCCCCGGATCACTCCAACTGCGTCAGTTGTGCCAGAGGTAGATGCCGTTGTAGTTGGTCCAGCACCACCATCCCCAGAAGATGCAACCATGTGACGTGTATCCATAAACATAGACCCCGTTGAACCCTCCGGACGCGTCAATGGCCACGACAGTTGCAATGGTCAGCGCACCGATAACACCGACATCGGCAAGGAGCTCGCCGCCTCCGACCCACTGGGCGACGGTGGCGACCAAGGCAAACCAAAAAGTCATGTAGGCCTCGATCTGATTTGTTGCGCATTCGCTGAAGTGACGCTCGAAGTAGGGGTAGCCCGGTGACGTCCACCAGGAGTAACAGCCCGATGCCGGTGCTGCACCACCGGGAGGGGTGCATGCACTAACGCAGGTAACCGAGGTGCTGTTGTTAGCGACCCAGTAATCCGCACGTAGCTTTGCTCCCGCCGGGAAGAGCGTCCCGCTGACCGCAGCATAACTCACGAGTTGGGTCCAATCCCCGGCCCTCGGCGTATTGTTCGTGACGTTCGAGTTTATCACCAAGCTCGAAATCAACGCTCCCGTCGTTGAGTTAGTAACCACCAGAGCTTCCCCAACGTGGATGTACGGACAGCTGGATGATGCCGGCATCAGGTTGGTCTGGTTGTAAGTTTGGTATCCCGCGGTGTGGTACGTGGGGGTCCCAGACGGTGCGAGACAGAATGCAGATTCGAAGCCCGCGATAGTTTTGGTTGCTATCTGGAGGCCGGAGTTCCCAAGTCCGACGGCCTGGCTTGAGAAGAACCAATTCGTCCCCGAGAGGACAAGCACCGCGGCCACCGTGATGCCGATTGCAACTAGAACTGGCTTCATGTGGTTTATGGCAGGGCTAACCCGGCAGTCGTACCTGAGTACCCTCCGGCTCCAAGAGCATAGAACACATAACCCAAGCCCTGTGCGGCATCGGTACCCATGTCAATCACTAAGAAGTCGGAGAACGGAAGCGCCGTGGCTGGTCCGATTCCGTGCTCGTACGTCCATCCGCTTGTCATATACATGGATCCACCCGTGGCTGAGTATTGGGCCATCACAACTCCTGACGAGTTCAGAATTGAGAATCCGAGTCCGTCTGGCACAACCGCGATTGACCCCGAACCAGTGCTCACCTTGCAGAGGAAACTCCCGAATGCAATTGTCGATTGTTGGATCTCCAGTCGGTACCCGTAGTGCCCAGCAGCGCACCCATTTCCCGCGAACGAGTCTGGAGGCAAACACTGGCTGAGCGCGGCGGGGGCAGCGACCGAAAATGCCGAACCGATTGGGTGGCTTCCCGACTGGCCTCCGGGAATGAGGGGTCCCACAGCTACACCGAGCCAGAGTAGGATGAGTAACGCGAACCCAAGGGCGATTGAAAAAATGGCAATCAGAACACTCATCTCATGCTTACCCCGTGTGAGCACCGCCGGAGAAATGCGCGGGGGGTCAATGGGTTGGTCGGTTCGCCCGGCTCTGGGCGGCACTGTCCTAAGATCATCGACACCCGTAAGGGCGACTGGCATATAGCGGTCCAAGTACTATGAAGGTCACGGAGTCCGATAAACCAAGCGGTCCTACGAATTATCGTTCAGGTCGTCGAAAGGCCACAAGTATCTCCGACGGCCTTTGGAAGACCCGGGCAGGACCACTCACGAGAGGTCAATCTAGGCGAGTCCAAGCTTTGCGATATCAGTAATCCAACGGCACCTTTGGGCCCGAAAAACCGGCAATCATTTCGTAAGGCCAGGCGTCCCACCCATTCACTCTGCGATACAGCCCCGCCGGTAAGACGGGCTCGACTCCTAATCCTCAGCGCTGTGCCAATTGAACGACAACGGAATCGACGCGCCTGCGATTAGCCTGCCTTTTCGCACCGAATGAACACCTGAGGATTCCTCGTCCCCAATTCGGTAGTCCTCGTCAGTCGCTTTGACTCCCAGAGCCCGCCGAGTTCAGGCCTGCACAACAATAAGCCCCTCTGGCCCGACCCGCGATCCCCGAGCTCTTCTGTCGAGAAGAGACCTCGCCTCCTCGACGTCCTCGTGCTCCCTCCCGCGACTTCTCTCGGTTGGGCCAGTCCAACCGAATGCTTTATTGTTGTGATATACATGAGCCTGCGTGCGCGACCCACGGGAGTTCTTCCGCGAGCCCGACCACCCCCTCCAGCGCCGCTACGAGGCCCTTCGGGCCTACTTCCTCGAGGGGCGTTCGGCCGCCGAGGCGGCCCGACTGTTCCACTACTCTGCCCACTCCCTCGAGGTCATGGCCTCTCAGTTCCGTCAGGGTCAGCTCCCCCCGTTCTTCCGGGACATTCCCCACGGTCGCAAGGACCGCCCGGTCGCCGAGCCGCTCCGGGAGGCGGTCCTTCGTCTCCGTCATGAAGAGAGTCTCAGCGTGATCGACATCGCGGAGCGGCTGCGGGCGGAGGGCCGTCCCGTCAGCTTCCACACCGTCTGGCTTCTCCTTCGGGAGGCCGGGGTCGGACGGTTGCCTCGACGCACCGCCGAGCAGCGGGGGCGGCCCCCGCTGCTCGCCCCTCCGGTCTCCGACGTGGGTCAGCTTCAGCTCCACCCGGGGATCGAGGTCGAGTGCCGCACCCCCCTCCTCTTCCTCTTCGCTCCGTTCTTGGACGAGGTCGGCTTCGAGGGGCTGGTCCGCCATGCCCGCTACCCGGGGTCCGCGATGATCCCGGCCCCGACATATCTCCGCTCGTTGCTCGCCCTCAAGCTGCTCGGCCGTCCGAGGCACAACCACGTGATGCCCATCGCCGATGACGAGGGCCTGGGGTGGTTCGCGGGACTGAACGTCCTACCGAAGACCACCGCCCTCTCCGACTACTCCTACCGGGTCGGGGACCGCCCCCATCGAGCACTGTTACGGGGCTTGGCTCGGGCTCGGAAGGCGAGCGGGGCGTATCCGACTCGCTCGTTCAACCTCGACTTCCACACGATCCGCCACTACGGGGACCCCGAGGTCTCCCGCCTCGAGAAGGACTACGTTCCCCGACGGAGCCAGTCGGTACCCGCCATCGTATCGGCGTTCGCCCAGGAATGGGAGGGCCGAGAGATGGTCTATGCTCGGGCGAACCTGTTGAAGAAGGAGAAGGCCGACGAGGTCGTTCGGTTCGTCGACTACTGGAAGGAGGTGGACGGGGAGCTCCCGAAGGAGCTCGTGTTCGACGCCCACATGACGACGCACGCGGGTCTGGCGAAACTGGACCACCGGGGAATCAAGTTCCTGACGCTGAGGGAGCGCCGCTCACGGGAGGTGGAGCGGATCCGCTCCCTGCCCGAGGACCGGTGGAAGCACGTCGAGTTGGAGATCGAGGATCGGGCGTATCGCCACCCGATCGTGGTGGACGAACGGGTGGAGATCGAGGGCTATCCTGGGCGGATCCGGCAGGTGGCGGCGCGGAACCTGGGGCGAGAGGAACCGACGCTGCTCCTCACGAACGACACCCGGAGGGGTCCGGCGGCGCTGCTGACGCGCTACGCCCGACGAACGCTGATCGAGAACTCCCTCGGCGAACAAGTGCACTTCTTCCACGTCGATGCGCTGTCGAGCTCGGTGAGAGTGAAGGTCGATCTGGACGTGGTGCTGAGCGTGGCCGCGAGCGCGGCCTATCGATGGCTGGCATCGCAGTTGAAAGGGTATGAGACGGCGACCGCGCGAACGATCTGGGAGAAGTTCTTGGACCGACCGGGGAAGGTGGCGGTCCGGGAGAATGAGATCGTGGTGAAAGTCCGTCGGTTCAGTCGGGCGCCCGTCCTGTTGGACACGAAGGTAGTGCGGGACCGCCCGTCCGTCCCTTGGCTCGGGAACCGGCGCCTGCGGATCGAAGTGACCGGGGACCTCAAGTTGCGCGCGGCGTGAGGGTCGATGGAGCCATGAAGCGCGAGGCGTGGCAGGAGAGGCTCCGAGAGCTCTCGGCCGACGAGTTCCGGGTCCTGCAGGAAACGGTGTGGGAAGAGGCCCGGGCTCGAGAGGCTCAGCATCTGTCGACGTTGCGGACCGGAGACTGGGTGGAGTTCGAGGATCGGCGCGGGACCACCCACCGGGGCACGGTGACGCGGATCAACGCCCGCACGATCTCGGTGCACTGCGAGCCCGGGGAACGAGGGGGACCCTCTATGCACTGGCGAGTGGCGGCCTCCTTCGTCCGACCGATCATTCCCGTGGAAGTACCGAAGGCAGCACTACCCGAACCGGAAGCTGAGTTCCTCAGTGGTCAAGCGGGGCGCGAAAAGGCAGGTTAGACGACAGGTCAGAGATTGAACCACACCTTCCGCTGAACGCAAACGTTTATCTATCAACCGCCCGACTGCTTCCCCAGAGCGTATGACGCTCGTCTGACAAACAGGATGGGGTACAAACCGATGAAGTCCATCATCCAGGAAGCAATCGCAAAGCACCAGGAGAACCAAACCCTGGTGGACGACAAGAAGCCGACCGCGCCAGCCTACGGCAGCGCCGATGACGCCGAGCTGGCGAAGTTGGCGGAGACCCTCCGGGTCAACATCCGGATCGTCGGATGCGGAGGCGGCGGATCGAACACGATCAACCGCTGCGTCGAGGAGGGGATCCAGGGCGCGGAGATGTGCGCCATCAACACCGATGCGAAGCATCTGTTGCAGATCCACTCGCCCCGCAAGATCCTCATCGGCCGCCGGGCCACGAAAGGCCTCGGAGCCGGGGCTCGGCCCGAGATCGGCGAGGAAGCCGCTCGGGAGAACGAAGAAGAGCTCCGCGCGTTCTTGAACGGCGCGCACATCGTGTTCATCACGGCGGGCATGGGCGGCGGAACCGGGACCGGCTCCGCGCACTTGGTCGCCCGACTGGCGAAGGAAGCCGGCGCGCTCACCATGGGCGTCGTCACCCTGCCGTTCTCCGGCGAGGGAGCGGCGCGGATGGAACAGGCTCGCGACGGCTTGGAGCGCCTGCGCCGCGTCTGCGACACCACCATCGTGATCCAGAACGACAAGCTCCTGGAACTCGTGCCCCGCATGCCGCTCGACGCGGCGTTCAAGCTCGCGGATGCCTGCCTCATGACCGCGATCAAGGGGATCACCGAGATCGTGACGCGGCCGGGGCTCGTCAACCTCGACTACGCCGACATCCTGACCGTCATGAAGGACGGCGGGGTCGCCCTCATCGGGCTCGGCGAAAGCGAGAGCGCGACCGACCGGGTGACCGAGGCGGTCACCGAGGCGCTCACCTCGCCCCTGCTCGGCTCCGTGGAGCTCAAGGACGCCACCGGCGCGCTCGTTCGCGTGATCGGCGGCCCGACGATGACCGTCAGCGAGGCCGAGAAGGCCGCGGCGCTCGTCGGCGGCAAGATCTCGAAGCGGGCCCGGATCATCTGGGGCTGCTCGGTCGAGAACTCTCCCGAGATGGAGAACACCATCAAGGTGCTCCTCATCATCACGGGCGTGCGCGCGACGAGCCTCCTGGGACAGAAGGGAGGCTACGCTGCCGGTGAGTCCGAGGAAGTCATCGACCTCGTCCGCTAGGCGCTCGGACGCCCCGCGTCCCCGCTACCTCGGGCTCGAGGTGGAGGGGGAACACCTTCCCCCTCCCACCCCGCACGGTTGGGAGACCTGGCTCAGGGACTCGAGTGGGCCGCCGACCTTTCGCGTGATCCGGATCGAAGGCTCCCGCGCGGTCGTCGAGGTCGATCACCGTACCGCCGGGGCCGCGCGGACCGCCTGGAACGGCACGCTCCCGAACGGACTCCGATTGACCTCGGTCCGATCGTGGGGGACCCTCGTCGGGGCGAAGCGATGGATCTCGGGCCGGCGCGCCCGTGGGGGCGAGTCGCCCCGGTCGACTACTGGATCGAGAGCGAAAAGACCGCGACCGTGACCGAGAGGCTCACGAGGCTCGCCGTCGGCACCGAAAGGACCACGGTCCCCAACGCCCCGTTGGCCGTGTAGGGGCCCGTGCACGCGGCGTGGCCCGCGGGGGTGCACGAGAAGCTGACGCCCGGCAGTTTGAGCCCCGAATAGTAGGCCATCCATGCGGCGCCGAACTGGCTCGTGACCGTGAGGGAGACGCTCGACCCGGGTGCGAACGAGAGCTGCGTGAGGTTCGACACGACGACCTGGTTGACGGACACGAGCCGGGCGACGGCGTTCGCCGTGTACGTCCCTTCCACGCTCGCGACCCGGTTCGTGAACTCGGGGAGCCAGATGTGGAGCGCGGTCACCGCCCCGCCCGTGGCGACCGCGGTCACGTCGGGCGCGTCGGTGAAGATCGGGTTCCCGCCGACCTGGGCGAAGACGACCCCCCCGTACGTGAACGCGATGTCCGCGATGGGAGAGTACGAGTTCTCGAGGTGCACCACCAATCCTCCGACCAACGGCAGCGGCGTGTGGGAGGCAAAGGTGGTGGTCGTGTAGTTGATCCAGGCGGAGGTACCGTTCACGGTGTTCCCGGTATACGACGAATCGGCCGGGGCGAACGGGGGCACGGCATCGGACCCGAGGGAGACCGGTTGGGTGAGCTGGGCCCCGGTCGCGTACGTGCTGGAGGCGGATTCGAGCAGGGCATCCAGTCGAGCGAGCTGGTTCTGGACGAGGAGGTTGTGGTTCAGGTCGTTGACCGCCATCTGGTTCGGGAGCTGCGTGCTGAGGTAGTTCGCGATGAACGAGACGATGAGGAGGAGGCCGAGGAGGGTGGCGACCGCCGCCACCTGACCCCGTCGACCCCGCCGGCGCCAGTTTCGGTGGGCATTCCGTCGGACCAAAGAAACTCCCCGCCGAGGGTACAATTTACCCCAGCTCGGCGTATTTAGTCTTGTCGAGCGGGGGGTGCGCCCGGTCGGAATCGGCCGCCGAGAAACTTATCCCTCCTCCTTCCTCCCCATTGGGGGTACGGTCGGTGGCGTCCGAGGCGGGTCCTTCGGTCCGGATCGAGCGCGCCCTCCTGTCGGTCGACGATAAGACCGGCCTCACCGACTTGGGTCGGGGGTTGGCTGAGCTCGGGGTCGAGCTCTGGGCCACGGGCGGGACCCGAACGACCCTCGAGAAAGCCGGGGTCCCTGCGCGCTCGGCCGAGGAACTGACCGGCATCGGAGCCTGGTTCGGCGGTCGGGTGAAGACCCTCCATCCGGCGCTGCTCGGCGGCATCCTCGCGCCGCGGACCGAATCCGGCCGGGCGGAGCTCGCCGAACGCGGCCTTCTCCCGTTCGACCTCGTGGTCGTGAACTTCTACCCGTTCGAGCGCCACCTCGAGGAGGCGCCCCATGCGACCGACCGGGAGGAGTACGTCGACATCGGGGGGGTCACGCTCGTCCGGGCGGCCGCCAAGAACCACGCCGGGGTCGCCGTCGTCACCTCCCCGACCGAGTACGGAACTCTCCTCGAGGAGCTCCGCGGCGCCGCGGGCTCCGTCAGCGCGGCGACCCGGGTACGCCTCGCCCGACGCGCCTTCGAACGGGTCGCCGCGTACGACGGGGCGATCGCGGGGGCCCTCTTCCCGCCGGAGGCCGGCGCGGACCCGTTCCCCGAGACGATCGTGCTCCGCCGGGAACCCCTCAAGCTCCGGTACGGGGAGAACCCGCACCAGCGAGCCGCGGTGTTCGGAGCCCTCCCCGGATCCTCCTCCGGCTTCGTCGCGCGCCCGTTCGAGGTGCTCAAGGGGGACTCGCTCTCCTACACGAACCTGCTCGACGTCGACACCGCCCTCTCGATCGTGGCCGAGTATCCCCTTCCCGCCGCCGCCGTCGTGAAGCATGCGACCCCGTGCGGGGTCGCGGAAGGGCGGACCATCCGAGAGGCCTTGGAGCGGGCGATCGCGACCGACCCCGTCGCCCGGTTCGGCTGTGCGATCGCCGTCAACACGCCGCTCGGACCGGGAGACGCGGACGCCCTCCACGGGGTGTTCGTCGACCTGCTCGCCGCCCCCGCGCTGTCCACGGAAGCCCGCGAGGCGCTCGGGCGTCGTCCCAAGCTCAAGCTGATCCGGACCGACCCGCCGCCCCTCGACCGCCCCCGCTGGGAGGCGAAGACCTCCTTCGGCCGGGTGCTCGTCCAGGAGACCGACCGGCGGCAACTGGTGCTCGGGGAGTTCCGACCGGTGACCTCGCATCGGGCGACCCCGGAGCAGCTCTGTCACCTCGACTTCGCGTGGCGGGTCGTGCGGCACGCCAAGTCGAACGCGATCGTGCTCGCCTCCGGGCCCCAGACGGTCGGCATCGGCTCCGGCCAGCCGACCCGGGTGAAGGCCGTCCAGATCGCGTGCGAGGTCGCCGGGGACCGCGCCCGGGGGGCCGTGCTCGCCTCCGACGCGTTCTTCCCGTTCGCGGACGGGGTCGAGCTCGCCGCCCGGGCGGGGGTGGTCGCCATCCTGCAGCCCGGCGGCAGCCTGCGGGACCCCGAGGTGATCGCGGTCGCCGAGAAGGCCGGGATCGCGATGTACTTCACCGGGTGGCGGGTCTTCCGCCACTGACCGGGGGTCGCGCGGCGAAGCACCGCTTCAGGGTCGCGCGGAACGCCACCGACTCCAAGGGTCCCACCTCCCGCCCCTTCTCCTGCCCCGCTTGGAGGAAGAGGTAGGTCGGGACCGCGTGGATCCCGTATGAGCGGGTGACGCCCGCCGCGTCGTCGATGTTCACCTTCGCGAACTTCACGCGGCCGGCGAGGCGATTGGACAGCGCGACGAAGATCGGCTCGGTGAGGCGGCACGGAACGGACCAGTCGGCGTAGAAATCGACGACCACCGGGATCGGCGAATGGATCACTTCGGACTCGAAGGTCTGGTCGGTCACCCGCACCGGCTCGGTCAGCTCGAGCACCGTCGGCCTCGGGCGATTCGATTTCGCCACCCGCTTTAAGCCCTCGGTTCCTCGCGCCGTTTCCGGTGAGGATCAGGGCGACTTCGTCCGCGACGCCGACGGTCCCGCTCGCCGTGCGCCCCGCGCTCCTGGCCTGGTTCCGCACCCACCGCCGGCCGTGGCCCTGGCGCGCCGACCGCGATCCGTACCGGGTGTGGGTTTCCGAAGTCCTCCTCCAGCAGACCCGCGTGGCCCAGGCGGTCCCGTACTTCGAGCGATTCCTCCGCGCGTTCCCGACGGTGCGCGACCTCGCCCGCGCTTCGGAAGGAGAGGTCCTGAAGGTCTGGCAAGGAGCGGGGTACTGCGCCCGGGCCCGCCACCTCCGATCCGCCGCCCGCACGATCGTCCGGAACCGATCGGGTCGATTTCCCGAGACCGTAGAGGAATGGGAACAGCTTCCGGGGGTCGGCCCGTACATCGCCCGGGCGGTCGCCAGCATCGCGGACGGAGTTCCGATCGTGGCGCTCGAGGCGAACGGCCTGCGCGTCGCGGCGCGATGGACCCGGGAGGTGCGGGACGTCCGCACGCGGGCGGTTCGGGAGCGCCTGGAGAACGTGCTCGCCGAGCTGCTCCCTTCTGGCGCGCCGGGGGAGTTCAACGAGGCCGTGATGGAGCTCGGAGAGACCGTTTGCCGACCGATCGTTCCGTCGTGCCCCGACTGCCCGGTCCGATTCGGCTGCCGGGCCGTCGCCGAGCTCTCCGATCCCGGGTCGATCCCGACGCGGCGCCGGATGGGCCGACGTCCCCACGTCCGGGCCGCCGTCGCGGTCGCCGAGTTCGGGGGACGATGGCTCGTGCAGCGACGTCCGCCGGGCGGTCTGCTCGGGGGCCTGTGGGAATTCCCCGGTGGCAAGATCGAGCGGGGCGAACGTCCGATCGAGGCGGCCGCCCGGGAATTCGAGGAGGAGACCGGCCTCCGGGCCCCTCCGCTGATCCCGTCGGGAACGGTCCGGCACGCCTACAGCCACTTCACCGTCACCCTCCACGTGTTCCGGGGAGCAGTTTCGGGCGGCCGAATCCCAACGATCGCCGCCCCGCGGCGCTGGGTCACGCCCGTCGAACTCGCCCGGCTCCCGCTGCCGAAGGCGACCGAGAAGATCGTCGCCCGGCTCGGTTGTCCGGGTACAGTTTCCCCGGGTTCAGGATCCCGTCCGGGTCGCAGGCCGTCCGGATCGCGCGGAGCAACCCTAGGCCCGCGCGTCCCACCTCCGCCTCGAGGTGCGGCCGCTTCACGGCCCCCACGCCGTGTTCGGCGCTGATCGTCCCTCCCCGGTCGAGCGACGCCGCGTACAGCGCGGCCCGGATCCGATCCGCCGAGGCGGATGACGGATCGACCACGAAGTTGGGATGAAGGCTACCCTCGCCCAAGTGGGCGAACAGGTGCATCGGGACGCCTTCCCGTCGGGCGATCTTCCGGATCGTCCGTAGCATCGAGTCCAAGCGGACGGGCGGTACCGCGATGTCCTCCCGGATGCGGTGGCCGAGATGTTCATCCATGACCCGGCTGCTCTCGCCCCGCAGGTCCCAGAGCCGGTCGGCGTCGGGAAACTCCCGGACCGCGCGGGCCGCCCCGTGGGGACGCAGCACCTTTCGGATCCGTTCGATCCGTCGGTCGGCCTCGGCGACCGCGTCCGCCTCCACTTCCAGCAGGAGGAGGGCCGACCCCTCCTCCCACGGCGCGGCCCGGTCCTCGGCCAATCCCTGGGCCGAGTAGCGGTCGAGGTATTCGACGGCCGAAAGGCCGGTGCCCCGGGCGTGGGTCAACTCGAGGACGAGGCGGCCGAGCCGGATCCGAGCGGGGAGTCGCACGACGAGCCCCCGACGCACGAGCGGCTCCCGTTCCAGACGGACCGTGATCTCGGTCGCGAGCCCGAGCGTCCCCTCGCTCCCGATGAAGAGCTGCAGCAGGTCGGGGCCGACCGACCGCTTCTCGACCCGGCTCCCCAGGTGGACCGATTCCCCCGTACCGAGGACCGCCTCCACCTCCCGGATCCATCGACGGGTCGGACCGTAGCGGAACGAGCGGGGACCGGAGGCATTGGTGCCCACATTGCCCCCGATCGTGCAGGTCTGCCACGACCCGGGGTTGGGGGGAAAGAAGAGGCCGTCGCGGTGCAGGGTTTCCTGGAGGCGGGCGTTCACGACGCCGGGTTCGACCCGGGCCCAACGGCCCTCGGGGGCGACCTCACGGATCCGGTCCCATCCCGAGAAATCGACCACGATCGCCCCCCGGGCCGGTACCGATTCCCCGTCGAGGGAGGTTCCGGCGCCCCGGGGGACGAGCGCGACCCAGTGGCGGCGTGCCCACCGGACGAGGGCGACGACGTCCGAGGGATCGGCCGGGGCGACCACGGCACTGGGGCGCCCGATCAAGTGGGACCCATCCCGGGCAGCGATGCGAAGCGCGGGGAGGTCCCTCCGGATCTCGCCGCGAATCGATCGGGCGAGACCGGCGAGCGGTGCGGCGGCCACGACCGGGGAGGGGGTTCGCGACCTTACCGTTGACCCGGGGCTCCCGGGAGCCGTTCTTCGCCGCGGCTCACGACCTCCACAGTAGAAATGAGGTCCCGGATGGCGAAGGGCCGGGCAGAGGATCCCGAGAACGCCGGCCGCCCGGGCGCGGGCGACCATCTCGGCCTGGGTGTCGGGAACGATCAGGAGCGGCAGGAGCCCGGTCTGGCGTTCACGAGCGACGACCAGCTCCCTCGCCCAGTCGTCGTCGTCTCCGTCCGAGACGAGGATTAGGACCCTGCGACCGAGCGGCTCACGGGCCGGTTCGAGCGCCTCGGCCGAAGGGGCCTCCGCCAGGACGCGGTATCGGTGGAGGCGGAGGAGGCCCCGGAGGAGGAGCCTCGTCTCGTCGTTGCCGCCCAGGATCACCGCGCCGACCGTCGGATCCGGCGAGCCGGACGGCACTTCGTCCCGCGGCGAACGTTGATCCTTGTTGGGCATGGCGCGGCGGGCCCGGTCCCGCCAAGGAATACGAGAACTCGGTGGTTTAAGCCCATATGGGTCGAGGGAGACCGGCGTGGAAACCGCGCACATCGCACCCTACCGGGGAGGGCAGTTAACTATATAGTCTGGCCCGCACTTCCGGTTATTGGCCTCGGGCATCGGTAGGCGCGACCCTGGGTGGCAGAGTCCACGGGCCCGGGGACGCGCCTATCGGTGCCTTCCCGATTCCTCTCGAGCGACAGGTTCTTTTAGCGTCCGGGGCGAGGGCGGTCGATGCCTCCCATATTCGGTCCTTCGGCGTCCGACCTCGAGCACCTCCGTTCCACCGTCCGCGCCCTCGGGACGACCAGCGTTCCCGGGCTCTCAGCAGCGCTCTCCTGGCGCGAGCACAAGACCGAGAAGCTCCTCGCTCACGAGCTCGCCCGCCCGAACACCCCGCTCGTCTACGATCCGTCCCGGCGGACGGTCCGGTGGGCCGTCGCTCTACCCGAGATCCCGGCCCCCCCGCCGCCGACCCCCGCGTTGATCCCCACCCGCTCCACCCCGACCGCGCCCCTGGCTCCCGCCCCGGTGTACACCCCCGCCGGCCTGAGGACGCTCTGCCCGCACTGCCAGGTCGCCCTCCAGGCGACCGGTTCGAACCGGCTGGTCGTCTGTCCTGAGTGCGGACGGCTGTCGAGTGCGCGGAGCGGAGGGATCGCGAGCCCCCCGCCATCGCCGACGCCTACGTCGGCCCCACCCGCGATGCCGGGCCCCCCGGCGACCGTCTCCGTGGCGGATCGAAAGTCGCAAGAGCTGTTCGCCGCCTGGGTCACCAACCAGCCGATCCCCTGTCCGAAGTGTCGAACGCCGCTTCGGCACCGCGGGATCCGGGTCTACGGTTGTCCCTCGTGCGGCCAGCAGGTCCGTTTCCCCGAACCGGCGACCAACGCGGCGGCCCCGCCGCCCCCCGAGCCGCTCCCGGCGCGCTGATCAGAAGGGGACCACCGCGCGGACCTCGCGGAGGATCGCCCCCGAGGCGATCCCGTCGGCCACCCGCGCGATGTCGTCCGCGGGACTGCGGTCGCGCACCCACGGGGCGACCCGGGTCCGGAGCGCCCGGAGCGCGGCTTCGCTCCCCTTCCCCCCCGTCCGAGGGTGGCGGAGTTCGAGCGCCTGGCCCGCGACGATCCATTCGACGGCCACGACGCGGCGGGTGTTCTCGAGGATCCGGCGGAGCTTCGCGCCCGCCCACGGTCCCATGCTGACGTAGTCCTCCTGGTCGGCAGACGTCGGCAGGCTGGCGGCGCTCGCCGGATGGACCAGGCTCTGGTTCTCGTTCACGAGCGCGGCCTGGAGGTATTGGGGGACCATGAACCCCGAGCTCACGCCCGATTGTGGAGCGAGGAACGCCGGGAGCCCGCGGTTGAGCGCGGGATGCAGCAGCCGCGACGTCCTACGTTCGGAGAAGCCGGCGATGTACTGCGTTGCGATCGCGAGCGTGTCGAGCGCGAGCGCGAGCGGCTGGCCGTGGAAGTTCCCGCCGTTCACGAACTCGTCGCCCTCGAAGACGAGCGGATTGTCCGTGACGGCGTTCAGCTCCCGCCGCGTGACCTCCTGGCCGAATCCCACGGCGAGGTCGACGGCCCCGAGCACCTGGGGGAGGCAGCGGAGGGTGTAGGGGTCCTGTCCCACCCAGGCGGTGCGGGGGCCGGAAAGCACGCTGCCGGCGATCAGGGTCCGAAGGGCAGTCGCGATGCGACGATGCTCCGGCGAGTTGCGGAGCTCGCCCAGTCGATCGTCCAGTGATTCCGGGTTTCCTTCCAGGGCATCGAACGCGAGGGCGGCGGCGACGAGTGCCGCGTCGAGGAGCGTCCTAAGGTCCTCCACCGCCAGCGCGAGATACGAAGCCATCAGAGCCGTTCCGTTGAGGAGCGCAACCCCCTCCTTTTCGGCGAGCGAGAGCGGGGCGATCCCCTCCCGACGAAGCACTTCGGCCGCGGGCACGGGGGTCCCCCCGGAGCCGATGACGAACGCTCCTTCTCCGATGAGCGCGAGCGCCAAGTGAGCTAGGGGAGCGAGGTCCCCGGAGGCACCGACGGACCCCTGTTCCGGGATCCACGGCACGAGGTCCCGGTTCAGGATTTCGAGCAAGCGGTCGATGACCTCCGCTCGGACGCCCGAGTGGCCCCGGGCCAGCGAGTTCGCCCGCAGGAGCACCAGCCCGCGAACGAGATCGTTCGGGAGGGCCGGCCCGGTCCCGCTCGCATGGCTACGGACGAGCGATAGCTGGAGTTCCCGAGCCTGGTCGGCCGGGATCGTCTGGTGGGAGAGCCCGCCGAAGCCCGTCGTGACGCCGTAGACCGGGCGCTGTGACTGGACTGCACGCTCGACCACTTGTCGGCTGACCGCGATCCGAGCCCGGGCCGCCGTGTCCAACGATACCCGGGCTCCCCCGCGCGCGACGGCGAGGAACTGGTCGAGGGAGAGCGAGCGCCCGTCGAGGGCGAACGGCCCGGTCATGGTCGGGTCGTCGGCGTGCGAGGACGTGAGGCGGACGGCACCCGGCCCCGCCCTAGGCCAGGACGACGAGTTCGCCGCCCGGCTTCTGCATCGAGGGAATCCGACGGGTCTTCGCGCCCTTGGCCTGCCAGAAGAGCTCCGCGAACTCTTGCACGAGCTTGAGCAGCTCGTTCGCGTCCGCGAGGTTCGTCCCCTGCCGGGTCTTGGAGGCTTGCTTCAGGATCTTCCAGGTCAATTCGTGGACCTGGGGGAACTGCTTCGCATGGTCCGGCGTGAAAAAATCCCCCCAGATGACGCGCACTTCGCTTTTGACGCGCTCCGAGTGGGTCTCCTTCACGGTCGTGTAGCGGGCGAGCTTGGAGACGTAGGCGGCCCGGTCCTCGGGTTTCGCGTCCATGGCGGGTGCCGCCAGCTCGCCGATGAGCTGGTCCATGCGGAGAACGGTCAATGCGGCGATCTGGGCCTCATGCGGGTCGTAAATACCGCAGGGAATGTCGCAGTGCGCGTAAACGGCACGGGGTGGGAGTACGGTATCCAAGAGACGGTTCGCGATTCCGGTCGACCAGCTAGCGGCGGACATGACCCCGCAGTCCCGGACGGTCGGATAAGGATGCCGGAAGCGTTCCCCGGAGGCTCCGACACCGCCCCCGCTCGTCCACCGCCCTGGTGGGCCCGGTGGCGGAGCCGGCGGGTCGTTGTCCACGATGAGAGCATGGAGCCCACGCTGCGACCGAGGGATCGGTTGCTGGTCGACCGGAGCGCCTACCGAGAACATTCTCCGTCGGTGGGGGATATCGTCGTCTTGGTCGACCCGGACGAACCGTCCCGTTGGCTGGTGAAACGAGTGGCCGGCATCGGACCCGGGGATTTCTGGCAAACTCGGACAGGACTCACCACGGCGTTCACGACCTCCCCAAACGAGGCCCCGCCGTCCGACGCCGTCGAAAAGGTCACCCTGCCGACCCGGTCGGTGTTCGTAATGGGGGACGCGCCCTCGGTCGCGCGAGATAGTCGCCAGTTCGGCCCGGTGCGCGTCGAATCGGTGGTCGGTCGGGTCTACCGTTGTTACGCTCCTCCCGATCGGTGCCGCGACCTCTAGGCCGTCAGTCGTTTCCGAAACCCTTTTACCGATGTGTAATTCCCACACATCGATGGCGGCCAAGGAAGTGATTGTGGTCGTGGTGATCCTGGTGGCGGCCGTGGCCGGCGGACTCGGGTTCGTCGCCGGGTACGAGTTCAAGTCGACCCCGTCCGTGTGTGCGGGTGGGCCCGCGAACACCACGCTCGGCGTGTGGGGGGCCGGGACGCTCGACACCCTGTTCCCGCTGCTCGCCGGTCAATTGCAGAATCAGACCTCGTGCATCACGGGGACCACCCAGGTCTACGAAGGGTCTCTCGACATCACGACCGCCATCACGACGTTGGGCCTCAAGGCCGACGTCGCGGCCGTGGCGGATTATCGGTTAATCCCATCCCTGCTCGAGCCGACCTACGCCGGCTACGAGGTGGTCTTCGGTGCCACCCCCGAGGTCCTCGTGTACAACCCCTCGCTCCCTGCGTTTGCCGGGGTCAACGAGTCGAACTGGGCACAGAAACTGATCACTGACGTGACCACCTCCGGCAACAAGCCGATGGCCGTCTGGAACGCCTCGACCGACCCGAACGGCTACAATGAGATCTTTTCCCTCGAGCTCCAGGGAATGCTCTACAACGGAAGCACGAGCGCGTACTACGGCCAGCTCTACGGCGGCGCGCCGGGCACTCCCGCGGTGCCGAACTCGGGACGGACGATCATCGAGCACGAGTCGCAGGCCGCCACGCTCCTCAACTCGGGCGTCGTATCCGCGTTCATCACGTACCGCTCGTACGCGATCGTGAATCACCTCCCGTACGTCTCGTTCAACCCGATCGTCGGGCTGCAATCGAACAACACGACGGCCCTCGCGGATTACGCCAAACTTTCGACCACGCTCTTCGGCGGCTCCCCGGGCATGTTTAAGACGGTCGTCCCGGCGCCCATCCTATTCGCGATCACCGTGCCGTCGAACGCGCCGAACCCGACCCTCGGGTTCGATTTCATCCACCTCCTGCTCTCGCCACAGGGCAGCGCGATCATCTCGTCCGGGGGCGCCTTCGACCCGATCTTCCCGGCGTGGTCGGACAACCCGAGCGCCGTCCCCGCGGGGTTGGCATCGGATGTGACGGCCCTTCCCAGTTGGGCCACCGCGCTCTGGACATGAGCCGCGGGAAAGTCGGTCTGCCCGTCTCCCCTCCGCGGGGACCCTGGCGAACGGGTCCACTCTGGCTCGCGCTTCAGCTCGTCCTGTCGTGCTCGCTGCTGCTCCTCTTCCTTCTCCCGATCTACGCCCTGTTCACGTACTCCCCGATCTCGAGGATTATCACGAACGCCAACAACGCGGGCGTGCGCGAGGCCCTCTGGTTGACGTTCTTCGCTTCGGGGATCGCGGTCCTCGCCGCGGTCCTCTTCGCGATCCCGATGGGGTACCTGCTCGCGCGAAGGCGGTTCCCGGGGCGCACCATCGTGGAGTCGCTGGTCGCCCTCCCGGTCGTCGTCCCCCACCTGCTCGTCGGGCTCGGCCTCTTCTTCCTCATCATCCCCGGCACGCCCCTCTATCGGTTCACGCAGGCGATCGGGTTCCCCGTTTACGACACGATCTGGGGGGTCGTCCTCGTGATGGTGTTCGTCAGCGCGCCCTATACGGTGCTCGCGAGCGAGCTGTCGTTCCGGGCCATCGACGGTCGGGTGCTCGAGGCGTCCCGGTCCCTCGGGGCCGGGCCGGCCACGGCGTTCCTCACGGTCACCCTCCCGCTCGCCTCCCGGGGGATCATCGCGGGCCTCCTCCTCACCTGGGCCCGCGCCGTCAGCGAGATCGGGGGACTGCTCATCCTCGCCGCGTTCGTTTATCCGGGCGGGCCCTACAACGGTCCGGTCACCACGACGGTCTCGGTGTACATCTACAACCTGTTCCAGGTGGGAGATCTGGCCGATGCCGCCGCAGTCAGCTCGTTGTTCCTCATCATCGCCTTCGCGCTCTTCCTCGTGGTCCGCCTCGGGGAGCGGTCCGGCTGGCTCCCGTGGCGGCGGGGGGAGCTCGAACCGTGAGCGAGTGGGTCGTGGACGGGCTTGAGGCCGACCTCGACCACTTCCACCTCGGCCCGGTCGACCTGAGGTTGACCCCAGGTCGGGCGGTGGCCGTGCTCGGAGCCTCGGGGGCCGGTAAGACGACGCTCCTCCGCACCCTCGCAGGATTCCTCCGGATGCGGCGGGGCCGGATCCTCCGCGACGGGACGGACATCTCCGACTGGCCGCCCGAGTCACGCGGGCTCGGGTACGTTCCGCAGGGACTCGGCCTCCTCCCCCATCGCACGGTCGAGCGCAACGTCCGCTACCCGATGGAGATCCGCGACCAACCCCAAGCGGCGCAGCGGACCCAGGAGTTGCTCGAACGTTTCCACTTGACCTCCCTCGCTCATCGCTACCCGGCCCGGCTGAGCGGCGGGGAACTCCAGCGCGTCGCAATCGCGCGCGCGCTTGCGGCGGAGCCCGGGCTCATCGTCTGGGACGAGCCGTGGCAGGCGCTCGACGTCCTCGCCCGCCACGACCTGGGGCTCGTTTTGGAGGAGATGCGGCAGACCGAGCCGATCCCCATGATCCTCGTGACGCACGACCCCGCGCTCGCGTTCTCGGTCGCGGACTCGTTCGTCGTCCTGCACGGAGGTCAGGTGAGGAACCAGTGCGACGCGGTCACGCTGATGCGCGCCCCGACCGACCCGTTCTCGGCCCGGTTCGTCGGCTACGAGAACGTCTTCGATCGGTCGAACCTCGAGGGGAAGGAACGCTCCTCCTTCCCGTCCTGGCTCCTCGATCGGGCGGGCCCGGAGGGGGTCGCCTTCGCGAGCCCGACGCTCCCGCCGGGCGTCCCGGCGGCGCCCCTCTGGGAGGGAAAGGTCCGGAGCGCTCGACCGAGTCCCACCGGGGTGACGGTCGAAGTCACGGTCGACGACCTCTTGGTCACGCTCCGGATACCCCCACCGGTGACGCCGCCTCTGCCGGCCTTGGGCGAGCGGCTTCGCTTCGGGATCGACCCGGCCTCGCTCCAGCCTCTGGGAAGCCGCCCCCGTACGGTCGAGGGCCGGTAGTCATGCGCCCTAACATCGTCACGGATACGGACGTGGCCCTGCTTCGGTCGCTCGAGCGGGAGCGATCCGTCGTCGCGGCGAGCCGGAGCGTGGGGATCTCCCGGGACCGAGCGACGTACCGCATCGCACGGCTCGAACAGGCGTTCGGCGGCCCGGTCGTGACCAGCGTCCGGGGCGGCCGGGAGCACGGCGGAACCCGCCTTACGACCCTCGGGGACCGGATTGTCCGGCAGGGGTTCGATTCGGTCGAGTTGTTGGAGTCCCGGCCGGTCGCTCCGCCTTCCCGGTCGAACTTGTTGCGTGGCGTCTACCACGCGACCCCATCCCCCGAGGTGGAACTGGGGAGCCGGCTCCGCCTCCGCGTGGCCTTCCCTGCGGAAGAGGGCGAGCCGGTCGCCCTCCTGCTCGACCCGGAGTCGATCCTCGTGGCCCGCGGGAAGTTCCCCTCCAGCGCCCGGAACGTCCTCCCCGGGACGATCGAGGCGGTCCATCGGGGCCAGGACTCTCGGAGTACCCTCCTTCAGGTGCGAGTGGGATCGCTCCACCTGCGAGTGGCGGTCACCGACGAACCCGTCCGGCAGCTCCACCTCACTCCGGGCACCCGGGTCTGGCTCTACGTAAAGGCCACGGCGCTCCGTCGGGTTGCCCGGCGGCCGGAAGGTCGGGCTCCGGCTCGAGGCCGAGCTAGCCCGCGCGGAACGCCTTTCCCCAATCCGGTCGCGTCCCATTGAGGTCGTTGAATCGATACTCCTGGGCTAGGGTCCACGTGCCGTAGACCTTCCCGGATTTCGTGTGCACGTGGGGGTCGGCCGCGAGCGCGACGATCGCCCGCCCGAGGAAGTACGGGGTCTCCGAGAACGCGAACCGACGACGCTTCGGGATCGCGGCCCGCCAGGTCTCCTCCGTGACCCCGAACAGGTCGAGCATGAACTCCGAGCGGAGGAACCCGGGACTGACCGCGATGGCGCTCAGGTGGGGCAACTTCGCCTCCTTGAACTCCGCGTGATGGGCGAGGGCCAGGCGGATGACGTTCGTCTTCACCAGGTCGTAGAAGAGGCTGCCTCGGTACTCGAGATGGTCCCCATCGGTGATCTCGAAGACGACCCCCCGCTTCCGACGGACCATGAGGGGTACGAGGTAGCGGCTCGTCAGGATGTGCGATAGCACCCCGCGTTCGAGCATCGTCCGCCCCTTGGAGTACGACATCGTCCAGGGAGGTTGCCCCCACTCGGTGAGCGCCTCGCCGCCCCAGATGTCGTTCACGAGCAGGTCGAGCCGCCCCCGCTCGCGCCGACGGAGGCGCTCGGCGAGTCGCCGCACCTCCCCCTCGACCGTGTGGTCGACCCGGAAGGCGTGCGCGTTTCCCCCGTACCGACGGATGATCGCCTCGGTCTCCTCGATGGTCTCGGGCCGTCCGGGCGTGGCGGGCCGGCCCCGTACGCTACGGCCGGTCACGTAGACCGTCGCTCCGGCGAGGCCGAGCGAGACGGCGATGGCACGTCCGGCGCCCGGGTCGCGCCCGCGACCAGCGCGACCTGCCCCCGGAGGGGCCGGGTCACCGAGGGCGTCCATCCCTCGTTGGGGGGGCGCGAGACGGGACCCGCCCCGTGGATCTTCGCAGGCCGCTTCATGCGACGAGCTTCCCTCCCCGCACGATCGCCGCGCCGTCCACTTTCAGGTCCGCGTCGCGCAGGAGCAGCCAGGCCCACCATCCCACATGGTTCGTGCCCCCCGAGGTGTCGTTCCGCCCGATCTGCAGCGTGAGTACACCGGCCTCCTGGTCGCGGAGGAGGGGCGCCATCGAGATTCGGTCGTTGAGCCCGATCGAGAGCACCCCCGGCCTCTCCTTGCCGGGGCCGCCTCGCGCGTAGCTTTCGGTGAACAGGTCCTGTCCTACGTCGTAGCGGAATCGAGTCAGCCGACCGTCGGAGAAGGTCCATCGACCTCCGTCGACCTCTCCGACCGTATCGCAGACCCCGACGGTGTTGGCGACGTTGGACACGAGGACGCCGTCGGCGACGCGCTCGTCCAGCGCGACCGAGACGACGCCCGCGGGGAGTTGTACGAGGCTCCAGTCCCCTTTCGGTCGGGCGGGAGAAACGAGGCCGTCCGAGACCTGGGGCCGACGGTGTCTCAGCCCGAGGCGGAGGCGGGTCCCGTTCGGGTGGGCGACCTCGAGCGTGCTCCCGTTCCCCAAGAGGCGGGCGGCCCGTCGTGCACGCCGGTGGAGCAGCTGGGGGTCGACCGACGTCCCCTCGACCAGCTCGTCCCGCCAAGGGTCCAGGTCGACGCCGTACATCCGGGCCGAACCGGGGGACGCTCGCCCCAAGGCCAACTGGACCGCGCGGGTCCCGGCCTTGGCCGCCGCCCCGTAGAGCTTGTCGCTATACTCTCCGAGCCGGAACATGGTCGTGGCCGGCAGCGCATGGTACCGTTCCCGGTCGCTCGGTCCGAAGAACGTGACGAGGGCGTCGGACTTGGCGATCGCCGCCCGAAGGTGGTCGCCGACGCGCGCGAGGTCCGACGGGGGGGTGCTCGCGACGGCCGCCCAGTACGTCGGCTCGTCCTGGTAGAGCACGATCGGACGGGCGCCGAGCGCGAGCGCTTCCAGCACGAAGGCGTTCGCATAGTCGAGCGTTTCCGACCAGCTCTCGATCGCGACATGCTCCCCTCGATGGACACGCAACGACTTTCGCAGGACCACTCGGGCCATCGCCCGGGCGCGGGGGTCGGGGGTCGCGGGAGAACGCATCGGGATCCGGACCCGGGGCGGCTTCTTGAACCCGGGGTGGCCCGTAACGCTCAGCTCGTAGCGTAATCGGGCGGTGGCCCGATCCGTCCCCACGACGGTCGGCGAGGCGATCCACTGGAAGGGGTCGCTCGAGCCCGAGTACGACGCGAGGAACAACCCGATCGCGCGAGCAGTCTCCCCCTGTTTCGGGGCCTGCTTTTCGGGCGGGGTCCTCCGCCCGGCCCGCTCCAACTCCTCGCTGACCCGACGCGTCCACGAGGAGAGATCCTCTCGCCAATCGGGGTGGAAGTTCGGGCGACGGTAGAGCCAGGAACGCAGATCGGGTCCCAATCCGGCCGTCGGCGTGGTCGCGACGATGCGTACCCCATGGCCTCGCCCGACCGCTCGTTCGAGCCCGACCAGGAATCGAAGGAAGTCCCGGTCCCGGGACCGGGGGAGGAGAGGGGGGCGCGTGGGAGCGACAGGGCGCCGAAGTCGACCGAGTCCGTCCGGGCGCTCGGGCTCGGCGCCGAGAACGCGGTCCGATCGACCTCTCCCCGGGGAGCAGGGGTGGTCGCCCTCGAGGTTTCGAGCGTGAATGCGATGGCCTGGTCCGGCGGGTGCAGGAAGAGTCCCACCACGTCGCCCGGCACGAGCGGACGCACCGGGTCCGGCCGGAACGGAGCAGCGGCGATCCCCCGAGGGTGGATCCCCGACTCGGACCAAAGACGACGCACGGTCGTGTGGCTGATCCCGAACCGCCGAGCGAGGTCGCGGGAGCTGGTGCGGGGCGACCCCGTGCCGGAGATCGCGCCGGAGGCCCGGAGGATCTCGCGGACGCGGGTCTCGGGGATTCCGCCGGTGCGGGGGGCCCGGGTCCGGGCCTCCTCGATCCCCTGAAGCCGACCGGCCAGAAAGCGACGGCGCCAGCGGGCGGCCGTGAGCCGTCCGACGTGGAGGCGGTCGCCGATCTCGAGATCCTGGCGACCGTCCGACGCGGCGAGGACGATGCGAGCCCGCAGCGAGCGAGGGTTCCGGTCGGGGTTCGGCCGGGCCCACCGGAGGAGCGTGACCCGTTCTTCCGGACTGAGGAGGACCCGCGGAGCGACGCGCACGTCCGTTCATGGATCGACCCCGTCTTAGAGTACGCGGGACCGGCCGCCCGGCTTACGTTACACCCTAAATGTTCCAGTCACCACGGGCTTGATAATCGGGAGGGCGCGTGGAAGGACCATGCCCGCTGCCCGACGCAAGACCAAGCTCCCCTCGACCCAGAACGACGTACCGAGTCCCCAGGAGATCGCGCCCGGGGTCTACCTGGGAGGCTGGAATGATGCCGAGAAGTTCACCGGCGCCAAGTTCTGCCTCCTCGACGAGGCGCCGGACGAGATGCCGACGGCCACCCACATCCCGATCTACGACGAGGGGCAGGATGCCCCGATCGTCGCCAACCTGGACCGGTTGGTCGACGGGGTCCGCTCGGCCCGGCGGGCGCACGAGCCCGTGCTCATCTTCTGCGGTCACGGGATCCGCCGCGGACCCCTCGGGGCGGCCTGGTACCTTCACCGCGCGGAGAAACTGCCGCTGGACGAGGCGTACACCCGGATTCGCGCCGTCCGGCCCAAGATCGAAACCGCGAGCGAGTGGATCGGGAACGTCCGGGAGCTCGAAGGGTAGCTCCCCTCCTCATGCAGGTCGAAGAGGAGCCCGACCCCGACTGGGTCGCCGCGCTCGCCGGCGTGACGCTGCCCCGGGCCCAAGCCGTCCTCACCGAGGCCCAGGGGGAACGGGCGCTCTTCCGCCATCTCGACCGAATGCACGTTGAGGGAGGCCGGAGCGGGTACGTCGAGATCGACGCCCCACTTGAGCTGTACGCGCTCGTGCGCCTCCTTCGTCCGGACCACGTGGTCGAGGTCGGTGTCTCCTCGGGAGTCTCGTCCGCCTACCTCCTCCGGGCGATGGAACGGATCGGTCACGGGACCCTCCACTCGGTGGACCTGCCGAAGACCGAACGCCCGGGCCGGGACGCATCGGCTCGTCGGTATCCGTCGTGGGCGCTCCCGCCCGGCCGATCCTCCGGCTGGGCGGTGCCGTTCCCGCTCCGGAAGCGATGGGACCTTCGTCTGGGGGACAAGCGGGAGGTCGTACCGCTCCTCGCTCGGGAGTTACCCGCGGTAGGCCTCTTTGTCTACGATGTCCCCCACGTGGAGGTCCAGGCCGGGCGGGAGTTCGCCGAGCTGGACCGGCTCCTTCCGAAGGGGGCGGTGGCCATCGCGGACCATGGCCCGGGGGGCGGGATGTGCGCCCCCCTTCGGCGCTGGGGGTCGGCCCGGGGGATGCGCCCGGTCCGCCGCCGGGGTCTCGGCTTGTACGGTTTTGGGTGCGGGCGGGCCCCGGCGCGCCCTACTCGCGGATCCCCTCGCCCGTGAGCGAGAAGACCGCCTCCCCCTCGGGGAGGTTCGGCGAGTCGATCAACCGCGCGATCCGCTTCGGGGGCTTCGACTTCCGTAGATAGACCCGGTAGGTCGCGGCGTGGGCCACGATGTTCCCACCGATCGGACGGGTCGGGTCCCCGAACAGGATGTCGGGACGGGCCGACACCTGGTTGGTGACCACGATCGCCGCGTTGTACATATCGGCAAAGCGCAGGAGCTCGTGAAGGTGCTTGTTGAGGAGCTGCTGCCGCGGCGCGAGCTCGGCGCGACCCAGGTACTCCGCCCGGAAGTGGGCGGTCAGGGAGTCGACGACGAGGAGCCGGATCGGTTTTTCGCGCGCGAGTTCCTGTGCCTTCTGGACCAGGAGCATCTGGTGGTTCGAGTTGAAGGCCCGGGCGACGTGGATGTGCTGGAGCGCCTCCGTCGGGTCGAGCCCGACGCCCTTCGCCATGTCCACGATCCGCTCGGGTCGGAACGTGCTCTCAGTGTCGATGTAGACGACCTCGGCGAGCAGGCCCCCCTGGGCTACCGGCAGCTGGATGTCGACCGCGATCTGGTGCGCGAGCTGGGTCTTGCCGCTCCCGAACTCGCCCGAGAACTCGGTGATCGCCTGGGTCTCGACCCCGCCGCCGAGCAGCTCGTCCAGCGATTTCGCGTTGGTCGTGACACGGCCGAGCTTCTTGCGTCGCTCGAGGAGGGTACTGCCGCTCTCGAACTGGCCGACGTCGGCCTTGCGACGCGCCTCCCCGATGATCTTCTGGGCGCTGGCGGTCCCGATCTCGGCCGCCTCCGCGACGTCCCCGGGGGAGGCGACGGCGAGCTCCATCAGGTCGGTGAAGCCGGCCTCCCGTAGCTTGTCGGCCGTGGTCGACCCGATCCCGGGCAGGTCCTCGAGGGCGATCTCGGGCTTCGGCTCGGGGGGTGCATCCGCGTTCCCCGTCCGGGCGGTGGATTTGGTCGGCACGAGGAGACCGACGGAATCGGGGAGGATAAGGGTAGGGGAGGGGTCGCGGAACAGTGGGCGATGCGACCTACTTTGCCACCGCGGTGGGGACGAATGGGGCCCCCGTGAGGCGCTGGTAGACCGTCGTGTAAAGCCGGCTCACCTCGTCGACCAGCAGCGGGGGCAGCGGCGGGATGGGGGGCTCCTCCTGGCGGGCCTCGCGGGCGCGCACCAATTGGTCGTAGTATCCGGTGGAGCGGTAGTGTTGGCGGACGAACTCCTTCGAGAAGTCGACGTGGCGACCCCGGTCGTACGCCGCCCGGTCCCAGAACCGGTCCTCGTCGGCCGTGCCGAACGTGTCGACCACCATCAGGGTCCCTTCCGCATCGATCCCGAACTCCTTCTTCCCGTCGACGTGGATGAGCCCGCGCGGACCGATCTCGGCTTGGATCGCGGTATCGACCATGAGCGCCATCTCCCGGATCTGGGCCATCTGGGACGTGTCCAGGGCGGCGAGCTCGAGCGCTTCCTCGGAGGAGAGGAGGCGGTCGATGGGTTCGAGCTTGGTCGTGACCTCAAAGTGCGGCTCGGGGAGCGGCGTCCCGTACTCGAGCTTCTTGCCGGCCGGGAACCCGAGCTCCTTCGGGCCGACCTTCCCCTTCTGGACGCGATCCCACATGGAACCGGCGAGGTAGTACCGCACGATCACCTCGAGCGGGACCAGGTAGTCCTTCGGATGCGGGCCAAGGGTCCGGGGCTTCGGGACGACGCGGACCCGCTTCACGCGCATCGCGGTCGGGCCCGCCAGGCCGAGGAAGTGGTGGGGGACGCCGAGGCGGGAACAGGTGGCGAACCAGAACGCCGCGGTGCGGTTCAACGTCTCCCCCTTGTGGGGGATCGCGCTCGGGATGTGCTTGTCGAAGACGGAGATGTCATCCGTGAAGCGGAACTCGAGCTCGGTCGGAGAGACCTCGTAGACTTCCTTGACCTTGCCGCGGCGCAGGTACTTCGGGGCGAGCGCCGCCCCGGTGGTCGGGGGATGCGTCATCGACCGCCGACGGAGGCCGGACGGCTTAACGTTGCGGGACCGGGGTCCCTAGAGCAGGCGCGCATGCCGCGCGGTGATCGGGCGGAAGCCCCGCTTCGCGTAGAACCGGACCGCGATCTCGTTCTGGGCCGGGAACTCGGCGATGACCACGCCCGCTCCCTTCGCCTTGAGGGCGGCGGAGACCTCCTTCAGGATGTACTCACCGACGCCGTGGCGCCGGTAGAGGGGAAGGAGGTAGATGTCCACGATGACGCCCTCCATCGGGGGAGCGTAGAAGGGCCGCTCCCGGAGGAGCGCGTTCACGAACCCCACGACCTTGTCCTTGTCGGGGCCGACCCCTTCCGCGGCCAACAGGACCGCCTTCGGGTCCCCGATGGTCGCCTTCAGGATCTCGCGGGCCTGGCTCTCGGCGTCGTCCCGGACCCTCAGCAGCGGGTCGAACTCCTCGTTGAGCCGCTTCAGGCGGAGGAGGAGGGGCACGAGAGCGGGGACGTCCGTGGCTCGGGCGGGTCGGAGATGGATTGGGACGGAGGTCGAATCGGTCGGCCCCGGGGTCGCCGATGGCGCCGGCTCGCCCGCCACCGTCACGAGCTCCTCCGGCGGGCGGTCGCGTGGGCCCGCGGCATCGGCGCGGTGAGGCGGGAGCGCACCAGCGCTCGGACGAGCCGGGCCGAGCGTCCCATCCGCGTCCGGGCTCCATCGAGGAACTCGTCGTGGCTCCGTCGGACGCGGGCGATCCCCTTCGCGACCGCGGCATCCGCTACGGCGGCCGCGACGTGCGGGAAGACCTCGATCTCTTCCATGGTCGGGAGAAGGTGGGTCGTGGAAAGTCCCTTGTCCTCCGCGTGGCGGGCGAGCTCGTGGGCCGCAGCGAGGACGATCTCGTCGGGGATCGAGCGGGCCCGGGCGTCCAGCACGCCGCGGAAGACGGCCGGGAAGATCAACGAGTTGTTCACTTGGTTCGGGAAGTCCGAGCGCCCGGTCGCGACGACCGCGGCCCCGGCCTCCCGCGCGACGTCGGGCCAGATCTCCGGTACCGGGTTGGCGAGCGCGAAGACGATGGGGCCCTTCGCCATACGGGCGATGTGTTCGGGCCGGATCGTGTTGGGGTCGGGCGTGGATGCGGCGAGGAGGACGTCAGCCCCCTCGAGGGCGGCGGCCAGATCGCCGGTGCGGCCCCCGCCGTTGGTCTTGAGCGCGATCCGGTACTTCCACGGATTGCGCAGCATCAGCTCGTCCACGTCGGCCCGCTCGGCGTGCAGGACGCCCTTCTGGTCGACGAGGGTCAGCTTGTGCGGGTCGTGACCGAGTGCGAGCAGCAGGCGCGCCGTGGCGAGGTTGGCGGCGCCGGCCCCCAAGAGGACGGTCCGGGTCTCGCGAACCGCCCGGTTCGTGAGCGCGAGGGCGTTGATCAGGCCCGCGATCGTGGCGGCCGCGGTCCCCAGCTGATCGTCGTGCCACACGGGGATGGGGAGGCGGTGCTGGAGCTGCTCCAGGATCCCAAAGCACTTCGGCGACGCGATGTCCTCCAGATTGATGCCCCCGAAGGCCGGAGCCAAGCGCTCGACGGTTTCGATCAGGGCGTCGGGGGAGCCGACCCGGATGGGGATCGGGACGGCGTCGACGCCGCCGAGCCACTTGAACAGGAGCGCCTTCCCCTCCATCACGGGGAGCGCCGCCTCGGGCCCGATGTCCCCGAGACCGAGCACGCGGGAGCCGTCGGTCACGATGGCGATCGTGTTCCACCGACCGGTTAGGTTGAACGACTCCTCAGGGTCCGCTTCGATCGTTCGGGAGACCGCGGCGATCCCCGGGGTGTACCACAGCGAGAAGTCGTGGAGCGACCGGACGGGGACCTTGGGGACGGTCTCGATCTTGCCGGCGTAGAACCGCGCGAGCTCCACCGCGCGACGTCCGAGCTGGTCGGTCTCGTCCTCGCGTCGGGCGGCGGCCCGATTGGCCCGAGTGCGGCGGCGGGCTTCCCGCCCCGCCTCGACGGGCGCGGGGACGCTCTCGGCCATGGGGGGGATTCACCGGGAGGGCCTTTATTAACACTTTCGCGGAGACGTTCGAAGAGTTCGTCAATTGTCGGACCCGGCCACCGAGGCGGGCCTCCCGCGGGCCCGGCGCCCGGTTCCCCCGCTAAGTTCTTACTCCGGCGTTCCCGGTAGGCCAGTACCATGGTCGACACGACCGACCCCGTCCCGCACCCGTATGTCCGCCCGCCGCGGGCCGGCGCGGTCCCGCTCGTCGCGCCACGGGAGCTGGCCCGTCTGCTCGCGGCCGAGGATCGACCCCTCCTCCTCGATGTCCGGCCGACCCGCGAGCGTCGGCTCGCGCGCCTCCCGGGCGACCGGTCGATCCCGCTCGAGGAGCTCGAACGCGAGTCCCCGAACCTCCCGCATGATCGCGCGATCGTGGTGTACGACCACTTGGGCTTCCAGGCCCGCGTGGCGGCCGAGTTCCTCCTGTCCCGGGGGTGGACCCGCGTCGCCGCGCTCGAGGGCGGGATCGAGGAGTACGCCCGGGAAGTGGAGCCGCACGTCGGTCGGTATCCCGCCGACATGCCGAGTCCGGGCCTCCTGCTCCGCCAGCTCCCCCGACCGGAGACGGGCTGCCTCACCTACTTCGTCGGGGACCCCGCCTCCCGGCAAGCGGTCATCGTCGACCCCGGTATCGATCCGGAGCCGTACCGGGCCCTGTTGAAGGAGGGCCGCTGGAAGCTGGTCGCGATCGTCGAGAGCCACACCCACGCCGACCACCTGGCCGGCCATTCCGCCCTCCACGCGGCGACCGAGGCCCCGATCTTTCTCAGCCACCGTTCGCCCGCGGCCTACCCGCACCGCACGCTCACCGGCGGCGAGGCGATATCCTTCGGTGCGAGCGAGCTCGTCGCGATCGAGACCCCCGGCCACACTCCCGACCATCTCACGCTTCAAGTCCGCGACAAGATCTTCACGGGTGACACGCTCCTCCTGGGGTCGGTCGGTCGCACCGACCTGGGAGAGGGTTCCCCGGAGGCGCTGTTCGAGAGCCTCACCGAGAAGCTCTTCCGGCTCCCGCCGTCGACCGAAGTCTACCCGGCCCACTATGGCCCGCTCCACGCCCTGCCGCCGCGCTACGTCTCCACCCTGGGGTTCGAGCGCGCGACGAACGAGGCCTTGAACCAGGGATCGCGGGAGGGGTTCGTCAAGTACATGACCGAAGGCTGGCCGCCGAAGCCGGCGAACTTCGAGACGATCGTCCGGGCCAATCTCGAAGGGTGAGCCGCTCGGGCCGAGATTACTCGGAGAGAACCTCGGGGCCGTGCGCCCCCACGAGGACCGTGTGCTCGGCCTGGGCGACCAGGCCGTGGCCGGTCTCGAGGAAGACGGGATACGTCTGGAGTTGGCGTCGGGCCTTCCGGAGGGCTTCGCGCTCCTCGGGGACCGACACCCATCGGACCGTGAACGGGAGAGTGCGGAAGCGCGCATAGAGCCGGGCGAGCGCCACGTCCTTGGCACCGGGATCGGAACGGAACCGCTGGATGTTCCCGAACGGTCCGTTCTCGATATGCCCGTCCCCGTTGGTCGCGAACGGCTCGATGGCGATGATCTCGCCCTCCTGCAACGTGTCCGCGCTCCGACCGGGAACGTTGGGGATCGATTTCCCGGCGTGGAGAAGGTACCGCTCGATCGAGTGGCCCGTCAGGTCCTCGATCGGCTTCAGCCCCCGCGCACGGATCGCGGCGGCCACCGCCCGACTGATGTCGTCGACCCGGCCGCCCGGTCGGACCGCCGCGATACCGGCCTTGAGCCCCTCGCGGGCGGCCCGAATGAGGTTCTCGTGCCGGTGCGTGCCCCCGACCTCGACCGTGTCCGCGGTGTCGGCGAGGACGCCGTCCAAGTGCGCCCCGACGTCGACCTTCACCAGGTCCCCGGCGACGAAGACCTCCACGTCGTCCGGGTCGGGCGTATAGTGCGCTGCCTCGTCGTTGCGCGAGAGGTTCGCCGGAAAGGCCGGCTGCGCGCCCGCCTCCCGGATCGAGGCTTCCACCGCTTCGGCCACGTCGCGCCGCCGCGCTCCGGGCACCGTTAGTCGGAGCCCCAGCTCCCGGGCCCGGGCCGCGATCCGGGCCGCTTCGCGCCAACGTTCGAGCTCGTCGTCGGAGGGCGTCATGGGGACCGGCGGGGGACCGGACGGGCCCGATCGCCGCGGAGGTCGATGAAGACGGAGGGGCGGCCGGAGGGCGCCGGAGGTGTCGTGACATAAACCGCGACCCGCGAGCCGAACGCACGACGCGCCTCGGCGACGGTGCGGCAGGGGGGTTGGCCGTGATGGTTCGCGCTCGTCGCGACGATCGGGCCGGCACGGCGGGCGAGTTCGCGGGCCGCCGGGTGGTCCGGGATCCGGACGGCGAGGGCCCCGCCCGGCGGCACCACGGTGGTTGGGAAGGTACGGGACGCGAGGGCGGAGGGGGGAACGAGGATCGTGTACGGGCCGGGCAGATGGCGACGGGCCCGAACGTCGAGCGGGAGGCGTGAGGTCGGCCCACGTCTCGAGCTCCTCGACGGAGCTGACGGCGATCGACATCGGCTGGCCCGTCCGCCCCTTCGTCGATTCGAGATGGGCCACGGCCCGACGGTCGGTCGCCCGGGCCCCGAGGCCAAGCAGCGTGTCCGTCGGGTAGATGACCAGCCCGCCCGCCGCGAGCGCGCGGGCCGCGGCGGGGAGGGCGGCGTCCATCGCCCTAGAAGTACTCCTCGCCCACCCGGGAGTACGCCTGGTACTCGGCCGGGCTGAAGTAGAGCGCGAGCTCGCGGGCCGCCGACTCGGGCGAGTCGGAGGCATGGATCAGGTTGGCCGTGATCCCGAGGCCCCAATCTCCCCGGATCGTCCCGGGAGCGGCGGTCTGGGGGTTGGTGGCGCCCGTGATCAGCCGCACCACGGCGATCGCCGAGCGGCCCTCCAAGGCGAGGGCCACGACCGGACCGGACGTGATGTGCTGGATCAGGGAGGGGTAGAACGGCTTGCCTTCGTGCTCCGCGTAGTGGCGCTGCGCGGTCTCCGGAGGGACCCGAAGCGTCTTCGCGGCGATGATTTTGAGACCCTTCGCTTCGAGGCGCGCGACGATCGCTCCGACGAGGCCACGACGTACCCCATCCGGTTTCACGAGCACGAGCGTCCGCTCTTCCTTGCCTTCCGCCATCGAACCGAGGCGAGCCGAACGGGCGCGTAAAGCTTTCCTTCGTCCCGACTCCCGGCTCGGAGGGGGCGCACGTGGGACCGGGGCGGAGGGACGCACGGACCACCCGGCTGATCCGCACTTTCGACCGGAGCGCGGCCACCTACGAAAGGGGGCGACCCGGCTACCCGGCCGACGCGGTCCGATTTCTCGGTCGCACCTTTCATCTCGGTCCGGGCTCCACGATCGTCGAGCTCGGAAGCGGGACGGGCAAATTCACCCGGGCCCTGCTACCGCTCGGTGCGGCGGTGGTCGCGATCGAACCGATGGAGGGGATGCGACGCGAGTTCGGGCGCCGAGTCCCCACGGTGCCCGTCCTCGCTGGATCCGCCGAATCCATCCCGCTCCCCGACGGGTTCGCGGATGCCGTGTTCGCGGCCCAATCGTTCCACTGGTTCCAGGGAGGTACCGCCCTTCGGGAGATCGCTCGGGTGCTGCGCCCGGGCGGAGGGCTCGGACTCCTCTGGAACGAGCGCGAGAAACAGACCGGGTGGGCGCGGGAATTCGCCACCATCCTGAACCACCACGGAGGGCGCGGACCCGCGCGGCGAGGAGGAGGGTGGCAGGCCGCCTTCCGTCGGCCGACGAGCCCCTTCCGGCCGCCGCGCGTCCGCCGGTTCCCCCACGCGCAGAGCGCGCCGGCCGCCGCCTTTCCCGCGTGGGCCCTATCGGTCAGCCGGATCCAGGTTCTGCCAGCGGCCCATCGCCAGCAAGTGGCGCGCGAGGTGCGCACCCTCCTCGCGACGCACCCCACGACCCGGGGCCGCTCGGTGATCACGCTCCCGTTCCAGACCGAAGTGTACTACACTACCCGGCGAGGACCCCGACGGCGTTAGACCGCGCTCGCGTCGCACGCCTCGCGCCAGCGGCAGTGCGTGCATCGGGCGACCGAGGGGGTGGCGCGTCCGTCGTACGGTCGAAGGAGGTCGGCCCGGAGCGCGAGCAGCTCGGCGCGCGCGGGTCGGTCCCAGGCGAGCCGAAACTCGCCTCCGTCCGAGTAGCGGAGGATCCCGAACGGGGGCGGGACCCCGGTCGTCTCCTCGAGCAGGAGACAGTAGGCCCAGACCTGGACCCGGTGCGACCGAGGAGGCCCCCCGCGGGGCGTCGTGCGACTCTTCAGCTCGACCGGAACGTGGCGACCGTCCTTCAGTCGTCGGACCTCGTCGGGGCGTCCGGCCAAACCGTACCGTTCCGACCGGAGAAGCGGCGCCCGGCCCGGACCCTCGTCAACCGATACGAGCGCTCCGGCACGGGCCTCGTGCCGTCCGACCCGAACGGCGCGAACTCCCACCGCCACCGCCAGTACCCCCGCGATGATCGCGGCGAGGGCGAGGATGGTCAGTAGAGGAGCCAGATGATCCCTCCCAGGGCGAGTAGGATCCCGACCGCGATCAGGACCGCGTAGGGCACCCCGAATTCGGAGCGGACCCGGGTCCCGTGCAGGGTCCGATCGTGGTACCGTTCCCCGCTCGCCGACCGCCGACGCCCGTCCTGCGAGGGTCCGCCGGCAGGGGGGTGGTGACGGTACCAATGCGAACGCGGACAGTACGCATAGTCCGCGAGATCCGAGGGCGAGGTCCCCGAGGGTGGCCGGCCGCCCATGACACGATTCGGCGGCGTCGCCGGGACTTACCGATTTCCTTCGAAGGGCACGCCGGCCCGGATGCGACTACTTGTCGGCCGCCGGGGGTGCGTCGTCCGCGGGTTTCTTGGCCCGGGTCCGGGGCTTCGCCGCCTTCTTCGTCGGAGCCGTCGGGGCGTCCGCGCCCGCGGGAGCGGCCGGGGGGGTTTCCTTCGGCGGCGCGGCGGCGGGAACGGGAGCGGGCTTCGGCGCCTCCTCGGTGGGGGCGGGCGGCTCGGAACGAGCGGGGCGCGGTCGATTCCGCCCGGATCCCTTCGCCGGGGCCCCCTCGGGCTTGGGGGCGGCGCGGGCGGTCGCGGCGGAGCGGTCGGCGGCGCGCTTGAGCGCGTGGGCGCGGGTCCATTTCAAGCGGTGGCCGACCCGGCCGAGGTCGAGCTGCTGCTTGCGGCAGGAGCCGGTGTCGAAGTGGTAGATCGTCCCGTCCTTCTTGACATACATCGCGCCCGTGCCGGGTTCGATCTCGGCGGCGCAGAATGAGCACTGGCGTTTCACGACCATGGGCGTTCCCTACCGCACCGAGAGTTTGCGGGCTTCGCGGGCGGTCTCACGGAGGATGAGCACATCGCCGAGCCGGATCGGTCCCGCGACGTTGCGCGTGATGATCTTGCCCCGGTCCCGACCCGCGAGGACCCGGACCTTGACCTGGGTCGCCTCGCCGGCCATGCCGGTGCGGCCGACCAGCTCGACCACTTCGGCCGGGGATCCCTTGTCTTCCGCCATGGACGGTCCCGCTCCCGATCTCCCGCTACTTCTTCAAGTTCGGGAACTGGGCCGCAATCTCGTCGAGGAGGCCCTTCGCCTCGCCGGGTTCCACGACCGCGACGCTGGCGGCGGACTTCGAGAGGCCGGCCGACTGGCCGAGCCGCTGCTTCTTCGGGACGTAGATGTACGGGATGCGCTTCTCCTCGCAGAGCATCGGGATGTGGACCAGGATCTCGACGGGGTCGACGTCCTCGGCCATGACCACGAGCTTCGCCTCGGAGCGTTCGCTGGACTTCGTGACCTCGTTGGTCCCGACCCGGATCTTGCCGGTCTCGCTCGCCACCTGGACGAGCTGGAGGGCCTTGTCGGCGAGGTCGTTCGGTGTCTCAAATCGTACGTAAATTGGTCGCGCCATGGTTCACTGCGTCAGCGGAACCCCCCGTGGGGGGGGGTCCTCGGCTCACGGGGCGGGGCCTAGGGTCCACGCTATTTAACGGTGCGCGGGCGCGGCCCGTTGCCCGTCAGGTCGGCGACACGCGTCCGAAGCGCCGCGTGAGCCGGTGCGGCTTCAGGTCGTGTCGGGCGAGCTCCTCCGGCGAAGCGAACGTTCGACCGCAGAAGGAACACACGAACCCCGGGGTCCGGGACGCGGGGTTCATGGCGAGCGTCTCGGCGGGATTCCGTTCGGGATGGGCTTTCCGTACGTGGGTCATGAGCTCGGAGGGGCTCGCGAACGACCCTCCGCACCGCGCACAAAGTTCGGCCATGGTTCCACCTTCTTCGCCTCACTTTCTTCCCGGCGCTCATCCTACTTGAACCCGTGTCCAGCGCCGGTCGGTACGTCCGGCGATTGCCGGACCGAGGCGGCCGGAAGTTCCCCTATTGTCGAACCGTACCGGACGGTCGGCGCGGCGGCGAGCAGTTGGGATTGACGGATTCGCTCCGAGCGGACCCGAGGGCAGGGCTTTCGACGGGTCCATTAGCCCGGGGCCACTGTCCGGAGTGTGCTGTCCGCTTGCGCGCGATGCCAGCGTCCTGCCCCGCCGGGGGCCCAGTTCTGCCCAAGATGCGGTGCGACCCTCTCCCCGTTCCGCCCGGTGCCGGCTCCCACCGGTGAGGTGGTGCTGGGCCCGCTTGACCCGCCCCGCTTCCCGTGAGTGCGAGAACGTCGCACGCAGATTCGGGGGATGGCCCGTGCCGACAGCTTTGGGATGAAACAGAATCCCTGACACAGATTCTCCCGGGTCTGACACTAAATCTCGACGGAACCGCGTCGTAGGAACGAGGAGGGCGTTCTTCGTACCGAAGGGTTTATCGTCGGGTGATACAATATAGTTGCAATGTCTCGCCGTCGTTCCGTAGCCCGGGGACCCGTGACTCTTTCGATGGAGGGCTACGAGATGGTCGAGAAAGTGGCGAGGAAGTGCGCCACCTCGGCCCGCGTGCTCGTCCCTCATCACTGGATCGGCAAGCGGGTCCGGGTGGTCCGCCTCGACCCATGATCTCGGCCCGTCGCCTCCAGCGTGGCCACCCCCTCGCGGTCCAGGACGGCGCGGTTGAGTCGGTCGCCCCGGGACTCTTTCGTGTCCGCTCCGCGAGCGGACGAGGCTCGTACGGGGTCCGCTTGGATGGCCTCCGCTGGACGTGCGAGTGTCCGGACTACGCCGATCAGCAGACCGCCTGCAAGCACGTGGCAGCGGTGGTCGAGTTCCTGGCCCTCACCGCCGGCGTTCCGTGGCCCGCCCCCGACAGGGCGGATGCGACCCCACTCCGCCCGACCTATCCCCAAGACTGGCCGGGGTACGACGCCGCGCAACAGGCCGAGCACCCGATGTTGGACGCGCTCCTGTGGGACCTCCTCGAGGAGATTCCGCAGCGTTTGCGGCCGATCGGCACTCCGGGCCGCCCGCCGATCCCTTTGCGCACCCAGTTCTTCTGCGCGGTGCGCAAGGTCCACTCGATGGAATCCGGTCGCCGCGCTCGGGGGTTGCTCTTGACCCTCCACGGGAAGGGATCCCTCGCCCATGTGCCGAGCTACAACACCCCCTCGCGCCTGTTCCTCTCCCCGACGACGACTCCCTGGCTGGTCCGGCCGATTCATCGCTCCGCGGAACCGGTGCGGGAGCTCGAGAACGGCCGAACCGTCGCGACCGACTCCAGCGGGTTCTGCACGACCTGCCGAGGCGCGTGGTGCACCGAGCACCACGACCCCCGTCGAACCCATCGGTGGGTGAAGGCCCATCTCGCCATCGGCACGACCACCCACGTCGTGCTGGACGCCCGAATCACGGAGGAGAACGGGGCCGACTCCCCGGAGTTCCTTCCGCTCCTACGAGGGAC